>JADYYN010000101.1 GCA_020853635.1 Gemmatimonadaceae bacterium
GGGAAGCAGGTGGGCGGCCGTGCTCACAAGTACTTTACGGAATCGCACGGCCGCCCACCTACGTTCTATGGAAGCGGCCACAGCATAACTCGACGTCAGCCAGTCGGAACAGACTCATCCCAACCCGAGCGCTCGTGCGCCGACTCTCCGCATGCGCCGGTCTGCTGAATTGCGCCCGGGGACCCTTCGGCGCTGACTTCTGGACGATGCAGCGGCTCCTGGGACGGATCGCGGTGGGTGCGATGCTCGGCGCCGCTGTCGCCGTGCTTGGCATTGCGCTACGATACCGATCAACGGCTGCATCGACCGGGGCCAGCTGACCATCTCCGGTGGATGCCCGTGGCAGGAGCAAACCGAACGCAGTCACCGACGAGCGTCACTATGCGACAAGTCCTGCTCATACTGCTCTTCTGCACAGCTTGCGACACGGCGAACACGCGCACCGTCGCGGAAGGCGATCTGGCGCCACGGAACGTCGCGCAATCAAGCGTTGGCGCTACCGCCTCCGCGCAGGTGGGCGCCGGCTTCATTTGCTTGCAGGACGACACCGATCGCGTACGGTTGACTGGGATCCTTCGAGAGCGGGTTCGTACCGCAACCTCCGCAACCGGAGAACAGGGCCAACGCGATACAATCGTTGTCCTTGAAACCCCTATACGTACCGTCGACTGCAAGAATCGAGCGGGCGGCCAACCCCCGCCGATGCTTGAGCCTCGCTCGATCGTGATCCTTCGCGGAGCGGGGGTGGGCCTCCGGTCCTTCATCGGTGACACGGTCGTCGTGTTCGGCGAAGCACCGACGAGAGGTGCGATCCTCGACGCAGAACCCCTTTCCATGCGCCTGGACAGTCTGCGCATCATCAGTGGGGGGCAACGACTTCGTGTCGCGGCAAGCGGCACGCAGCTACCGTAGATATGACATCGGGCGTTGCAAGAACCGGTGTCGTCTGACGGTGGCGAGCACTCGAGCGCTCAACGGATATGCGCCGAACATGGGCGCGCTTCGCAAAGACCTCGCGCCCGCACAGACGACGATCACGCTGGATCGGTGGAGTGCCATTCCGGCGAAGGATGCGGCGCCGGCTGTCGTTCTCGTGGTCTTCAAAGTCGAAGGGATCGCCAAGCCCTTTGAGCTCAGCTTGTACATCGAAGAAGTCGCGGGGAAGTACCTGCTGAATACCATCATGACGCGAATGATGCCGGGGGCGGTGGCTCCGCCTTCTCCTCTTGCTGCGGTGAGATGACGTGGTCGGCTCTGGCGACTCGGCTTTGATCTGCGCGATCTTGGTGGAACAGGTGCGAGTTGCGCTCGCGAAGACTCTGAAACAGAGGAGGGCCCAGCATGCAGTATCGACTTCGCACACTGTTCGTGTTTGCGGCGACACTCGGTGGTGCGCAATCCTGTCCAGAGCCACTTCCGAAGATCACCACGCTGTTCACCGTGTCGTCGAACATCGCCACCGCGTTTCCCGATTCTGGAAGCAGCACGGACGGCTCGCTGAGGTACGAAGTCGACCGAAGGCAACTAGCCGCGTGCACGGGCTTTACGAGCTACCGAGTGCGGGAGACTGGAACGAAGCGCGAGTTCGGTCTCGATGCGATGCTGGTACGGAGAGATTCGTTGTTCGAGGTCACGATTGTGCACCAGGACCTTCCCGCGGCGTTCTGGGGCAGGGAAAGAAGCAGCGGGCTGGCCAACAACCTGCTTGCGACCCTCTTTCGATCGGCGTCAGCAGACTATGCGATCCGAGCAGTGATGGCTGACACAACGCTCGGCTGGAACTCCGCTGTTTGTGCTTCCCCTCTCATCGCGCGCGATGCGGGGCGTCAGCTTCCCAGTAGATGACTCAAGCGTCCTTCCGAGCGCGCGGCGCCCGACACGTCTCTCGAACACGCTCCCGAATCCACCGTTGCACCCCATCCGCATCAAGTCGTGTGCGCGCGGGATTGCCAGTGGCTCCGCTTTAGTCTTCACAGCGCTTCACGGAACACCAACGTCCCAGTCCTGCGCGTACGGAATGGCGTTTTGGACGAGCGGTGACCGAGAGAGTCGTGTCGCCTTGCGTTCGGCGAGTCGTCCCGACGAATCGTCTCCGTCGAACCACAAGATGATTGCACCAGCGATGGAGTTCGTGCGCGCGACGATCCACGCACCCTCCCCGCGCAGTAGCGCATCTGCGGCGGCGCTGTCGACGGGCTGTTTCCAGATCACCATCACCAAGCCCGGGTACACGACCGCGCCGGTGTACTTCCCGCGCGGATAGAGCGAGTTCTCGAGTCCGAACTCATCCGGGAGTCGCTCGGGAGTCGCATCGGCAAGCGACTTCGCGCACGGCGGTGCCGAGCGCGAATCGAAGGCGATCGTGCTGTCGCGCCCTGTGATGACGACCCCAGCCACTCCGCGCGTCGGCAACGAGAGGGCGCGCGACGACGAACGAAGAGACTTGAAGTCGGGATTCGGGCGGCGGACAAGCACGTCAGGAGGGTCGCCGAATCCGATGTCGACTCGGATCGTCTGGTCGACGCGTCCGCTGTTCTTCACAATGAGTCGTTCGGCACACGGGGTGACAACCGAGAGTGACTCGTTGGCCGACTCTCCTGGACCGGACTGTGTGCGTGCCAGCGACCGCGGCTGACATGCCACGGTCAGGAGAAGTAGCACGAACCAGTAGAGGCTGTGGTTTCGGACAGGTGGCATTCTTGCGGACGGCTGGTTCGGGCTGGAGAATAGGGGAGTACACCACATTCAAGCCGAGAGAGCAGGCCGATGCAACCGTTGCGGGCCAGGGCGAGCATGCGAGCGGGCCTGTTACTTGGTGTAAGCGCCATCACACTCGCGGTAGCGTCGTGCGATCCGATCCCCGGCGCGGCCGTGCAACTCGGCCCGCAACCTCGCTCGCGCATGCCCGCTCCGGACTCGCTGCGCACGACCGTCACGCGAGTGCTTGGGCGACACGGCATCAAGCCGGCCGCAACGCCGTGTGAAGGCAACGGCCACAGTTTCTTGGGGGATGTTCCGGACACCCTCTCGTCTGCAGGGTATCCACTAGAGCTTCGCGCGTGCCTGAGCGTCGGGCCCGATACCGCAGTGATACACTTTACTGAATGGCGCAGAGGTTGGAGGCTCACCAAAGAGAGCACGGCCATCGTGCGGTCGCTGGCGGACAGTCTTCGCGCGTTCGCGAACGTGCGGGTCTTTCCGCGGTGAGTGGCTTGTCGGCTGCCCCGCAACCGCATCTATGTAGGGGCTCGCAGCAGAAGCACGCGTCCGGCCAACGCTCGACCCTTCGTGACGACGAGCGAGCTCCCTCGGGTAGACTCGTCGTACCCCAGCGGAGCACGCGAATGCGGAGCCTAGTCCTCGGCGCGGCGGCCGGCTCACTGTTGCGGTCTGGACCACGCGGGATGCGCTGAACCGCATTTGCCCCGCCATCTATCCGCAGCCGGTGCGCACCGAGGTTCTCATACCACCGCAGTTCCTGGGGAGCGTGCAGAACCAGGGTGCGGTTTCGGCAACCTGTCGGAGCGGACAGTGTCCGGACGATCGCCACCGAAGGTGTTGCGGTCCGCGCACCTTAATGGCGTGCGGTCGGCGCACGCGACACCGCGCTGCCGGACCACGCATTCATTGTGGCGGCCGCTGCGCGGCCGCATTTTATGGAATGTCCGGAACAGAAGCACACATTCGTGGGATGCGCTCGGGAGAGAGATGGTAGACCCATTGGTTGATGCCAAGCGCGAGTTCGAGCGTCTCGGACTCGATCCCCGAACTTGCCCGATCGCGGGCGCGAGCGACGGCGCAATCCCGAGACTCATCGCGCGACTTCGGCTGCTCTCCGCGCCTCAACGCTGGCGCGACATCCTCCCCAACTGGCCGGCCGAGTGGGATGAGGACAACCCCGAAACGTGGACACGGCCCCAGTCGCAGCGCGGGGCGCATGACTACGTGGACTTTCCCCGAGGACCGATCGTGAGCCTCGCCGTGCCGGGCACTTGGGATGAGCCGCGCCTTGACTCCTTTGTCTCGACTGCGATCGCTGCGAGGCACGACATCTATGGCGCGGGGTTCATGTCGCCGGCGTTCGGTCCCAATGCGACTCGGACCGCGGAGGTCGTACTCAGGCGAGGCTCCAGTGAGGAGCAGCTGTCCGCGTTTATAGAATGGATTGATGTGCAGGACAACGTGGAGCTCTCCGGCGTTCCGCGCAGACCTGGCGCTCCAAACGTTCAACGCTGCGCGTATCACCTCTACTGACCGATAGCGGCTCACTGGTGCCCTGAGCTTCGGGGACACCGCCAACCACTTTCGATGGAAGCGGCAGCAGCACCACGTTTCGTCAGCGTGAATCCAGGAACCCATGCCAAGATCGAGAACGTCCGCCATTGCCAGAACGATCGCAGTCGTCGCGCTGCTCGGTCTCGCGGGCGGGGTGCTCGGCGGAGTCCTGACGGGCGTCCTCTTCTCCGGGATCGTATTCGTGAATGGCGGCTGGCACGACTTCAGCCTCCGCACCCTCGGATCCATCATTGCGTTCGCGTCGGGCTTTGGCGCAGCATACGGCGTCGTGCTCGGACCGCTGCTGGGCTGGACGCTCATGCGTCGCGTGCCGCTCGGACGGGCCATCGGTGAGACAGCGTTGCTGGCGGCGTGCGGTGTTGAGATCGCGATGGTGAATGTGCTGCCGATGCCATTCGGCGTTCTGTGGTTGCCGGTGGTGCTCGCGGGGGCGGGCGCTCTGCGGTTGCGGTATGTCTACCGGGAAAAGGCCGGCCCGGTCGTCGGTCTGTCGAGCGGCCACTAGCAACACGCACTTCGCGCGTATCTGGGCCCCGATTGCTTCTCGCATGAATGGAGCCCTTGGCCACTTGGCACGTATATTTCCCCCATGGTTCGCAATAATTCGGCGCTGACGCGCGCACTTGCAATGTTAGTCCTCTCCGCAGCCACCGGAGGGTGCGCTGCTCGCGCGCCTGAATGGCGTCCGCTTCGACAAGGCGACGATGCGGTCCGTCCAGAGGTGCAAGGAGTCTGGGAAAGTCCGGCGACCGGTCACGTAGTGCGGTTCACGCCGCATGGAACGGAGGTGTTTCATCGACTCGATACGTTCTGTATCCCGGACTCCGGCCTCGTTCCGCCGTACGCCCTGTTTCAGGTCGAACCGCGCGGCGGCGAGCTGCGCCTGCACCACTACGACTATCGGGCTCGGCCATCGCTCCTACAAGCCCCGGCGACCTTTCGGCGCCTCACGTCGTTGCCTGAAGAGTGCGGCATCCTTGGACTCGGGGCGCGCACGGAACCGCGCCAGATCTATCAGCTCATCGTCCGGGCGTTTGACCGGCATTACGCATCCTTCGATGCGCGCCAGATGGACTGGGCGGCCCATAAGGCCCGCTTCGCTGAACGAGCGAACGCACTCGAGACGGATGAGCAGCTGTTCGACCTCTTGTCAGAGATGGTCAAGCCACTGCGTGACGGCCACGTCAATGTGACGTGGTCAGGAAGAACCTTCAGTGCAGCCAGTCCGAAACTGCGCGCGCGTCTGCGCGACGCCTGGGCGACGTCGGGTACGACGCTCACCGAGGGCGCGTTCGTTTCCACGTGGCAGCGAACCGTACAGGAGTCGGTCTACCCGCTCCTGGATCCGGGCACGCGGAGATCGGGTGCGAACGGGGCACTGGAGTGGGGTACGATCGCCGATACCATCGGCTACGTTCGGATCAATCGTTTTTCCGGCTTCACGGCCGCCAACGCCGAGCGCCCGGTGCAATTCGATTCACTGGACGCTGCGCTCTCGCGGCTGAAACGCGATCTCGCCGCGTCCGCGATGTTCATTGTTGACGTCGCGTTGAACGGCGGTGGGAGTGACCCGGCGGCGCAACTGGTCGCGTCCCATTTTGCTGACGTCCGACGCCCCCTTCTGCGCTACGAAGTTGACCGCGCAGCACCGAACACGATCTACGTGGAACCCGTTGGCCGCGGTGAACGACGACCGGTTCTCCTGCTCACGAGCGAAGTGACAGCGAGCGCCGCCGAGATCTTCGTGCTCATGATGCGCGCGTTCCCGCACGTCACTCACATCGGCGAGCGTACTCGCGGTGACCTGTCGTCAATGCTCCCCAAGCCGTTCCCGAACGCGTTTCGCGTCACGCTGCCGTATCAACGCGTCTTTGATGACGTCGGCACCTCGTTCGAAGCGGTCGGCATCCCCCCTGAGCGAAGCATCGTGCTCTTTCCTGAAGGTGACTTGACGGGCGGATTCGCTGCTGCGCTGGCAAGATTGACGCGGGCAGGGCCGCGGTGAGGCTTGGATACTCGAAGGACCCTCCGCTGGCGCCTGCCAAACCGACGGAGTCGAGCGCACAGCTCAACTGAGCGACAAAGACCCATGCCGAGATCGAGAATGACTGCTATTGCGAGGACGATCGGGGTCGTCGCGCTGCTCGGTCTCGCGGGCGGTGTTGAGATGGCGATGGGGGGTGGGAGCACTGCGGTTGCGGTGTGTCTACCGGGAGAGTGCGAGTCCAGTCATCGGCGCGCCGAGTGAACAGCCGGGGAGATAGGTAACACTCCAAACCGGGGACATCGTAAACACTGCTCTTGAACCTGCGTCTACCGCACCTCAACCCTCACCACCTGCTCCGCCGGCCCCCCCTCGTAGAAGTACCGCCCCCGCACCACGATCGTCCCGACACCGGGCGCGTCGAACCGCAGCGTCACCCGTCGCTCGAGGAATACCAGGTCGTCCGGGCACATCTCGACGTCCTGCAGCGCGTCGTGCGGCACGACGACGATCGTGCGGCCCGCATCGGCAACACGCTGGTCCGTGCGGGCGACGTCGCGACAGCGGGTGCCGGCGGTGCGGACCGTCACGGTGAACGGCTCGCCCGCGCGCACGGACTCCGGCCAGTCGATCCAGCGACGGCGCGGGTCCGTGCCCGGCGGCGTGGCGAACGGTCCGTCAACGAAACCCACCTCGAGCGCCTTCGCGTCGCCGTCACTCACGAGGCTCGGCGACGAGATGGGCGCGCGGGACTCGCAGGCGGCGAGCGACGTCAGCGCGATGGTGGCGAGGGCGAGTACACGACGCATAGGGATGCGAGCCTCAGGGTGGAGGGTGGCGCGTTGGGCGTTGCACACGTCATACCTGCCTCGAGAGTCTCGCGTAACCGCGCGTGCGGTGCGACGGGATGAACCGTTTTCACGGAGGGACGAACGGCGCGCGCGGCGCCGGGTCACCGATCAACCCGACTCGCGACGCACTCGCACCTCTACACTTCGCGCCGGTCCGTTGGCATTGCTTGCGGGCCGGAAGGTCCCTCGGTACGTTATTCCGTACTGACCCCGCACCCAAGGGAGACTGCGTGTCCAAGCTCAAGCCCACCCGTGATATTCAGCCAGTCACGGAGTTCCGCGCCAACGCCGCGCAGTTCATCGAGCAAGTTCGGACTACGGGCGAGCCGATGATCCTGACGCAACATGGCCGCAGTGCCGCCGTGCTGCTCGACGTCGAGTCGTACGAGTCGCTCATGGACGAGATCGCGCTGCTTCGTGATGTGCGGCAGTCCGAAGATCAGATCGCGGCGGGCAAAGGCATCGGCCACGCAGCGGTGGCGAAGAAGCTGCGCGCGCGCCTCCGCCGGTGAAGGTCATTTGGTCGCCGTTGGCCGAACAGCGCGCGATCGAGGCCGTCGACTCCATAGCCACGGACCGACCGCAGGCCGCGGCGGACTGGTTGGAGGAGCTGATTGCGCGCGTCGAGGCGCTCGGCAAGTTCGCGAAGCGAGGGCGCGTTGTGCCCGAGATCGGGAAGGTGACGCACCGGCAAATCTTCCACTACCCCTCTCGCATCATCTACCGAATCGACGCAAGTCAAGTCGTGATCCTGACCATCCGTCATGGGCGACGCGCGTGGGATCCGGATGAAGTCGCACCCGGCGAATAACGGCGGCAATTGCTGACGGTCACGGTAGGGAAGCGGCGATCGTGTCGGGCAGCACAGCATCCGGGTGAACGATCAATGGCGCATCTGCTTTCGCTGGGCGGACGGCAACGCGGACGACGTTGAGATCGTCGACTATCACTAGGAGGTCCCATGGCCAAGAAGCTCGACCCGATCCATCCCGGCGAAGTGTTGCTCGCGGACTTCCTTGAGCCGCTCGACGTCTCGCAGTATCGTCTCGCGCACAGCATCAGCGTGCCGCCACGGCGCATCAATGAGATCGTGCATGGCAAGCGGGCGGTCACGGCGGACACCGCGCTCCGACTCGCGCGCTTCTTCGGCACGTCGGCGCAGTTCTGGCTCAACCTTCAGGCGCGTTACGACCTTGAGAGCGAGCGCGATCGGCTCGGTGCGCGCCTGAAGAGTGAGGTTGAAGTCTTCGCCGGGGCAGGCTGACGGCGGTTGGTGCAGACCGCCGCCCCGTCGCATCTTACCCAGGCCCTCCGCTCGTGATTGCCACTGGCGCCCTCGCAATCGTGGTGACTGCCGCGCTCTACCTCCTCGCGCTGGGCGGCAGCGCGCTCGTGCGGCCGGCAGTCGCGCGACGGTTCCTCAGTGGGCACGCCACAACGCAGCCCCTGCACTTTCTCGAGCTCGCGCTGCGCATCGTGGCGGGCGCTGCGTTCGTCGTTTCCGCGCCGCGCCTCGCGCTCGGGGATGCGGTCGCCGTGCTCGGCTGGGTACTCGTCGGGACGTCGCTGGTGCTGGCACTTGTTCCCTGGCGCCTGCACCAGCGCTTCGCCGCCTGGTCCGTCCCACAGGCGCTCGAGTATCTGCCGCTGATCGGCGTGGCGTCGCTCGCCGGTGGACTCGGCCTCATTGCGGCGGTCGTCCTGCCGCTCGTGACCGCCTAGCGAGGCTGGAACGGTCGCCGCGCGCCGTGCGTGGCATTATTCTCTCCCCACATCCCATCGGTACGCTCACCGCAGCACCACTTCGCACGACGGAGATCACCAGTGAAGGACGGATCGAAGAAGTTCACCCTCGGCATGGTCCTTGGAATCGCCGTGGGAACGCTCCTGTATCGCCTACTCTTCGGCTGAGACGCCCCACCACAACTTGATGCTCGCGTGACCCCAGTGACTTCCGCGCGGCCACCGGCGTGATTACATTGTGGGTACCGACTTCCGGAGCTCGAATGAAGACCCGCCTCGTACGCATCGGCAACTCCCGCGGCCTCCGCCTCCCCAAGCCCCTGCTCGAGCAGGCTGGCCTCGAGGATGAGGTCGAGATCCGCGTCGAAGCCGGCGCCCTGGTCATCGCGCCCGTCGCGACCGCGCGCGCGGGCTGGGCCGAGGCGGCCGCCAAGTTCGGGCCGAGCGGGCTCCTCGATGCCCCGTCGGCCACCCGCTTCGACGACGAGGCGTGGGCGTGGTAGGCGTCCCCGTCCGTCGCGGCGACGTCTGGCTCGTCCAGTTGAATCCCACGCGGGGCCGCGAGATCCGGAAAACGCGACCCTGCGTCGTCGTTTCGCCCGATGAGCTGAACGCGCACATGGGCACCTTCATCGTCGCGCCGCTCACCACCGGCAGCCATCCGTACCCGTTCCGCATCGCGGTGCGCTTCGGCGGGAAGGACGGCCACGTCGTCCTCGACCAGCTCCGCACCGTCGACCGAGAGCGATTGGTCAAGCGCGTCGGCGCGTTGACGGCGACGACGTTGGGCAAAGCCCTCAACGTGCTCGGCGAGATGTTTCGCGCGTGAATGCACGCTCACGATTCGGGCTGCCGATAGCCGGGTTGGTCGCGCTCGTCGTGGTCGCTGCAATCGTGCGCTTCCGGTCCGCGGCACCGGATTCCGCTCCAGTGCCGTCCGCCAGCGTCACGTCCGCGTCGCCCGCCGACAGGAGTCCGGGCCCGGCGCGCGATCGAACCCTCGCCGAGCTTGAGCGCGCCTACGGGGCCGCTTTAGCAGCGAAAGACATCGGTGCCCTCGTTGCGCTGGACCGCGAGGTGGAGGCGTGGGTCGCGCGGCTCAACCACTCGCGCTACCAGGCTGCCGTGCAGTCTGACAGCTTGTACGGGGAGTTCACCGAGCGGAGCGGCACGCTGGGGATTGGACGCAACGGCTTCGATTCGGGGGAGGGCGAATACGATGGTCGAATCCTGGCCGCGGCCCACACACTGAACCCGAACTCGGCGTGGCGCGCGCACACGCTCTGGTCGCAGATCTTCACCGTGGGCAACTACGGGCCGCCCGACTTGGCCATGGTGCGGCAGTATCTCCGCGAGTTCCCGTCAGGCCCGTTCGCCGCCGACGCGGCGGAGATGGCGGGCACGTTCTATCACGACCTCTACATGACGTTGCGCGACAGCACCGGCGACGGCAGCTGGTGCGTGGATCACCTGATCACGAAGGCGCCGCGTTCCGTGCAGATCGCGCTCGCGCGCGACAGCGCACTCGCGTACCTGGATATCGCGCTGCGGCTTGCACCGTCCAGTGGTCTGGCGCTTGACGCTCGGACGCGTGTGGCCGAGGGGGCGAAGCCGGGTACGCGTTACCACTGTCCCGACTAACGGCGCCGCCCGCTACATTCGCCTGATCACTCTCGACGATCAGCGCACCATCCACAACGCGTTCCCCGACCGGGGATTCACACCATGAAGCTCAACTACCACGCCGATACCGATTCGCTCTACATCGACCTCTCCGAGCGAACGAGCGTCGAGAGTCGCGAGATCTCAGAGGGCGTCGTGCTCGACTACGACGCCGCCGGGAACCTTGTCGGCATCGACATCGACAATGCGAGCACCAAGGTCGCGCTCCAGCGCCTCGTGGTGAACCGGCTGCCGGGTGAGCTCGAGCGCATCGCGGGCTAGGCCACGCGCAGCGGGTGCCCCTCACGCCCGCTGCGCCTCATCCGAGTATCCATGACCACAAGCCTCCGCGAAAACCATCCGAGCCAGCCCACCTGGCCGATCTTCGCCGCGGCCCTCGTGCTCGCCGTCCTCGGCTTCTGGCCGAGCTTCTTCGCTGTCCTCTCCAAGACCCCGCTCCCACATCACATCCACGGTTGGTCCGCCACCGCATGGATGTGCCTACCGCTGCTGCAGTACGCGCTGGTGCGGCGCATGTGGAAGCCGGCGCTGGCAATCCTCGTCGCCGTGACTGTGCTCGGGATCATGATCCCGGTGCTCGTGCCGGGTGCGGATTCGGTCGGGGACGTGCTGGGGTGGAGCGCGGCGTGACCGGGACGCTGTGCGCCGTAGTTCCAATGAGAGGATTTCCTGAATGTCTGAGTACTCGTTCGACGATAGCTTCATGGCCTCACTCCCGCTGGCAGAACAGGCCGCGATGGTCGCGGTGTTCGCGTATCTCAACGGCGGGGCGCTTGAGCCCGCAGTGGCTGCCCTCAACGCGCTCGCCGATGTGCCCCCCACCCGTGGCGACTCGGCGGAGTCCGAGGAGTCCGACGACGTGTTGCTGGGGATCGATATGTCGGGGCTGAGTCCGGAGCAGCACGAACGGTTCGCGGCGCTGATGGCCGCCTTCGAGGAGTAGCGCATGGCATTGAGAAGCGGGCTCGAATCTTTCGCTGTGTGCGCGCTGCTGTCGCTCAGCGCCTGTGAACGCGACTCCACACCGCGCGCGCCGGCGCTCGAGCTCGTTCCTGCGGGAGTCGTGGAACTCGAGGAGCCGGAGAACTCGCCGCTCGGAATGACCGGCGGCTTCGCACGCACAGCCTCCGGCGACTATCTCGTGTCCGACCGCCAGCGCGGAGTGGTGTTGCTGTTCACCGCCGAGGGGCGACGTGCGGCCGAGCTCGGACGACGCGGCAGCGGTCCAGGCGAGTGGGAGTCTGGACCGTTTGGCATCTACGTGTTCGATGACTCGACGCTCGCGGTGAGTGACGGGAGCCTGTTGAAGGTGTTCCCGCTCGCGCGTCCCACCGATGCCTGGGTCCGCTCGCAGTCGCCGATGTCCACCGCCTTCGCCGCCGGCAACGGTGTCGTGTTCGCGCGGCGCATCGATCGGTCACAGCGCTCCACCCTCGCTCGGTTCCGTGGGCCGGCGGACTCCGTCGAGTTCGGCGGTCCGTTTCCCAGCCAGGTGGGTCGCAGCCAGATGGTCGACATGATGCTCGTGTTCGTCGCGGCGACTTCGCTCGGAGGTGACTCGCTCGCGGTGTTCACCCAAGGTTCGGACTACCTCTTCATCGGCTCGTTCGCGGGACCGTTCGACAGCCTGCACATCCCACCGGTCACGCGACGGGGCGCAATGCCCGAGGTGCTCGGCGCCGTGCGTGACGACGACCCTGAGTCCGGCATGAAGGCCGCGTATAAGGCGTCGTACCCGCTCGGCGTGCATCGGGTCGGTGCGACCGACGCGGTCGCGATGCTCACGCTCGACCAGGAGTTCCTCGGTGATCGCATGACGGGAACGCTGAACGTCGCGGTGGCGAACGTCAGGTCGCGAATCGCCTGCGGCGAAGTCCGCGTGCCGGTCGATGCGGATCCGCAGCCGTGGGCGGTGGTGGCGGGTGATACGCTGTACGTGTTCTCGCACGAGATCGACTCGACGGCGGTGCGGAGTCAGCCGCGGGTGCGGAAGTTCAGGATGGTCATGCAGGGGTGCTGAGCAAGGGTGCGCGGCGACTTCCCGCCGAACGATAAGAGGCCCGAGTGACGGAGAGCCGCCACGTCCACGAAGAACTCAGCGCGCCCGCGCTCCACGTGCTCCACCTGCTTCGGTTCCGGCACGGGCGGAGCGCTGTGCGTCCTCAGATCGGATCCACGTTCGTCGCGCGCGTTGGTTGGCAGGATGCGACGGTACGCGCCTCCGGAGCGTTCGCATACTTCCTTGGCGGCCGCCTTGATGTCTGGTCGCTGCAGGGGGAGACCAGTTCCTTCGCGGCGGCTCAGGTCCGTCCAAACTGGTTCACACGGGGATTCGGGCATCTCGCCGGTCTCGCATTGGTCACGGCGGTGCTGCGGACGTTCTCCTCGCGCTACCTGCCGATCACGGCCGGCCACGTCGTGACGCTGATCGCTCTCGCCGGTCTGTGGGCCCTCGGACGGTGGCAGACCAAGCGCGACGCGACGCCGCTGCTTGCGATGTGGCAGGAGCTCGTCCGGGACGTGAAGAACCTCGGAGGCAAGTTGCCGGAGACGTTTCACTTGCCGGCCACCGAAGTCGCTTTGCTCGTCGATCACAACTGGATGCATCGCGTCTGGCTACTTCGCGCAAGAGGGACGGTGCACGTCGTGCAGTACGTCGGCGTCGGAGCCAATTGGGATGGCATCGATATCGACGGTACCTTGGTAGCGAAGGAGAAGAGCACCTGGCTGCGAACACAACAGCT
Organism: Gemmatimonadaceae bacterium; assembly: GCA_020853635.1. GTDB lineage: Bacteria > Gemmatimonadota > Gemmatimonadetes > Gemmatimonadales > Gemmatimonadaceae > Pseudogemmatithrix. Next base: position 13,302 of record JADYYN010000101.1, read on the forward strand.
GCAGGCTCGTCTCGATGACGTCTCGCTCGCGATCGCGGTGCGGAAGTGGCCCTGGGTGACCGTCCGCGGGATCACGCTGACGCTCGATGGTGGGGCGATCTACGAGGAGTAGATCAGGATCCGCGAGCGGGTACCTGGAATGACGCATGCCCTGTCACGCCGGACCGTACAGCGGGGTAGAATATCTGACGTGCCGACCGCAAGACTCCACCGCACACACCGCGCCGTGACCCTCGCACTCGCCGCGCTGCTGCTCGGCGCATGCGAGAGCGCCGAGCAGCCGACCGTCGAGCCCGAGACGTGGCGGCGCTATAACCTGGTCCGGTTCGACACGTCGGCGCTACCAGCGGTGATCGTCGCCAACGGCGCCGATACAACCTACCTGGCCGGCGGAAGGCTTGAGTTTCGTGTCGACGGGTCGGCGGCGATGCACTCGGACTACCTGTACTCCGGTCACGCGGACACGGTGAGCAACGTCTGGCTCAGCGAGTACTCGCTCGGTCCCGATTCGCTCTACTGGGGCGCGATGCGCATTGCCTTGGTCGACACGACACTGGCGCTCAGCAGACGTATTCCTCCTCTCGGGGCATTGCACTATCGCCTCGACCCGACCTCGCGACTGGCGCCCTGAACGCGCTCCCGAGTACCATGTGGCGATGGTTCAAGGCTTCGTCACTGAATTCAACTGCTCGCGGTCGGAAGGCCGACATCCATGCCGCTGCCACTCCGCTCGTTGAAGCACATCCTCGCGCGCTTGCCGTTCACCGCACTGCCCGTCGGCGCCCAGGCCGCGAGTGCGCACGCGCTCGGCGCGCTCGGGCCGTCCAAGGTGTCGCGCTGCGAAGTGTCGCGGGACCGCGTGCTGCCGTTCCCGTTCCCGAATCCGGTGATGATGACATTCGTACTCCTGGAGCCCTCGGCGCCGAGCGCCAGGTCGCCTTCGCAGCGGAGTCCGCTGCGTACGATCATCGCTGGTTTCACCCAGGAGGGGGAGCCGCTTACGTACACTGAGATCGTCATGGACTCGACGGCGGATCCCCAAGTGCAGATGCCGCAGTTGCGACGGGATGCCCGCGGGGTGTACTCGGGGACGCGGAGTGCGCGGGTTGCGTCCGCGGGCGCGTCGCCGAGCACCGCCCTTGCCCACCGCAACGACCCCGCCCCAGATTGCACTCATGTCTGAGCCGACGCTCTACCTCCAGTCCCTTCGAAAACTCAGCGTCGCTGAGCGGATCCAGCTCGTCGAGGATCTGTGGGACTCGATTGCCGAGGAGGCACCAGACGATGCGTTCCCGATCTCTGCGGAACTGGGCGCAGAGTTGGACCGCCGGCTCGCGGAAGCAGACGCCGATCCGCACGGTGGATTGGAGTGGAGCGCCGTTCGGCGCGCGATCGAGGCTCGGACGCTTCGTCTCGAGCCGTGAGCTCAAGCGCGCGACGGCTCATGATTCGCCCACAAGCCGCGTTCGAGATGAACGCGGCTTTTGACTGGTACGAACAGCAGCGGGCTGGCCTGGGCTACGAGTTCCTTCGGGCGCTCGACGCGGCCCTCGCCGCGCTCGCGCGCGAGCCGCTCCTCCGACGCGAAGTTCGTCCCGGCGTCCGACGCGCGTTGCTGCGCCGATTCCCGTATGGCGTGTTCTTCGGCGTCAGCGAGACGGCAGTGATCGTGCTCGCAGTCCTGCACCACCGTCGAACGCCTCACCGCTGGCCTCGTCGCGCGGGCGGGTGACGGCAGCTTGTGTGACCGGCGCCCGTGACGGCCTCCGCGAAAACGGGGTATTCTCGGTCAGCATGCGTTCGGGTGGGCCGTCACTTCATCATCACTGGAGCGGTCTTGCGATGCCCTTCGCCAAACTGCGCCGCGCCCGCTCGACCCTCGCACTGGTCGCCACCGTCACCGCGTGCAGCGGCCTCGACGAAGCGTGTACACTGATCGGCTGCCTCGCTGGACTCACGGTGAGTCTCTCCAGTGTGCCGATCGGTGCATACTCGGTGGAGGTGATCCCCGAGGGGCCGCCCGGCAACGCGAGGACGTATCGCGTCGACTGCGGCGGCTCCGCGCCATCGTGCGGATCGCAGGTCTACTTCCGCGATCTCTTCATCGAACGCGCACAGGTGCGCGTGGTCACCAGCCTTGGTACGGTCACGCAGTCGGTCGGACCGGTGACGTATGTGACCTCGTATCCCAATGGGCGGCAGTGCGAACCGGCTTGCCGGCGGGCGACGGTGAATGTTGGCGTCCCTGAGTAGCCCGGACGGATGATCGCCGCGAACGTATCGCGAGCTGCGATCGTAGTGTGCGCCGCCACCACGATCAGCTGCACGATGCACACCACGCGCTCGACGGCGGGTGCTCCTCGCATCGACTCTGCAGGTCAGACCGTTCTCCGTATGCCGGAGGACGACCGTCGTCGCGTACTGGTGGGGCGCTGGCACGTGGAGTTCCGATGGGAGGCGCGCCGACGGGCGCTCATCGGGGCGATCGAACTCCGCGATTCGATCGTGTCCACGTTCCCCGTCCGGGGTGTTCGGAGCCTTGTGGATGCCGACTTCGCGACAGCCTTCGGATTGTCGTTCGCGTGTCTTGACCAGACCCGGGGCGTGCTCGGTGTCGCAGTCACGGGATCCGAGGTCGAGTTCGACTTCTCGCCGTGGTGTCTCGACAACAATCTCAAGGTGCGCGCCACGCTACGAGACCGCGAAATCGTGGGCCGGTGGACCATGGTGCGGTTCGCCGGTCCGGGGCCCGAGGGCGGGACGTTCCGAATGTGGCGTGACGGTTCCTAGGCGCGACCGCGCCCCTAGATTTTTGATGAACGGTCACTTCACGCCCCGCTGTCCCGTGCATCACGACGACCTGAGGAGTGAGGCAAAGTATGAGCGAACATCTCGTTGATCGTCTTGGCAGGGCGATCATCGCGGCGCTTGGCGCCGGTGCGCTGACGGCGGTGGTCGCGCTGTTTCAGGGGACGAGCATGACGGCGTCGGCGTATGCCGCGTTCGTCAGCATGCTGGCGGTTTCCGCGTTCGTCGAGTGGCGCGTAATGTGGCGCGCCGACAGTGCGGGCTCCGCCTTTGGGCGGTCGACTGAAGGCCGAGTCACATCGCCGCACGTCGGCAGGTAGTAACGGCGGGACGACGGGTGCTCCACCAAGGAGGAAACGTGCGATTCACATGGTTGGCGGTGTTCCTGCTGATGCTCTCGTGTTCGGAACCGGTCTGCGGCTGCTCGCCGATCCCGAACGCCATCCAATTGCAGGGCACCCTGCAGTCGGCGGCGGGAGTTCCACAGCCCGGCAAACGTGTGCGCGCCGAAGTCGCCGCGGCGACCTGCACAACCTATTTCGACACCTACTCGAGTAGCGTGACGGATGCCGCGGGGCTGCTCAGGCTCGAGATCGAGACGCCGCGAGTGGATTCCGTCTGCGTTCGGCTCTTCGCGCGCGACACGACCCCTGGCGCGCCGGAGGTCCAACTCGTCGGTCCGCTGCGGGTTCCGGGCGGAAGTCCACGTGTCGAGCCGGTGGCGGTCACGCTCGTGCTCCCGCCGTGAGCGTGCGGGCGTCGCCGCGGTGGCTCTACGTGGGCGCAGCGTTCACTGCCGCGGCGGTGGTGCGCTTCGTTGCGCACCTGCTCTGGGAGGCACTGCAACTCAACGCGCGCCGACGTTGATGGTGAGCCGCGCGCGTGCAATCTTGGTAGGACGGTGATGGCACAACCTTGTTGGCAGGCCGAGGAGTCGGCCGCGGAGACGCGAGAACGTGCACTATCACGCGTGGCGCAACCCCGACGGCAATATCCTGTTCATCGAGTACTCGCTGGACGACTTGGAGCGCGACGGTCCGCCCGAGCCTGATCTCGAGCACCTCTATATGGTCGAGGCAGCAACGTGGGAGGAGGCCATGTCGATCCATCATCTGCGAATGGGATGGGATCCATATCGGCCGCTCGGTAAGGCGGCGCCGTGCGAGTTCTGCGGAGCATTGGTCTATCCGCACGGGACCGGCCTCTGCTGGAAATGTGGGTGCGTTGCACGTCGCCCTCCGCATGACGACGAGTCGTGACGTATCGGGGCCATCTCGGGTATACTCAGACATCCGCGACTCCCACCCGACCACAATGAAACGCCTGTCGTTGCTCGGACTGGTGGCGGTCGTTGCCTGCGCCGAGGCGCTCGCACCGCGCACGCTCTGCGGTTGCACCATCGCCAGTCCGGGGGCCTTCGTCTCGGGAGTTCTGGCGGCTGAGGACGGACGCCCGGTTGAGGGCGCGCGCGTGCAGTTTGTGGTCTGGACGCTGCCCGACACCATCAACCGGATCTCGCGCTCGACACTCACCGATTCCGGTGGACGGTTCGAACTCTTCGCGCTCGGCGCGACTGAGGGTTCACGGTGGGTCCACGTGTTCGTGCACGATACCGCGTCCGGAAGGATCACGCGGCCGGCCCCCGAGAGTCTGCTCGTGCGGTTCCGCTACAGCCCCCCATTCGATACCGCGCGGGCGACGCTCGCGTACAGGCCATAACGTTCCGCCATGCGTGCTTCGACTTCGTCGTCATCACTCGCCGCTCGCGTCATGAAACGGACCGCACTCATTCTCGTCGCGCTGTTCGCGCTGGGCTGCAGCGACCCACTCTCCCCGACCGACGTCGCCGGTCGGTACCAGCTCGAGCGCGTGCAGAACGCCCCGCTGCCCTTCGTCTTGCCCTCACCAGCGGATCGGATGCAGCGCCTGCTCAGCGGCCACTTGATCCTGTCCGCGGACGGATCAGCCGAGGAGGTGATGCACATCGAGCAGCACTCGGGTCCGGGAGCGACCATTATAGTCGTGCAACGGACCGACTTGGTGTACGAGGGCGATGCGCTGGTCGAGACGGACGGCCTGCACTACGTTCGGTCCGAGATCACAACGCAGTGACGCGGTAGCACTCACACCGAGGAGCCGATCGAGCATGTCCGGACCCGTTCCATCCGTGCTCCTCGGCCTCTTCATCGGTCTGGCAGGTGCGCTCACATGGTCGCGTCTGGTGGTGGCGAACACGCGCTCCCTGTCCGCGATCCCGTGGGCCGTCGTGGTCATGGCGCCCCTCCTCGCGTTGTGGTGGCACTACTTCGCGCGGGGCCGCGGCTGGCCGCGTCGCACGGCCGAGGTGCGGAAGCTCTTGGGGCGCGCGAACCGCGTGCCCGATCACCTCTGGGGACCGGCGCTCGGGGCCGGCATGCTGGGTCTGATGTCGACGCTCCTCCTGCAAGGCGTGCTGGCGCGTCTCGTCACGCTGCCGCAGCAGCGTGACTTGGATCCCAGTCAGTATCCGCTGTTCACGGTGTTCTCATGGCTGGTGATGAGTGCGGCCGTCTCGGGCGTCGTCGAGGAGACGGCCGCACGCGGATACATCCAAGGCGGTATCGAGCGTCGCTATGGCATCGCGCCGGCCATTCTGCTCACGGGCATGCTCTTCGGCGCGAGCCACTTCACGCACCCGGAAGTCGGGATCGTGTTGCTCCCCTTCTACATCGCCGTGTCCGCCGTGTACGGCCTCCTGGCCAGCGCGACCAACTCGATCTATCCGAGCATGGTGCTCCACGGAGGCGGGAACCTGTTCTCCGCGTTCGGTTTGGTCGTCCAAGGGCGCTCGGAGTGGGCGCCGTCAGCTGCGCCGGCGCCGACCATCTGGGAAACGGGGCCCGACGGACCGTTCTTCGTCACGCTCGGCGCTCTCGCGATCATGGGGGTGGCAACGGTGATGGCCTACCGCGGGCTGTTCCGGCTCGCCCGCTCGCAATGACGCGATGACTGGAGGTTTCCCTTCTCTCACGCCGGAGCGGCGTCCGTGCGCCACTATCTGATCCTCGCGGCCGTCGCATTCCTCTGCGCCAGCGCACCACTCAGCACCGCGCTCCACGCCCAGCGCCGCGGTGCGCCGCTCGAGATCACGCTCGCCCACGACTCGCCGCCCGAACGCGCGACCGCAGAAAGACTGCGGGAGCTGCTGCAGACGTACGATGTCGATCGCTGGCTCTACACGCGCCGCGTGGTGATCGACGAGCGAACGACACCGTTCTCGCATCCGGTGCTCACGCTCACGCCGCGCCTGCCGCGTGCGGGCGCGACGGCGGCGGCAGTCGCGGCGGCCGACCGTCGGTTGCTCGCCGACTTCCTACACGAGCAGTTCCATTGGCTCGAAGAGGGCAACCCGCAGTTCCGCTCAGCGATGCAGGCCTTCCAGACGCAGTTCCCCGATGCACCCGCCGGCGGACCGACAGGTGCGAAGGATCTGGAGAGCACGTATCGCCACCTCCTCGTCTGCGACCTCGAACTGCAGGTGCTCACGGAGTTGTTCGGGGCCCAGGCGGCGCGGGAGGAACTGGCGGCGCGGCGCTACTACACCTGGATCTACGAGCGCGTGCTCGAGGATCCGAAGGTCCGCGAGATCGTCATTGAGCACGGGTTCCTGCTCACCGGCAGCGGCCTGAGCCGCCGCGGCATTTTGGCGCCGCCGGGATGACATTGCGGTGAGGTTCCGGTGCAGTGACGCGGTCGGTCGACTATTCCGCCCGCAGCGCGATCCCCGGCGCGATCCGTAGCGCGCGCCACGCCGGCAGTGCCACCGCGGCCATACACGCCAGCGCGAGCACGGCCAGCGCGGCAAACAGTGAGCGTGGATCACCTGGCGTCAGGTCGAACAACAGCGAACGCACCACCCGTGCGACGCTGAGCCCCGACGCGACGCCGAGCACGAGCCCCACTCCCACGATCCACGTCGCCTCGCCCGCGACCAGTCGATAGACGCGCGACGGACTCGCGCCCAACGCCACGCGGATGCCGATCTCCCGCGTGCGGCGCTGCACCGCGAACGACAGCGTGCCGTACAGCCCGATGGCCGCGAGGAACACACCGAGCGCGGAGAAGCCCGCTGCCAGTGCGCCGAGCAGCGTGGCATCGCGGGTACGCGCACGACGTTGTTCCTCAAGATTGCCGACGTGTTCCAGCGGCAATCGCGGTGCGGCTTCATTCATTGCCCTGCGAACACCGGCGGCGACTGGCGACTCCTCGCCGGCGACGCGCGCGTAGACCCAATACGAGTAGCTGGGGTCCTCATGGTCCGCCGAGAGCCAGACGGTCCGGGTCGGCTCCTCCTTCGGGTCGACGTGCCGCGTGTCCGCGACCACACCGACGATCTCGTAGGTCGACTCGTTCATGGTGAATCGACGGCCGATCGCTCCCGCGCCAAGCGCGAAGTGTCGGACGAACGATTCGTTGACGACCACAGCGCGCAACCCGGCCCCACCATCCGTTGACGCGAGATCGCGTCCCGCGCGAAACGGGACGCCCGCGAGCGTGAGAGTGCCGGGTGCCACGATGTCGAATCCGACCGACGAGTCCTCTCCGGAACGTTCCGCTTCACCTTCCATTCGGATGGAGCTCCCGCTGCGCGAACCGGTCAGGAAGCCGGTCGACGCACTGCCGACCGCCTCGACGCCCGGCACGGTGGCGACCGCGGCGAGCAACGTCCGCCGCATCGCGCTCTGTTGTGCGCCGTCCATGCGCAGGCGCCCCGGTGCGACGCTGATCGCCAACACGCGTGCTTCCCTGAGACCCGTGTCCGTTCGGTTCACCCGCAGCAGGCTATGGATGAAGAGCGTCCCGACGACGAGGAAACACGCCGCCACCGCCACCTGGATCATCACCAGGACGCCGCGCATGCGCGCGACCACACGCGACTCCGTGACCTGCGCGGTGCCGCTGCGGAGTACCTGCATCAGGTCAGGGCGGCTCGCGATGATCGCTGGCACGAGACCGCAGAGCACGCCGCAGCACAGCGTGACCGCCGCGGCGAACACCACGCTGCGCGTGTCCAAGGTAAACGCGATCTCGGTGAGCCACGGCGGAGCCAGGCGCTCGATGCCCCGAAGCGTCAGCAGCGCGAACACGAGGCCGGCGACGAGTCCCGAACCCGCGAGCATCAGCGATTCGACGAGCAGCAGACGGGAGAGCGTCCCTCGCTTCGCACCGAGGGCGAGGCGCAGTGCGAGTTCGCCGCGGCGGTGCGAGCTCCGGACCATCAGGAGCCCGGACACGTTCGCGACCGCGGCCAGCAGGAGCATGACGGTGGTGACGATCAGGCCGGTGAGCGGGGCGAACGCCTGCGCGCGTGTGCCTCGCCGACTGTTGACCAGCGGTGTCGCACGCAGCGTCTTGGTGGCGAACGCTGCACGTGTGGTCGAGTCGCGGAACGACTGCGCCGGCAGCTCGACCTGCTGCACGATCGGCTGATACCGTGCATTGAGACGCGCGATCGCTTGCTCGGCGCTGAGTCCGTCGGCCATGCGCCCGAGCGTATAGAGGAAGTAGAGGTTCCGGCGCTCCGCTGCCGGATGCAGGAACGCCCACGCCAGCTCGCGCACCTGGGAGATCGGGACGTAGAGCTGCGGGTTCGATCCGAACGTGACGCCGCGAAACCCCGGTGGTGCCACGCCGATGATGGTGAGCGGTTGCGCGTTCACCGACAGCGTCCGGCCGATGATGTCGTCGCGCTCGCCGAGTCGACTGCGCCAGAACTCATGCGAGACGACGACCACGGGGTGCGCGCCCATGATGCGGTCGTCGTCGGGCCCGATCAGTCGTCCGTGACGGGGCACGACGCCAAGCGCGGGGAAGAACCCGCCGGTGACCAGCTGCCCTGCTACGACGTCGGCATCGATGCCCACCTCCACCACGAACGAGCCGGGCACGAAGGCTCCGATGGACCGGAATCCGTCGGGCTGCGCCGCAAGATCCCGCACCATCGGGAGACTGAGCACGACATCGCACCCGCCGGCGCCGCTGCAACTCTGTGACCCGGGATTCGGGCTTTGTCCGTCGATCATCACCACGCGCTCCGCGTCGGGGATCGCCGGGGTCCGGAGGAGTGCCTGATCGAAGAGTGAGAATGCGGCGGCTCCCGCGCCGATCGCGAGGGCCAGTGTCACGACGCAGGTGATGGCGACGATGGGCGTCCGCCGGAGCGACCGCGCTGAAACGACCACGTCCTGCCAGAGCGTGCGCTGGAACCGGTCGTACAGTCCACCGCGCGCCGGGGTGGTCTGCGACGGCGGCGCATGCGCGATTGCGGCCGGCTCCTGCATTCGTCGGAGCATGTCCGCTGCGGCGCGTGGTCGCCGCTCGGGGTCCTTCTCGAGGCACTGCATCACCAGCGCGGCCAGCCCGGGTGGCACATCGGGTCGCGCCCGATCGATCGCGCGTGGGACTTCCGTCAGGTGCGCGGTCAACACTTTGTGCGGTGCTTCGTGTCGGAACGGCGGCGATCCCGCCAACAGCTCGTAGGCCAACACACCCCAGGCATACAGGTCCACGCGGTGGTCCGCCGACGGGTCTCCCGCGATCTGCTCCGGCGCCATGTAGCTGGCCGTGCCGAGCGAGACACCCTCACGGGTGATGACGTTCGCCTCTGCCGCGCCGATGTTCGCCGCCGCGCGAGGACCACTGCGCACGGTCGCTCTCACCTTGGCGATCCCGAAGTCGGTCACCACCGCGGAGTGCGCCGTGAGCAGGACGTTGTCGGGCTTGATGTCGCGATGCGTGACCCCGTGACGATGCGCATGGTCCAGTGCGCGCAGCACATCGCCGAGGATCGCCACGCTCTCGCGGATGCTCAGCGGTCCCCGGTCCAATCGCGACCGCAGCGACTCCCCGTGCACCAGTGGCATGACGAAGGCGGGCAGCGGCCCGACCTCACGCGCCGTGAGGATCGGGACGATCTGTGGATGTTGCAGTGCCGCAAGCACCGCGATCTCCCGACGGAATCGTTCGATGGACTCAGGCGTGAGCAGCAGCGGCGGCAATATCTTGATCACCACCTCGCGATCCAGTCGCCGATCGCGGGCGCGGAACACGGACGACATCCCTCCACCGGGGAGCGCCACGACCTCGTCGAACTCGTCCCCGAGCGACGCGGTGAGACTGCTGAGCAGGGACTCGGTCATCTCGTGGCGGCTCCCGGTGGACGCGTCATGCGACGGCGAGCGGCACGATCCTGTTCTGCCGCCCACGTCCGACAACGAGAGGCAAGGGAGCGTTGCGCGAGGTGTGACGAACCGATAGACGGCGGGACGAGCCGTGCGTCGGGTCTGGTCTTGCGCGCGGTCGAGGTTACCGCCGCACCGCGAACGGCACGCGGAACTCCTGATCCGCCCAACGCAGCACGATGGCGGGCTGCACACTGTCGACCGCGATGCGGAACTGCTCCATGAACTCCGCCCGCCGACGCTCCATGGGGACACTGAGCAGATTCGCCGCCGCGTCGTACTGCGTGCCCCAGATGCCGCTGCGGCGGTTCACGATGAGATCGGCGCGCTCCGCCGAGATGCGGGTGAAGAGCGAGTACATGCCCGGCTCGAGCGTGCCGTTCGCGAACTGGATCGGTCGAGTGATCTGAAGCTGGGTCGCCGCGTTCGCCCCGGTGCGCCACACACTGTCGCCGAGCACACCGTCGCCGAAGACGTCGCGCCCGCGCACCGACGGCCGACCATAGTCGATCAGCAACTCCGCATCGCCGACGCGGGCCCGCACCGTGTCCCGTGGCGAGAGCAGTCCGCCGCGCACTCTGCTCCAGCGCTCCTGCGTCTCCACCAACACGCCGGGCTGCGCCGGCATCATCTCGATCTTGAGCGAGGTGCCACGCGCGTCGACGCTCACGATCTCACCGTCCTCGCCGCGACGCATCTGTGCGAAACCGGCCGACAGTCGGTACTCCAGACTCCGTCCCTGTGTGCGCCGCGCGATGAATCGCCCACCGATCCCGCCCAACGGTGCGATCCACGGAATGCTCACGCTGTCCGCGGCACTCGCGTCGACGCGTTGCGCCGCGAGCCAGAGCAGCGCACCGGAATTCGGCAAGGAGAGCAATGGGGCGGGCGCACGCACGCGTCGCTCTGCTCCGTCCGGCCCAGTTTGCATCAACACGCTGTCGCCGAACGCCGTGAGTGTCGCGGTGTTCTGCACGCGCCAGCCATCGGGACTCATCACCGACTGCGTCGCCTGCACCGACGCGAATCCGCCGCTCGGCGCCGCGCGGAGCAGGTACTCGAAGCGCATCATCGCAGGCTCCCGGACCAGGATCACACCGCGCAGCGAGTCGCCTGCCCACAGCGCTTCTTCTACGGCGATGGTATCGCGGCCGAGCAGCGTGACGAATCGCAGTGCGCGTCCGCGGGCCTGCGTCAGCACACCCGGCTGGCTGTCGTCGACGCTGGGTCCGTTACCGACGAGGAGCGTGAGCACAACGGCGATGAGTGGCAAGCGCATGTGCACTCCGAAGTGGCTTCTATATATGTGTAGACGCGGAAGACCCGACGCGCTCGGCGGGCGTGACTTACCGGATACCCGCAACCAACCCGCTGCGTGACGGCAGGGCTTACATCGCGGGGCCGAGCGATACGCCGCGGGGGTGAAGCGTGGTATCTTTTCCTCACATCCCAACCCGCGCCCGGAGACCCCGTGTTCACGTCGCTCCTCCTCGCTGCATCCCTCCTCGCCCCACCGCCGTCCGTGCTGCCGCTCGACGGATTCGAGGAGCGCATGGTCGCCTTCGGCATGACCGTCGCCATCAGTGGCGATCAGGCGTTCGTGGGTGAGCCGCGCGGCGGCTCGGCGCAGCTGCTCGACGCCGGCGGTGCGGCGCCGGGGATCGTGCACCACTATCGCCGCGGACCCAACGGCTGGCGCCGCGTCGGCGCCCTGTTCGCCTCCGACAGCGCGGCGAGCGATGGGTTCGGTGCGGCGATCGCGGTCGATGAGCGCAGTCTGCTCATCGCACGCATCGGGTTCGGCAACGATGCCGACAGCACGCGCGGTTCGGTCCACACGTTCCGCAAACGTGCCGACGGTACGTGGGAGCGCACCGGGACCGTCCGTGCGCCGGTGCCGGCAGTGCGCGCCGCGTTCGGCGCCGCGCTGCTGCTCGCCGGCGACGTCGCGTATGTGGGCGCACCCACGGACAAGGGCGGCGCCGTGCATGTGCTGCGTCGCAACACCGACGGCTCGTGGTCGGTGAGTGCGGCGCTGCCCACGCCCACGCTGGCGGCAACGGATCGGTTCGGTGCGGCGATCGCCATCGATGGGGATCGCCTCGTGGTCGGCGCGCCCGGACGGACCACCAATCGCGGCGCAGTGGTGATGTACTCGCGCGCCGCGGGCGGATCGTGGTCCGCCGACACCACCATCATGTTCTCGCGTGCGACGGACCAGTCGCGGTTCGGCGCGAGTGTGCTGCTCAAGGGCGACCGACTGATCGTCGGTGCGCCCGGCGCGCTACCCATCAACAATCCCGGCGGTCCGGCGGCCGGACTGGTCGCCGTGCTCGAGTACAGCCGAGTGACGGAGATCTGGCGCGAACGGCAGACCTTCACGTCGTTCCTCAACGCGTCGGCACGGTTCGGACAGACGCTGGCGATGGTCGGTACGGAACTCTGGGTGGGCGCACCTGCGAGCATGCGGGGCACGGGCCATGTGTTCCGGTTGCGTCAGGGCGCCGACGGCGTGTGGGGATCCATGCGCATGCTCGACGCAGGCTCGGTGGATGGTGGTGCACAGTTCTCGGCCGCGATGGCCGCTTCGAGTGATGCGGTGATCATCGGGATGCCGCAGGACGCGGGCGGTGAAGGCAGCGTGATGTTCTTCGCGCGCACGCCCGCCGGTGAGTGGACCTCACGTGGTGCGGTGTTCCCCTCGCCGGCCGTGAATCCGATGAAGGCCGTGACGGGGAAGGAGATCGAGTGTGCGACGTCGGGGAAGGTGAACGAGTTCGAGTGCCAGGGCACGGCGCTCTCGTCGTTCTTGCCGATCGAGGCGATCGGCGGGCGCCGCGGCACCACACTCAATGACAACTGGGGCTGGACCGATCCGGTGACCAAGCGCGAGATCGCACTCATCGGACGTTCGGACGGCACGTCGTTCGTCGACGTGAGTGACGCGGCGAACCCGCGCTACCTCGGCGATCTCCCCAAGACCAAAGGCCAGCCCTCAGCAGCGTGGCGCGACATGAAGGTCTACAAGGACCACGTGTACATCGTCGCCGACAACGCGGGTGAGCACGGCGTGCAGGTGTTCGACCTCACGCGACTGCGCGCGGTGAAGACGCCGCAGACGTTCACCCCGGATGTCACCTACGACCGGATCGCCAGCGCGCACAACATCGTGAGCAACGTCGAGTCGGGCTTCATGTACGTGGTCGGCGGCAACGGGGGCGGCGAGACCTGTGGCGGTGGCTATCATATGATCGACGTGCGCGAACCCAAGAAGCCGAAGTTCGCCGGCTGCTACGGCGATCCCAAGACCGGCCTCGCCGGTACCGGCTACTCGCACGATGCGCAGTGTGTCATGTACCGCGGCCCCGACACCAAGTACAAGGGGCGCGAGATCTGCATCGGCTCCAATGAGACGATGATCAGCATCGCCGATCTCACCGACAAGAAGGCGCCGGTCGCGATCTCGCGGGCGAGCTACCCCAACAACGCTTACGCGCACCAGGCGTGGCTCACCGATGACCATCGCTACCTGTACCTCAACGACGAAGGTGACGAGTCGCAGGGCGCCGGCGAGGCGGGCAAGGGCACGCGCACGCTCGTGTGGGACCTCGCCGATCTCTCCGACCCGATCCTCGTGAAGGAGTTCGTCGGCAACACGCGCGCGATCGACCACAATCTGTATGTGCTCGGCGACCGCATGTATCAGGCGAACTACAACGCGGGCCTGCGCATCATCGACATCGCTGATCCGCGGAATCCCAAGGAAGTCGGATACATCGATACCACGCCGGGTGGCAACAATCTGCCGGCGTTCATCGGGGTGTGGAGCATCTATCCCTACTTCGACAGCGGCACGATCGTCGTGACGAGCATCGGCGAAGGCGTGTTCTTCGTGAAGGACCGCACCAAGCGCGTCGTGCAATGAGGCGTCGCGCGGTCGCACTGGCCGCGGTCCTCTACGCGGCGTGTGCCTCGGCCGGTGCGTCGTCGCCGGACGAGGGGCTGCGTCCGTCGAGCGGCGAGACTGACAAGCTGTACGTTGTGAACCAGGGCGGTGCGACGATCTCCGTGATCGATCAACAGAAGCTCGCGGTCGACACGGTCCTCGATCTGCGCGCGCTCGGCTTCAGTGCGAACGCCAAGCCGCATCATGTCGCGGTCGAACAGGACGGCAGCTTCTGGTACGTCTCGCTCATCGGCGACGGCCGCGTGCTGAAGTTCGATCGCGCCAATCGTTTGGTGGGACAGGTGCAGCTGGAGACGCCCGGGCTGCTGGCGCTCGACCCGGTGCATGATTCGCTGTATGTGGGGCGGTCGATGACGGCGGTGAACCCGCCGCGTTCGCTCGGCGTGATCGCAAGGGGCGCGTTCACACTGGTGGACGAACACGAGATCGTCATCGCGCGACCGCATGCACTCGTGGGGACACACGACGGGCGGTGGATCCACACCGCCTCGCTCGCCGAGAACCGGATCGCCTCGGTGGAGACGGCGACCGGGCGCGTGGTGCTGAGCACGATCGCCGGCGCGCCGCGGTCGCTCGTGCAGTTCGCGCTCTCGGCGGACGGGCGTCGAATGGTCGCGGGCGGCGAGCTCTCCAACACATTGCTCGTCTTCGATCTCACGCGTGCGCCGCCGCTGCAACCTGTGGCCGAGTACCCGCTGGAAGGGAAGCCGTGGGATCCGCGCTTCTCCACGGACGATCGCACGGTATTCGTCACGCTCCTCACGCGCAACGCGGTCGCCGAAGTGGACGTCGCCAGCGGGGCCATGCGTCGTGTGCTCGAGGGTCGCCTCGCACAGCCGTACGCGATGCTGGTGCGTGCGGACGGGCGCTACGCGTTCGTGGTGAACCAGAACACCGGGGCGCTCGCTCCGGGGCAGAGCGGTCATGAGATGCACGGTATGGCCGGGCACACGTCGACCGATGGCTGGCTTTCGGTGATCGATCTTCGCGATGGGTCGCTCGTGACTACGCTCATGCTCGGCAGCGGTCCAACGGGTCTGGGGGCGGCGCTGGTGCAGGCGCGCGTGCCGACGAGCACGCAGGTTCCGGCGCCTACCGCGCGCGGTGTGCCGACGCTCGTGCGCGAGGTGGCGCCGTTCGCCGTGCTCGACGAAGCGGGCGCGGCGATCGATGAACCGTTCCTCGGCGGGTTCGATGTGCCGCGGCCGCAGGTGGTGGATATCGATGGTGATGGCGACCTCGATCTGTTCGTGCAGGAGCGGCGCGGCGCGGTGATGTTCTTCGAGAACGTGCGCGGACGTTACGAGTGGCGCAGCGATCGATTCCTCGGACTCGATGTCGGTGAGTGGTACCGCTTCGCCGACCTCGATGGTGACGGACTCGTGGACCTGCTCAGCGAGTCACCCATCAGCCTCATCCGTGCCTGGCGCAACGTGGGCACCCGTGCGGCGCCCGCGTTCCGCGTGGTGGCCGACACGCTGCGCGACGGTGACAATCGCCCCATCGCGGCGGACCGACAGAACATCCTGAACGTGGTCGATATCGACTGCAATGGCCGTCTCGACTTGTTCCTCGGTCGCGTCACGGGCACCATCGATCGATTCGAAGCGGTGCCGAGCAGCGCGCAGGATGGCGCGCCGCGATTCACCTTGCACACCGAACGGTTCGAGGGCATCGAGATCCTCGGCAACGTCCCTGGGCAGCCGAGTCGGACGGAGATCGGTGGGACGCGCCATGGCGCGAACACGATGGCGTTCGGTGACATGGATGGTGACGGTGACGTGGATCTGTTCTGGGGCGACTACTTCGAGCCGGGACTGCTGCTCATCGAGAATCGCTCTACGGGATGCACCGTGCCGGCGATGCAGGAGCGTCCGCGGCGATTTCCCGACGACAGCACGCTGCTCACGAGCGGATACAACGCGCCGTCCATCGGCGACGTGGACGGCGACGGACTGCAGGACCTCGTGATGGGCGTGATCGGTGGTGCATTCACGCCGCGGCGCACATCGATCGCGAATCTGCATCTCGTGCGTCAGGTGTCGCGCGGGCGATTCGAGCGAGTGTCCGATCGATTGTTGCGGACCGTCGACGTGGGCAGTGATGCGATGCCGCACTTGGCGGACTTAGACGGGGACGGCGACCTCGACCTCTTGGTGGGGAATCGCATCTCGCCGGAGTCGGACACCACGGCGTTCGTGAGCTGGTTCGAGAATACGGGAGGTCGCACGACGCCGGCGTTCCGTGCGCGCGGCACACTCCCCATGCGCGGCGAGTTCCACTACGCGCCGAGTGTGGTCGATCTCGATGGCGATGGCCGGCACGACCTCGCGCTCGGTACTTGGCGCGACAAGCTGCAGTGGTGGCGGAACACCGGGACGGCGCAGGTCCCGCGCTACGCACTCGCTGATTCAGCGTTGATCACACTCACGCGCGGCAGCAACACCACGCCGGCCTTCAGTGACCTCGATGGCGACGGTGACTTGGACCTGGTCGTCGGCGAGGCGAGTGGTCAGCTCAATCTGTACCGCAACGAAGGATCGTCCACCGCGCCGCGGTTCGTGTTGGTGACTGATACGCTTGATGGGATCGACGTCGGGCGGCGGAGTGCACCGACGTTCGTCGATCTCGATGGGGACGGTGCGGTGGAGCTTGTGGTGGGGTCGGAGGACGGTGGCCTGCAGCGTTGGCGCGTCGAGCGTGAGGGGGCGTGGGTAAGGTTCGTCCGTGACGCCGCGGTGGACGCCGCGACGTATACGTATTCGGCGGCGACGTTCGGTGATGTTGACGGCGATGGTCGTCCTGATGTGTTGGTGGGCACGCCGTCGGGTGGGTTGTTGTGGTATGGGACGGCGGGGCGTGGCGCGTCGGCGGATCGACAGGCGAGTGCGGAGCCAGCGGAGATGCTCCTGTGGCCGAATGGTGCGCCCGATCCTAGGCCCGGGGTCGGGCCCGAGGCGATGCACTACGCCACGGACGAAGCATCGAAGACGCGAAAGCTCGTCGGCGGCAAGCCGTATATGTACATCGAGAACGTGACGCGCCCGACCATCACGGTCTTCTCGCCGACTGCGGGGAAGAACCGTGCGGCCGTGGTGGTGTTCCCCGGCGGTGGATTCAACGTGCTCGCGATGGACATCGAAGGCACCGAAGTGTGCGACTGGCTGGTCGCGCAGGGCGTGGCCTGCGTGCTGCTCAAGTACCGTGTACCTTGTCAGCATGTGGGCGCGTATCGTGACTGCCCGTCGGCGCATCAGGACGCACAGCGTGCGATGCGCATCGTGCGGTCGCGCGCCAGCGAGTGGAACATCGATCCGCGCCGGATCGGCGTGCTCGGGTTCTCGGCCGGCGCACACATGGCGATCATGAGCAGCACGCGGTTCGATCGGTCGTACGCGGCGGTGGACGCGGCGGACAGCGCGAGCTCGCGACCGGACTTCGCGCTGGTGTTGTATCCGGGGCGGATGGCGTACCGGCATTCGGGCTTCAAGCCGAATCCGGACATCCGCGTCACGGCCACGACGCCGCCGACGTTTCTGATGCATGCGCGGGATGACAAGACGAACGCGGTGGAGAACTCGCTGCTGTATGCCGAGGCGCTTCGAAAGGCGGGTGTGGCGGCGGATGTTCACCTCTATGAGAAGGGTGGGCATGCGTTCGGGCTCCGGCAGACGGGGCAGGCTGCGTCGGAGTGGCCGCAGCGTGCGGAGGCGTGGCTCAAGCGCATTGGCGTGATCGGCAGCCAAGCGAAGTAGATTCCGCAGATCGACGGTCCGTGTACGCTTTCTCTTCCGAGCCACACCATGTCCAAACTCCGCGTCGAGAGCTTCACCATCTCCCTCGACGGATTCGGCGCCGGCCCCGACCAAGACCTGCAGAACCCACTCGGCGTCGGCGGCACCGCGCTGCACGGCTGGGCCTTCTCCACGCGGACCTTCCAGAAGAACGTGTTCGGCAAGGACGCCGGCGCGACTGAAGGCGTCGACGAGACGTTCGCGCAGCGCGGCTTCACCAATGTCGGCGCGTGGATCCTCGGCCGGAACATGTTCGGCCCGGTGCGCGGCCCCTGGCCCGATGAGAGCTGGCGGGGATGGTGGGGCGAGAATCCGGTGTATCAGGTGCCGGTGTTCGTGCTCACGCACCACGCGCGCGCGCCGCTGGTGATGCAGGGCGGCACGACGTTCTACTTCGTGACCGAAGGCCCGACCGTCGCGCTCGAGCGCGCACGCGAAGCGGCGGGTGGGAAGGATGTGCGGGTGGGTGGTGGGGTGAACGTCATCCAGCAGTATCTGCGTCTCCGGGCGATCGACGAGATGCATCTCGCCATCGCGCCGGTGCTGCTCGGCGCGGGGGAGCGGTTGTTCGAGGGCGTGAACATGCCGGAGTTGGGGTATGCGTGCACGCGACACGAGCGATCGGCGCTGGCGACGCATGTGGTGTTCACGCGGACGTGACGGTCGTGATGCGGGCAGTGCGCCGCAGTGCGGACCGAAGACCCACTCAGCAGCGCACGATCGCTACTGCCCCGCCGCCCGATGCAATTCCGCGCTGAGTTTGCTGACCAGCGCCTGCAGCAACATGGGTCGAACGCCCGACCCGGTCGGTAGCGGCTCCTCCAGTCGGGGCTCGACGCGGTGTTCCCACAGCACGCGGCCTGAGGCCCGCTCAATGAGGCGCGCCCGCCCGACCATGCGTGGAAGGGTCTGTGCGGTCGCGGCCGGCTGGTAGGTCAGCTCCGTGATCAAGAGCGCGTCCGCTTCGTCTCGCGCGTTCACGAGGACGAAGCGCTGGCGTCGGGCGAAATCCGAACGGGTCCACTCGCGCGCGTTCTCCGCTTCGGGTGAAGGGGTCTGGAACTCCACGTACACGTAGGCGGTCGCACTGAATAGATCGGCCGAGGAGACGGCCGCGCTCTGGGGCGGTGGTGTATGCGAGGCGCAGGCGGATCCGATAAGCAGCGTGCAGGCGAGGCCGAGCAGGGCGGGGCGCGACATGGGATGTCCTGGCGTGGGGGCTGCCCTAACATACCCGCTCAGACCACAATCGGTTGCGGCGGGTCGGTACGGGTTGGAGATTCGGATGCAGGGAACGACGAACACGGCGCTGGGCAACTTGCGTCGCGACACCCTGCTACGCTCCCAACGTCGAGGGTCATCTGCATGCGACGCATCTTCATCCTTCTCCTCGCGTGCTCCGCCTGCGAACCCTCGCGCAGTCGCACCCTCACCGACGAAGATCTCCCGCCGCGCACCGTCGCGCAGACGAGTCTCGCCGCTGCGCCGCCTGTCGTGGGAGCGATGTTCCAGTGTCTGCAGGACGACTCCGGGCGCGTGCGACTGACCGGCATCATTCGACAACGGATCCACACGACCGCCGGCGGTGCGCCGGGAAGTGCGCGCCGTGCCGATACGCTGGTGGTCCTTGAGACGCCAATGAGAACCATCGACTGCAAGAACCGCGCGGGCGGACAGCCGCCGCCCGAGTTCGAGCCGCGCTCATCACTCTGACTGGGAACTCGATGCGACCTCTGATTCTTGTGGCGATCGCCACTCTCGCGTGTGCGAAGGGCGACCGCTCGGCCGCGGCCACGCTGGCATGGGAGTCGTGGCGAGCGGAAGGCGTCGTCGGCGACACGCTCGGGGAGTCGAACGCAACCATCGGGACCGTGCTGGCCACGACGCTGGACTCGCGCGGCAACGTACTCGTCTTGGACGGCGCCGAGATGCGCGTCCTCGCGTTCGACGCTGGCGGCCAACTGCGAGCCCGCAGTCCGGGGGCCGGCGACGGCCCTGGGGAGCTCAGGGATCCCGTGGCGATCGTGACGCTCGCGGGGGATTCCGTTGCGGTCGCGGATCGGACGCTGCGACGCATCGAGGTATTGAGCCCCGTCGCAGATGGTTTGCGACCGGTGCGGTCCTTCGCGCTCGACTTCTCACCGTCCGCCGCCTGCCTGCTTGACGGCGACCTCTTCGTGCTCGGGGGACGCGACAACGTCTACCTGCATCGCATGATGGTGGCCGGCACGTTCAAGGGCTCGTGGTCGCCGGTCCCGGCGGATACCATCAAGGAGAATGCGGACGCCGTCGTCGGATTCCGGCGCTTCGCCCTCGGGGACGGAGCGTTGGCCTGCGACGCCGACGCCGGGTTGCTCGTGCACGCTCCTTGGGCGCACACGGAGGTTTACGGGATTCGCGCAGATGGACGCATCGCATGGACGCAGACCGTCGACAGCCTCGTGATGCGGACGATCGTCGCGGTCGAAAACGGTGTCAGCTTCGCTCTCGATCCGGCCTTCGGGTACGGGGAGGATGTGCAGCGCGTCACACCACTCCACAACGGGCAGGCTCTGCTGCTGATCCGGCGTCGGTTCGCGCGTGAGGCGAATCGCGACCCGGAACACCGTGCGATCGTCATCGACGTGGCGAGCGGTGTGCTGCTCCATCGCATGCCGTCACCGCGGCACTATGGCTTCACGACGCGAGAGTGGGCACTGGAGCATCTGGAGGACCCCGCGCCAGCGGTGCGTCGCTGGCGTCGGTAGTTTGGATAGTGACCGCTGACCTACACGCCTTGCGAGATGAGCCCATGTTCTCCGATCAGCTCAAGAGCGCGCTCCTCTCGGCGCGGGATGAAGCCGCGAGGTTGCGACACGCCAGTATCGGGCCGGAGCATCTCGCGCTCGGGCTCCTGCACGAGCCGCGCGATGAGCTGTCGGTCGTGTTGGCAGGCCAACAGGCGCCCGCGCTCGTGGACGCGTTGCTCGCGCGCATGGATGCCGGCGACGCGCCCGAGCAGTGGGTCTTCGATATTCCGTATTCCCCCGAGGCCAAGTTGGCGATCAAGCACATGGTCGTCGAGGCGAAGGCGCTCGGGCACGCCGACGTGACGTGTGCGCATCTGTTGCTTGGTCTGCTTCTGCTGACAGTGCCCATGCCGCGATCGGTGTTCGAGTCGGCGGGTGTGACGGTTGAGGGCACGCGGGCGGCGCTGCGAGTTGATCCGAGTTCGACTCAATCGTCCAACTGAATTCTTGCGTGTCACTGTCAGCGTACGCACGACAATCGCCGGCAGCGCACGGATCGCAGCGCTTCGAATCGTGCGCTGGCCTTCACCCAACTCAGAACAAATGGCGACCGAATGGCTGAACTGATCATCGCCGAGGAAAACGAACTGCCGGCGGATGATCTGGCACGAGTGTACGCCGGTTTGATGGCGGCCGATCCGCGCACGCCGCTGGGACGCAACTTCCAGCCACTCGTGCTCGCAATGCGTGACGCCCACGGCGCGCTCTGCGGCGGGTTGCTCGGTGAGACGGTATGGACCTGGTTCAGCGTCGGTGTCATCTGGGTGTCCCCTGAACTTCGCGGGGCAGGACAGGGCGCTCGCCTTCTGCGGGCGGCAGAGGAGCTCGCCCTTGCGCGCGGCTGCACGCACGCGCGACTCGATACCTTCGACTGGCAAGCGCGCGGGTTCTACGAGCGGCGCGGCTACGAGGTGTACGGGCAGTTGGATGGATTCCCGGAAGGCCACACGCAGTACCATCTTCGAAAGTCGCTGCTGATCGTTCCGCGTAGCGCAACGTGATCCGAGGGCACCGCTCACGCAACACTCCGGCGGTCGGTCGATTCCCCCATATCCTAATGCCTCGAACTCCGAACCGTACCCGCGTCGCCGAGTACGCCGAAACGGTCGCGGTGGTACTCGACCTCTTGCGTCAGGGCATCAAGGCGAACGAGGCGTACCCGCTGTCGATTCGGATCGAACGCGTTGGTGGAGCGACTGAACGACGGAGTCACTCCGCTGGACGACGAGTTGCCGGCGTATGTCGCGCAGCTCACTGAGGACTTCGAGAATCGCGCCGTGAAACGGAAACGGCCTTCCGTGTGACTCCACGAACCATGAGGCGGGATTGCGGACGGCCGGTCCGCGTTGGAGATTCGGCTGAATCTGGAGGTGGTGCATGCGACGCTGGTGTTGGCTGCTCGGCCTGTTACTCGTCACGGCGCCTAAGCTGGGTGCGCAGGCGTTGATGCCTTCCCGCTTCAGTCTTCCGGCGCCCGTCGTCGCTGGTGATGCGCCGGAACTGCTTCCGGGACCGAGGATCTGCAGCGCGAGCAAACGCTCGACGGTCATCCGTGGGGCGGTCACCGGCTTCTTGCTCGTCGCAGGCGCGACGTTCGTGGTGGTCCTGGTTCGCGGCGTGATGCGTGTCGCGACGTTCCGCTCGGGCATGCAGGATGTCCCCGTGCTGGAGTTGGCGGCCGGCGGCGCGGTGCTGTTCGCGGTGCTCGAAGGGATGGAGTGGGAGCGACAGTGCGGGTGAGATCCATCGCGATCGCCCTGCTGCTGACCCTCGCGTCCGCGTGCATCTCCTCCAGCGGACGCGGTGTCTTCGCGTCGGTGCCCGTCCCCGCGTCGGTGCTGATGGACTCCCGCACCATCGACCGCGGCGTCCCCGCGCGACCGGGACAACTCACAGCCGCGGAGGTCGACTCGCTCGCGCCGCGCATCCGCGCGCTGCGCGCCGATCCCGACGTGCTCGATGCGTTCGTCGGCGACACGCTCCGCGTCGCGCGCGAGGTGCGCATCCTCGCACTCGACAGCGCGGGGACCGTATTAGGTGAGCTACCCGTGTACGACTTCGGCTACACCGGCCGCGGCTTCCGGCTACTCGCCGATGGCGGGCTCTCGCTCAGTCGTGCGGGCACGATAGTCTTCACCGCGCGACTGCCCGCTACGCACTGGACCGGCGCACCCGCGGAACGGCCGCGTGCGGCCGTGACGCTCACCATTCGTCGTGGAGGACCATGAGTACCGTCCTGTGGGCCAACGTCCTCGTCAACGGCACCGTGCAGTCCGAGGCCGAGGACCGATACGCGCTGTTCGATCAGACCGACAAGCTCGATGAGCTCTGTCGGTCACTGAAGCTTCCGTCCTTCGAAAGCATCTGCGACTCGACCGACGTGCGGTTCAATATGGATGAGTTCGAGCTGCCCGACGGGATGGAATCCACCAACGACTACATGGCGCTCCACGGCGTCTGGATGGCTCTGCCCGAGGCCATTCGTATGCTCGACGCGCTGCTCGCGCACATCCAGGCGAAGTCGGTGCGGTTCGGGCTGCTGACGAACCAGCACGACCAAGTGGTGTCGGAGCTTACAGAGGTCCTCGCGTTCGCGAAGGCGCATCAAGGGGATGCGGCCAAGTTCAACTTCTCCATCGTCCAATGAACGCACTCGCCGCTCTCGCACTGCTCGCCGCCTGGAGCATCACACTCCCCGCGCAGCAGTGCCGTCCGCCCGAACATCCCTACTTCGACTTCCAGGTCGATCGCCCGGCGGAGTTGCTCCCGGATTCCACCGTGTCGCCGCGTCCGTTCCACGCGCGTCCGGGCCAAGGCGAGGCGGAACGTGTACTGGTGCAGTTCGTCGTCGACACGATGGGGCGGCCCGACAGCGCGTCGTTCAAGGTGTTGCGGAGCTCCGATCCGGCACTCGAGGAGTCGGGGCGGCGTGTGGAGCAACGCTGGCGGTACACGCCAGCGCTGCTCGCACGCTGCAACGTGCCGCAGCTCATTCAGGCTCCGCTACGCCCCTGAGTCCCGGCCGGTCTGGCGGAAAGATCACGGGGGCGACCGCGCTGTATCGGGATGCGCACTTCGTTGTCCTCTGCATCATCCCGCTCTCGGTACTCGCGCCCTGGAGGAGTTGTTTCTCGCGGATCGCGGACGCGCGTGCGGCCGTACCTCTCCACAGCTGATTCGCCACAGTTTCGGTCCTCCGCGATGATTCCATTGGGCGTGATCCTGGCGACTCGCACGATCGGCGGCGGGCTGACCGTGTTGCGCGGCTGGGCCGACGGAGAGCGTGAGCGGTGTCTGCGCACGTGAATGTGCTCTCACGCCACGTCGTGAACCTTTCGGCCCCCGCGGCGACTCCCTTGGTGCATGCCTCGATCTCACCGGTTCACCGATGCCTGACCCGACCATTCCTGCGCACGAGCCGCTCGCTGATGAGCTCCTCGTCGTGCGGTGCCTGCTCGGTGAGGCCGCAGCCTTCGATGAGCTGGTGGCGCACTGGCATGAGCCGCTCTGGCGGTACCTGCGGCGCCTCCTCGATGAAGATGAGGCCGCTGCCGACGCGGTCCAGGACTGCTGGCTTCGCGTCCTCCGATCCTTGCCCCGGCTCCGCGATCCGGCACGGCTGAGGCCGTGGCTCTTTGGGATCGCACGCCGCACCGCGATGGACCGCCTGCGGGCCGAGTATCGCGCGCCAGTGGAGGCGGATATCGATCCAGAAACGCTCATGGCAGACCCCCAGGATGACCTACGGGAGGATCAGCTCGCCGCCATGCACGCGCAGCTCCAGCGGCTCCCTTTGGTGGAACGCGAGGTGCTGGAGCTCTTCTACCTGCGCGGACTCTCGCTGGCACAACTTGTCGACGTGCTCGCGGTCCCACTCGGGACCGTGAAGTCCCGTCTCTTTCGCGCACGAGGGATGCTGCGCGCTCATCTCCTCGCCGAGGACCTTTCGTCATGAGCGAGATCTCAGGGATGCCGCCCGCCGCGGTGATCCAGGCGCGAGTCAGCACGGCGCTCGCGCTGCCCTCCCGCCTCCGACACACCGCGCTGTTGCTCGTGGCCACGGCGATGGCTGGTGTCACAGGCGCCCTGGCACTGACCGAGCCGGGTTTGCCGCTCCGAACAAGGCTCGCGCTCGGCGCACTCGCGGTCGGCGGCGTGGCGTGGGCGATGTTCGCGGGCTGGGTGCTCGCGCGACGTGAGGTGTTGTTCGGCCGTCATCGTCTCATCGCGGGATGGATGGCGGTGGGCTTCAGTGCGGTGTTGACGATGACCTCTGCGGTGGCGGCGTGGATGGACCGCCGCACCACCATGTGGCTGCCGGCCACCGGTGTGGGCGTGGTGATGCTCATTCTCGCTGCGGTCCTGCTTCATCGTGCGCACGGAGACGTGCGAGCACTGCGCACTCGGCGCGATGCGCTGCGGGCCGCGCTCGAGACCCACGAGGTGGCGTCATGATGCACCGCCTCATCCTGCAGGTTCTGGTGCCCTTCAGCGTGAGTGGTCAGCCGGTGGACGCGGAGCGCGGCGTGCTGCGAGTGCCGGCGGTGCGAGCACAGCCCACGACCGATAGCCTGACGTTGCGTTACGCACGCTTCAAGTCCACGGCCAGCGAACCAGGCGCTCCGATCGTCTTCCTCGCGGGCGGCCCGGGTGATGCCGCGACCCGCGCGTTCGCCGGGATGCCGATCGCGCTGCTGGATCGCCTGCGTGCCCTGGGCGATGTGATCGCGTTCGATCAGCGTGGGACGGGGGAGTCCGAACCGCTTCGCCCGCTCTGCCCGCCCGGCGCCCCACGCCCACTCGATCGTGCGACGGCGCCGGACGACCTACTCGACGACCTGCGCGCGCGTGTGCGTGCGTGTCTCCTGCGCGCGGATTCCCTTCGCGTGCCGGTGGCGGGACTCACGACTGCCGAAAGCGCGGATGATCTGGAGGCGCTGCGCCGCGCGCTCGGGGTGGACCGACTGAATCTCCTTGCCGGGAGCTACGGGACGCATCTCGCGCTCGCCGCTGTCGCGCGTCATCCGACGCTGGTCGATCGCATGGTGCTCGTCGGGGTCGAGGGTCCCGATCACACGGTCAAGGATCCCGCGCGTGTGGA
Organism: Gemmatimonadaceae bacterium; assembly: GCA_020853635.1. Lineage (GTDB taxonomy): Bacteria > Gemmatimonadota > Gemmatimonadetes > Gemmatimonadales > Gemmatimonadaceae > Pseudogemmatithrix. The sequence continues at coordinate 38,981 of JADYYN010000101.1, forward strand.
CGACGTACTTGATGTGATCGCCGTCGCACGCCGGCCATCGTTGCGCGCGGATCTGCAGAGGCTCATCGACCGACTTGCGGGCGAACCGGCGCACGTATCCGCGCCCGACGGGCGGGTGATCGTGGTTGGTGCATGGGACTTCCAGCGCTGGGTCGCCGAGGCGCTCGACGACGTCAGGGAGATCGACGCCATGCTCAGCGCGATCCCGGCTATGCTCGACGGTGACCTTCGCGTCCTCGCACGATGGGCCGCCGCGCACCGCGCACCCCGACCACTCCACCTGATGAACCTTGCGATGGACTGCGCCTCGTACATTTCCGATGCGCGCCTCGCGCGAATCAGCCGCATGCCGTCGGGTGTGCTGGGAGGAGCGATGTCGTTTCCACTGCCGTGGATCTGCGATGTGCCGGGACTGCCGAGGCTGCCAGACGCATTCCGTGCCGTCGTACAATCCGACGTCGAGACCTTGCTCGTCGCGGGAACCTATGACGGTCGTACCCCACCGGCGAATGCGCGTGAAGTCGCGGAAGGCCTGCCGCGGTCACGGGTACTGATCATCGACGGAGCGTCGCATGCCCTGATGGGGCACGCCGACGTGACAGAGGCGCTACTGAGGTTCTTCGCCCGACGGACACCGTGAGCGGTTCTGCCGCCACTTTTCTCACACGCCACAGGATCCCGCATGCCGCGCATGAGTCTCCGAGTTCTCGCCGTGGGCCTTTTCACCCTGTTCAGTGCGACGTCGGCTTTGGCGCAGGCGCAGATCGGCCGTGATGCGATCGAGCGACCGGCGGCATTGTCTGAGTACGAAGGACTGTATCGCTACCGCGACGGAGGCCAGCTCATCATGGTCGCGGACCGCGAACGGCTCGTCGCCCTGATCGGAGAAGCGAAGTATCCGCTGCGCGCCGTGGCTAAGGATACATTCGCGAACCCCGGCGGTGATCGCATCCCGTTCGTGCGCGACCGCACGAACCGCATCGTCGCGTTCAAGGAGAGCGGTGAGACGTTCGCGCGCCTCTCCACCGAGATCGCTCCCGAGGCGAGGAAGCTCCTCGTGCCTCGGCCGCCGGGTCCGGATGGGCGTCCAGAGCCCTATCGCTGCACGGCACCGTCCGCGTCGGATGATGGCATCCGAGTCGGTGCGATGGGATCAGGCACCCTGACCTGTGCGGTGGCGGAGCAGGTGGTGAACGGTGTGCTCGACGGCACGTACCCGGACGTGCGAGCCATCGCGGTCCACCACAAGGGTGCGCTGGTGCTCGAGGAGTACTTCTATGGATACGATCGCGAGCGGCCGCACCAGATGCGCTCGCTCACGAAGAGCGTGATCGCCCTGCTGGCCGGCGCGGCGATCGACCGCGGGCGGCTGCGTGCCGACGAGCCGGTCATCGCGCGGCTCGGCTACCCGTCCACCGCGAATCCCGACGCGCGCAAGGAGCGGATCACACTCCGCGACCTGCTGAGCAATCAGTCCGGGCTCGCCTGCAACGATCGCGATGGCGCGTCACCCGGCAACGAAGTGAAGCTGTACGAGACGGCGGATTGGCCGCAGGCCTTCATGGATCTGCCGATTGTCGCGGAGCCCGGCACAATCGGACGGTACTGCTCGTTTGGGTTCATGACCGCCGGACGAATGGTCGAGCGCGCCGTCGCACAGCCCCTTCCGGAGTTCGCGCAGGACGCGCTCTTCGGTCCCGTGGGCATCGCGCGCGACCAGTGGCGCTGGGCGTTCGTGCTCGATCGCAGCCAACGGAACGAGTTCGGTCAGATCCATCTGCGGCCGCGCGACATGCTCAAGCTCGGACTGTTGATCCGCTCGCGTGGCGTGTGGCAAGGGCGCCAGGTCGTTTCGGCGTCCTGGATCGATGCGGCGGTCGCCAAGGTGTCGACGGTGGACGACAGCGACTACGGACTCGGCATCTGGCACCGCTGGTACGGTGTGGCAACGGCCGCGGGGAGACAACGAGTGGAGACGATCATGCTCTCAGGGAACGGCGGTCAGAAAGTGTACATCGTGCCGAGTCTCGATCTCGTGGTGGTCTTTACCGGCGGCGCCTTCAACGCCGAGTCGCCCGTGAACACCCTGATGGCGGGCGTTCTGCTCCCGGCGCTGCTCGAGACGGTGGAGCAGCCAGTTGGGGGATCCGCGGCGCGGCGCGGCGCGACGCCGCCGGGCACACCGTGAACGGCACCCTCACCGCGCCCCGAGTGAACGCCGCTCGCCGGTGGATTCGGCGCGGGTTCCTGTTGTGGGCGGTCGTGTCGTCTACGTGGCTGGCGAACTCCGTCCGCACGCAGGGTCTGCCGGACGACGCACTTCGCGCCACCCAGGCCGTACGTGTCGTCGATGGTCCCACCGCGCTGGAGTTCCAGCCGATGACGCGAAACGGGAAGGCGGCGTTGCTCTTCATCTGCGGCTCCGGTATCCATCCGCACGCGTACGCCCCTCTGCTGCGTCCGATCGCGGAGTCCGGATATCCCGTGCTCGTCGTGAAGTTGCCGTACCGCTTCGCCCCGCTCGCGGCGCACAGGGACCAAGCGCTCGATCGCGCACGGGCCCTGATCGCGGCACACCCGGACGTGGCGCATTGGGTCATCGCCGGGCACTCCCTCGGCGCTGCACTGGTCGCTCGGCTCGCGCAGACAGATCATGGGCTCGACGCCGCGTTCGTGCTTCTTGGAACGACCGATCCGAAGTAGGATGACCTTTAGGGACTCGATGCCCCCTTCACGAAAGTATATGCCACGGCCGATGGCGTCGCTCCCATGGCGCGTGTCATGGCGACCAGATCATTGCTGCCGAAGCACACGCGGTGGGTCGAGATCGCGGGAGGCAATCACTCGCAGTTCGGCCACTACGGTCATCAGCTGTTCGACGGCAACGCGACGGTCACGCGGGAAGCGCAGCAGGTGATCGCGCGCGATGCCCTGTTCGAGCGTCTGCACGCGAGCCTGAAGTCGCCATAGCTGAGTCGCGTAAAGCGCTGCGCCCATTGGTCGGGAACCGCTTGGTCATGGCCGAGGCGTGCGAGCGCTCAGCGCACCAACGCCGCGAGCGCCGCCTTGTCCAACAACCGCCCCTTCGACACCACCGCCTCGATCCGCTTGGTGTTGGTGATGTCCACCAGCGGATCCGCCGACAACAGCACGAGATCCGCCAACATTCCCGGCGCGATCGTCCCCATCTCGCCCGCACGACCGAAGAACTCGGCCGGTCGCAGCGTCGCGGCGCGCAGCGCTTCCATGGGCGGGAGTCCCGCACGCACGAGCATCTCCATCTCGCTGTGCAGACTGTACCCCGGCGCCGCGAACCCGATTGGCGTGTCTGTGCCCGCGCCGATCGGCACACCGGCCTCGAACATCATGCGCACGAGGCGCAGACTGAACTCGCCGTACGTGCTGTCGCGCGGCGGCGCACCCATCTGCACGGTGCGCTCACCCGTCGCACGCCACTCGGCCGCCACATCCGCGGGGAGCTTGGCGAGGATCACCGACCAGTCGCTGCGCGTGAACGGTGAGCGCAGCCCCATCGCGTTGAGACGCAGCGTGGGCACCTGGATGGTGTTGCGCATCGCGGCGAGCACCTGCGCACATTCGCGCGCGTCGAACGCGGCCACGGCGGCGAGTCGCTGCAGCGTGTGCAGGTTGGAGCGCAGTGTGAAACCCGACACCGCCTCGGGGTTGAGCATGCGCTGGCGCCGTTCGGCGAGCAACTTCTCTGGCTGCGCCGCGCAGTCCATCTCGATGTTGCGGAGATGCTCGAGCGACTGCACGCGCGGGCCCACCTCGCGCGCGCGCATCGCCAGCGGCACGTGTGCGTCGATCGGCAGTCCACGTGCGCGCGCCTCGGTGACGAGCACGTCGAACACCTCGGGCGTGACCATCTCGTAGATCTTCACGAAGTCCACGCCCGCGTCTGCGAGGCGCGCGATGTTGGCGCGCGCGGCGGCGACGTCGGGGTTCGCGATGCCGAGTGGCGGGCGGCCGGTGCCGTCGTAGACGACCGAGGCGCCGTCCATGAGTGGGCCGGCGAAGAACACGCGCGGCGCGAGTGCACTGTCGGCGCGCAGGGTGCGCACGGCGGCGGTGACCAAGCCGAGTTCACCGCCCGTGTCGCGGATGCTGGTGATGCCGTGATTGAGGAAGAGGCCCGGCATCGCGGCGCTGAGGCGCGCGTCGTAGGTGAGGTGGACGTGGAAGTCCCACAGGCCCGGGATGAGGAAGCGGCCGGTGCCGTCCACGGTGGTCTTTGCGGTGGACGATTGTGTGGCGTCGTTCACCGCCACGATGCGGCCGTTGGTGACGAGTACGGTGCGGGCTTTGCGCACGCCGTTCACCGCGTCGATGACGGTGACGTTCTTGATGGCGAGGTCGGCGGCAGTAGCAGTAGCAGTAGCGGGAGCGGTCGCGGCCGGAGGCTGGGCGCCGAGCGCCGGGGCCGCGAAGGCGCTCAGGAAGAGCAGGGCGAGGCGGGTGATCGACGAGCGCATGGAGGGTCTCGGGCTCGGGCGACGGGTGGCCTGCGGCACGATCAGCGTCGCCAGTTCCTTGATCGCTGCGGTGATCACCGGCTCCGCACTGCGCGCATACCCGATGATCAGCGCCGGCAGCCGTTTCGTCCGCGTCATCTCGTACGCACCAAGATAGTTCAACGCGATGCCCTCGCGCTCGGCGGCGCGCACGGTCGCGCGTTCGTCGCATCCCTTGGGGAGTCGGACCACCGCATGCAGTCCGGCCGCGATACCGCAGACGGACGCCTCGGGCATGTACCGCTCCACCGCCGCGACCAGCGCATCACGGCGCGCGCGATAGGTGCTGCGCATCCGTCGCAGATGGCGGTCGAGTTCGCCGCGCGCGAGGAACTCCGCAAACGCGTGCTGCTCGATGCGTGGCACTCCGAAGTCGGCGCTGCGCTGCTCGGCCTGCACGGGCTCGATCAGCCGCGGCGGCAGCACGAGCCATCCGAGCCGGAGCGCCGGTGCCAGCGTCTTGCTCGCCGTCCCGCCATACACGATGCGCTCGGGGTCGAGTGGCTGGAGCGCACCCACAGGTGCCCGATCGTACCGATACTCGGCGTCGTAGTCGTCCTCGATGAGGACGGTGTTGCGACGACGGGACCACTCGAGCAGTGCCGCGCGTCGTTCACCCGACAGCACCGCGCCGCTCGGGTACTGATGGGCGGGCGTCACGATCACGGCGTCGGGTCGGAGCTGGTCGAGCAGGTCGACGCGGAGACCGTCATCGTCGACCGGCACCGGGATCCGCTTGAGGCCGAGTCGCTCGACTACATCCCACGCTTCGACGAAACACGGATCCTCGATCGCGATGCGTTTGGCGCCACCAGCGCGCAGCGCGCGAAGGAGCAGACTGCGCCCCTGCGCCCAGCCGCTGGTGATGACCACGCGCGCGGGATCCACGTCGACACCGCGCACGCGTGCGAGGTACTCGCCCAGCGCTTGTCGCAACACGAGTGCACCGTGCGGATCGCTGTAGCCGAGCGCGGCATCGGGCATGTGGCGCAGCGCGTCGCGTGTGGCGCGCAGCCAAGCGCCGCGCGGGAAAGCCGAGAGATCCGGGACGCCAGGTCGTAGATCGATCCGCGGCTCACGGGCGGGCGGTTCACGTCGCACGCGGGATGCCGTCGCCGGCCCGACACAGTCCGAGACGTGCGGGCGCGCGCCCTGTCGCACACTCAGGAAGCCTTCGGCCGCCAACTGCCCGTACGCCTCGACCACCACCGGGCGCGAGATGCCGAGTTCACCGGCGAGGTCGCGCGTGGAGGGGAGGCGCGCGCCGGGCGGCAGCGAGCCATCGCGGATCAGCGCTCGCAGTTGGTCCTCGAGCTGTCGGCCGAGGGTACGGCCGCTGCCGCGTTGCATGCTGAGGAGCAGGTCGAGCGGGGAACTGGTCAAGAATATTGCTCCGGAACTGGAACTGGTATCATGACCAGTCTGCAGCGAGATTCGTCGGAGGTCAAGCGCCGTGTGCGATCATCCTTCCGTTGGAGTCGTCTGTGTCATCCGTGTCGTCCGTGTCGTCCGTGTCATCGGTGTCGCCCGCTGCACCCGTGCTTTCTCCCGCCGAACGCCCGGCCGCGCTCGCCGACTGGTCGCTGATCGCTGTGCCGGGGGTGATCTGGGGCGCGAGTTTTCTGTTCATCGCCGAAGGATTGAAGGCCGTCGCGCCGATGGGTGTGACGGTGTTGCGCATCGCGATCGGTTTCGTGGTGCTCGCCGTGTTCCCCGCCGCGTGGAAGGGTATCGAACGCAAGGACTGGTCGAAGATCGCGTGGCTCGGTCTACTATGGATGGCCTTTCCGCTCTCGATGTTCCCGTTCGCGGAGCAACGGATCTCGTCGGCGATCGCCGGCATGCTCAACGGGTCAGTGCCACTCACGACGGCGATCATCGCGTCGATCATCGCACGGCGTCTTCCTGCGCGCGGCGTGATCGCAGGGCTCGGTGTCGGTCTCGTGGGTGTGGTGATGATGGCGGTGCCCGATCTCGGGAGTGCGAGTAGGGCCGCGGGGATCGCGATGGTGACCATCGCGTGCGTGTCGTACGGGTTCGCTCCCAACATCGCGCGTCCACTGCAGCACAAGTATGGCGCGCTGCCGGTGATCTGGCGTGCCCAGATGGTCGCGCTCGCGCTCACGTTGCCCCTTGGCTTCCGCGATGTGCTGCAGGCGCAGTGGTCGTTAGGCCCGGTGCTGGCCTTGCTCGGTCTCGGCGCGCTCGGCACGGGGGCGGCGCATGTGGTGATGACCGTGGCCTCGGGCCGACTCGGCGCGACGAAGGCGTCGGCGGCGGCGTTCCTGATCCCGCCGGTGGCGCTGCTGCTCGGCGTGCTCGTTCGTGGGGAACGCGTCGCGGTGATCGCCGTGGCCGGTGGTGCGCTCTGTGTGGCCGGGGCGTGGTTGATGCGGCGATCGAACGTGGCGCGTTGAGCCGATGGGCCGCGGTGCTGTCACTCCATGACTCACGCACCGACATGCCCTGCGGACTGATCTAGTTCGCAGGGACTGCGGGCAGGGGAAGCTTGAAGAGCCGCCGCGCATTCTCGTACATCATCAGGTGGTATGCCTCGGGACTGAGCCCGAGCTGCTTCACGAACTTCACGTACGAGGTCATGGAGCAGATCGGCCAGTCGGTGCCGAAGAGGAAGAACTTGGGGTCGCCGGCGTAGATGATCGCGTCCTTGATCTCGTCCGACATGTAGTCCTCGAACGCCTCGGTGAACTCGCCGAGGACGA
>JADYYN010000102.1 GCA_020853635.1 Gemmatimonadaceae bacterium
CTGCCACTGCCACTGCCACTGCCACTGCCACTGCCACTGCCACTGCCACTGCCACTGCCACTGCCACTGCGTGTGCGCCATACTCGGGTGCGCAGCGAACGACATACGGGCGGGCGGAGAGTTCTCCGGCCCGCCCGTTCATTGATTCTGCCGGTGCTGGTCCCAAAGAATAGCAACCGCCCCCACTCCAGCGCCTGAGCAGCACACGAGCCCCCCCTGTGCCCCCTGCGTCCCCTGTGGTCAGCCGTTGCAGTCCGCCGTTGCCGTTCTCAGTAGTGCTCTGTGCCCTCTGTGCCCTCTGTGGTGAAGGCAGTTCCGATCCCTCACCGCACTTCGCAGACGTTCGACTCACGCCGCTCCAAAAACGTGACCGGCCGAATCGTCCTCGGCACCACCACGATATCCACCGGCGACGTCACCTCGTTCAGGCACCCGCACCCTGCCCCACGGTGGCGTTCGCGGACCACAGCGAAGATGCGCTTCTCGTCGTCACGGAAGATCGTATCGATGTTGATCAAGTACCCACGACACGGCTGCTCACCCATCGCAGCGACGAGGAGCATCTCGCGGGAGAAATCGACCGGCGGGAGCGGGGCGTCGCTGTGGGGGCCGACGATACGGGCCCAGACGGCGCGCCAGTCGGCGCTGTCCTGCACGGTGAGACGCACGGAGTGCGCGAGGTAGCTCTTGGCGTCGCGGAACGTGTGATCCACCGACTGGAACGGCTCGAGCCGCACCTCGGCGGCGCGCAAGCGGGCTTCGCGTTCACTGATCGTCGGGGCATTGCCGAGTGCGTCGGGGCCGTTGGCAGGCGCTGAGCGACGGCAGGAGGTCACGCCCACGCTGAGCAGCAGCGCAAGCGCGGTGACGGTGAGCGTGGGCAACGGGTAGGGCCGATTCATGCGTCTCTCCTCACCGATGTGCGCCGAGCGGCGACCACTGATGCGTGATGGCCTCGGCGATGCGCTCGAGTGGGAGGACCTCATGGGCGGCGTCGAGCTCCACCGCTTCGCGTGGCATGCCGTACACCACACAGGTCTCTTCGTCCTGCGCCATGGTCCAGGCGCCGGCTTCCTTCATGGCGAGCATGCCGCGTGCGCCGTCGGCACCCATGCCGGTGAGCAACACGCCGATGGCGTTCGCCCCGCACACATCGGCGACGGAGTCGAACAACACATCGACCGCCGGACGTTGATGATGCACGAGCGGGCCCTGCTTCACGTGCGTGACGTAGCCCTCGGCGGTGCGCCGCACCACGAGGTGAAAGCCGCCGGGCGCGATGTACACGACACCGTCGCGGATGAGTTCGTTGTCGGTGGCCTCGTGCACACGCATGGCGCAGAGCCCATCGAGTCGATTGGCCAGTGCGGCGGTGAACATGGGCGGCATGTGCTGCACGATCACCGTACCCGGCGCGTCGGCGGGCAGTCGTGTGAGCACCGCTTCGATGGCCGGCGGTCCGCCGGTCGAGACACCGATGGCGATGATGCGGCGTGAGGCCTGACCGGTGAGCGTGGCGCGCTTGGAGGGCACCGGCGGCACGATGCGACGTGCCGGACCGCGCAACCGATTGAGCGAGACCATCGCCGCGTGCCGCACCGCCCGAATGAGGAACTTCTCGACGTCGGGTACCGACATCGAGCCCTCGGGCTTTGGCACCACCTGCACCGCACCGAGGTTCATCGCGCGGATGGCGTTGGCGCTGCTGGCCTGCGCCACCGAGCTCACGACGATCACGCGCATGGGCTTGGCCTTCATCAACTTCTCGAGGAAGGTGAGGCCATCCATGCGCGGCATCTCGATGTCGAGTGTGATCACATCGGGTTCGAGCTCGACGATGCGTTCACGCGCCTCGAACGGGTCACGTGCGGTGCCCACGACCTCGATGTCCGGGTAGCGCGAGAGCGCCTCCGACAACAGCCGACGCACCAGCGCCGAGTCATCGACGATGAGCACGCGGATGACACCCGGCAGCGGCGCGCTCACGGCACCAACTTTCGCGTGGTGCCGTCGGAGCGGATCTCGACGGAGCCGGTGGCGGTCGCGAGGGTCATGGTGCGCGCCTGATTGGCGCCGCCGACGTCGGACGCGATGACGTTGAGACCCATGCGCTGCATCTCGAGCTCGAAGGCCCGGATGTTGCGCTCGCCGATCTGGAAGTGATCCTTGCCCGCGGCACGCTGCGAGGCGCCGCCGGCCACGGCCACGCGCAGACGCGCACGGCTGGCGCCGGCCTTGGTCATGCGGTCCAACAACTCCGGCACGCCGGTGTCGACGAACATGCCGGGCTGCTTGGCGGCCTTGGTGACATCGATCTTGGACTCGGGCAACATCACGTGCACGAGTCCGGCGATGCGACTCACCGGGTCGTACATGGTGATGCCCAAGCAGGAGCCCAGGGCGTACGTGACGATCTCCGCGTTGGGATCGGTCGCGACGTGCAAGCCGGCGATGCCGACGCACTGGCGCCCGGCGACGGAGAGCTTGTGGACCGCACTCACGGGAGACCACGCTTGCGGAAGACCGCGGGCTGGAGCTGTTCGAGCGAATGACGGATACCGGACAACGACTCGGCGTGTCCGACCATGAGCACACCGCCGGGCGCGAGCAGCGCGGCGAAGCGATTCACGAGACGCTCCTGCGTCTCACGGTCGAAGTAGATCATGACATTGCGACAGAGGATGAGATCGAACGGGCCCTTCATGGGCCAGTCCTCCATCAGGTTCAGTCGCGCGTATTTCACCAAGTCCTTGAGCGTCTTGCGCGCGGTCCAGCCGTCGCCCGTGGCGTCACGATCGAAGTACTTCTGCAGCAGGTCCGGCGGGATGCCCTGCGTCTGCTGCGTGGTGTAGCGCCCGGTGCGCGCAGCGTCGAGGATGCGCGTGGAGATGTCGGTGGCCAGGATGCGCGTGCGCGCGGCAACCTCGCTCGGGAGGTGGTCGCGTACGAGCATGGCGACCGTGTACGGCTCCTCGCCGGACGAACTCGCCGCACTCCACATGCGCACTTCGCTGCGTCGCGCGGCCCACTCCGGGAACAGCTCCTCGACCATGAAGTCGAAGTGCGCGGGCTCACGGAAGAAGCCCGTCTTGTTGGTGGTGAGCACGTCGATGAAGTGCGTGAGCTCGGCGGGCACCGCGCCGTCGATGACGGCATGGATGTATTCGCTGAGCGACTTCATGCCGGTCACACGCACGCGCTTGCCGAGGCGCGAGATGACAAGCGCTTCCTTCCCCTCGCGCAGCGTGATGCCGGCGAGGCTGTAGAGATGCTCCGCGACGGCCCCGTAGTCCGCGGCGGACAGCCGCAGGTCAGGCCCCGCGGAGAGTGCGGAGGCGGAGGCGGTCACAGAGCCGCCCTCTTACAGCGATGCGATGACGTCGAGCGCGAGCACCTTCTCGGCGTCGAGCAACATGCGGACCTTGCTCTCGGAGTTGGCCACGCCGAGCAGGCAGGAGGTGTCGACGTCGCTGCCGAAGGCCGGCGGCGGCTCGATCTCGGCTTCGTTGATCATGCGCACTTCGCTGACGGCATCGACGGCGATGCCGACGAGCAGGTTGCGCACGTTGAGCACGATGATGCAGGTCTCGGGGGTCTCGCCCTCGGGCGGCGGCGTCATGCCGAAGCGACGGCGCAGGTCGACGATGGGGATGACCTTGCCACGGAGGTTCACGACACCGCGGATCACGGGATGGCTGTGCGGCACCGGCGTGACGGCCATGATGCCGATGATCTCGTGCACCGTGAGGATCTCGAACGCGTACTCCTCGTTCGCCAGCACGAAGGTGAGATACTTGCCGCCCAGGGTGCGGGTGGCGGTGGTTTCGGCGACGGGGGCGGTCATGGGAAACTCAGCCGCAGAAGGTTGAACGGAGCGTTGGATTCAGTATCGGCCGGACCGGCGATTTCCCATCTCGGTGGCGCGTCAGGCCGCTTGCACGACGCCGTTGGTGCCCCGACTCGCGAGCACGAGCTCGTCGACGTCGAGGATGAGCCCCACGCGGCCGTCGCCGAGGATGGCGCCGCCGGTGAGACCGCGCACGCGCCCGATCGCGTCGCCGAGCGGCTTGGCCACGACCTGCTGCTGGCCGAGGAGCTCGTCGACGAGGAAGGCCGTGCGGTTGTTGCCGTCGCCGACCACCATGAGGATCCCGTCGACGACACCTTCCTGCGCGCCGTGCACGACGAGCGCACGATGCAGGCGCACGACCGGCAGCACTTCGCCGGCGGTCTGCACCATCTCGCCCTTGCCCTGCGCGGTGAACACCGCGCTCGGCTCGGGACGGAAGCAGCGACGGATCTGCGCGGTGGGGACGATGAAACGTTCGGCGCCGACGCGGACGATCATGCCATCGGTGATGGCGAGCGTGAGCGGGAGCTCGATGGTGAACGTGGAGCCGAAGCCGGCCTTGGACGTGATGACCGTGCGGCCACGCATGGCCATGAGGTTCCGTCGCACGACGTCCATGCCCACACCGCGGCCAGAGACTTCGGTGACCTGGTCGGCGGTGGAGAAGCCGGGCGCGAAGATGAGATCGAACACCTCGGTGTCCGACATGTTGTCGGCGGAGGTGATGATGCCCTTCTCGATGGCCTTGGCGACGATCTTGTCGCGCTGCAGGCCGCGGCCGTCGTCGATGAGCTTGACGAGCACACGATCACCGGCCTGACTGGCCTCGAGGCGCACGGTGCCCATGGCGGGCTTGCCGGCCTTGAGGCGTTCCGAGGGCGCTTCGATGCCGTGGTCGACCGCATTGCGCACCATGTGCAGCAGCGGGTCGGCGAGGAGATCGACGAGTGTGCGATCGACTTCAGTGTCCTCACCGGCGACGGTGAAGGTGATCTGCTTGCCGCTGCGGGTGGCGAGGTCGCGGACCACACGCGCGAGCTTGGTGATGGCGCCCTTGAGCGGCACCATGCGGAGCCCGAGCGAGAGGTCCTGCAGTTCGCGCACGATCTTGTCGGCGTGGCGGACCTTCTGCGCGAGGTTGTGATTGGTTGCGTCGCGCACCACGCCGTCCTGCATCATCATCGTCTGCGCGATGACGAGTTCACCGACCATCTCGACCAAGCGATCGAGCTTGTCGGTGCGGACCTTGACGAGCGGTTCGGCGGTGGGGACGGAGGCAGCGGTGGACGCGCGCATCTTGGGCGCGTCGGCCGGCACGTCGGCCGAGACGCGGATGGGCGTGGCAGCCCGTTCGGGATGCGAGAGCGCGTGGGACAGCGCCTCGTATTCAGCGGGCAACGCGGGCGCGGCACCGGCGAGGGCGGCGGGAATGGCGGAGACGAGTGTCTTGAGCAGATCGACCGCGCGGAACGAGAGCTCCGGCACCTGACCCGCGAACGCGAGTTCGGACGCACGCACACGATCGAGCATGTCCTCGGCGTGATGTGCGAAGCCGGCGATGGCGGCGAGGCCCAGGAACGACGACGTGCCCTTGATGGTGTGGAACGCGCGGAAGACGTCGTTGATCGCGTCGCCTTCGTCGGGCGTGGACTCGAGACGCAGCAACGCAGCCTCGGCGCCTTCGAGGTACTCGCGCGCCTCGGCGATGAAGTCCTCGATGAGCGAGCGGTCGGCGTCGTCGGGGATGGTGAGCACCGGCGCGTCGGACTTGCTGACGATGGCGAGTTCGGGCAGCAGCTCCTTGGGGGCGCTGGCCGGCTCGTTCTCACTCATCGCGCGGTCACCACACTCCGCGTGATCCACCGCGACCTCGAGGGCCTGGCGCACCTTCTCGAGACCGTCGGCCTCCTTGGCGCCCTTGAACTCCGAGGGATCGTCGAGGATCGCGATGGCGTCGGCGAGCGCGGTGCGGATGGGTGAGGCGAGTGAGCGATCGGCGACGAGGGTCCAGAGTCGCTCGCGCAGTTTCCGTCGCGCGGCCTCGTCACCGGGTTCGCAGGCGACGAACGCCGCAATGGCGTCGTCGATCGTGAGCGTGGCCATGGCAGTGTCCGTTCAGCGGCCGAAGAGCGAATCGGCGAAGGCCTGCGAGTCCGTCTTGTCGGCGACGGCGTTGGGGTCGAAGTGCTTGGGTGCGGAGTGCGGTACCGCGTTACCCGAGACGGCGCTGACATCGGCCGCGAAGGGTTCGAAGAGCCCGGTGAGCTGCTCGAGGCGCTTCTCGGTGTCGTTGATGACGGCCGCCGCGTACCCGAGCTGCTGGCTGGTGATGTCCTGGAACTGGATGAAGGTCATGACGCCGTAGAGCTCTTCGCGCAGCGCGGTGTAGCGGGCGTGGCGGACGAGATCCTGCGACTCCTCGGCTTCCTGCTCGAGCTCGGTGACGACGGCGATGGCGCGATCGAGACCATCGAGCATGCCGGTGGCCGCCATCTCGGTCGCCGTGGTGACGGCCGAGAGCTTCTTGTTCATCTGCTCGAGGCGGGCGTCGGCGGCTTCCTGGAGGATGCCGCGGCTCTGCTTGATGCGATCGAGGAGCGACGCGACTTCGGCGTAGGCACGAAGCAGCGTGGAGGCGAGCTGCAACAGGGACCCGTTGCCGTGCGCGCCCTTCTCGGCCATGGGCACCGCGACACGCGCGAGGCCTTCGGCCGTACCGAGGTCACCGAGTGCCTGGTTCACGAGACGCAACGCCGTGTCGGTCGCATGGAGGACGTCATCATGGGATTGTGCGGGATGTGCCATCGGACGAACGTCCTCCGGTCAGGCAGCGGCGGCCACGGAGAGAACGGCATCGATCTTCTCCTTGAGCACCGGCGGGGTGAAGGGCTTGAGGACGTAGTTGTTCACGCCGGCTTCGACGGCCGCGAGAATGTCCTCACGAGCGGAGCGCGTCGTGACCATCAGGATCGGGATCGTCGCGCCATCGGCACGGGAGCGGACGTTGCGGGCGAAGTCGAGCCCGCTCATCTGCGGCATGTTCCAGTCGGTGATGATGAAGCTGATGCCCCCTTCGGCGAACTTGGCCAGCGCGCTGGCGCCGTCGTCCGCTTCGACCACATCGTTGTAGCCGATGCGGTCGAGAGAGTTCACGATGATGCGACGCATGGTCGCAGAGTCATCAACGACGAGGAAACGCATGGTTCGCTCGGGAGGTGGCGCGGTGAAGAGAGAGAGGGCTGATCAACGGAGGTCGCCGCTGGACCGCATGCGACGTGCGAGCTCGTCGATGACGGCGGGCGAGTTGTAGGTGCCGTCGCTGACGCGATTGCGTAGCTCGAGCATCCGCTCGGCGGAGAGCGTGGCGTCTTCTTCGGTGCGGGCCACGAGGGCGCGCGCCGCGGGAGACAAGTCGAGCACGTCACGATGACCGCTGAGAGTTGCCTCGGCGGTGCGCGACGGGGTGTCTTCGCTCACACGAGCGACTGGGGTACTGTTCCTGGCCGGAGTCGGCCCCTCGATTCGGGGACGGTTCGGGCTGCTGGGCTGGATCGTCATGGTAAGCCTCCTATGAATCGCAGTATCGGCGGGGCCGACAGCGACTTAACCGGCAAAATCAGCCGGCCTGCCCCAGGACTTTCCGGGAGAGGGAGAGACCGTAGCCAGACCGTTCCATCAGACGAGGACGGGGCATCGGTTGGTTGAGACTGCGTGCCGCCTCGCGACGGGCCTTGAACATCTCGGACTCGAGGGCGGCCTGGGCGACTTGGGAGCGCTCGAGGGCCTGGACCATCTGGCGGATGATGGCGGCGTGTTCGGCGGCGGAGAGTCCAGAGAGGTCGAGTTCGCTGACCAGGTCCTCGGTGGCGGTGAGCGACGCTTCGCGCTCGCCCATGCCGACGAGGAGGGCATCGAGATCGGCCGCCGCGACGGCAGCCTTGAGCGCGTCATCGGCTTGGGCGAGGCGCTCGCAGATCCCGCGCGCGTACTCGGCCATGATGGACCCGCGGGTCTGGACGATGCTCACTTGACTGCTCCCTGCTGAATGGCGGTGAACGCTTCACGGAGGTCGCGGACCATCGCGATGACGCGGTCGAGGCGGGCGAGGTCGGGCTGCACGCCGAGTGTGGTGAGCTCGCGGAGGAAGAACGTGTAGAGTCCGCTGAGCTGACTGGCGACCTGGCCACCGCGTTCGCGGTCGAGCGTGCCGAGCAACTCGGCGACGGCGTCGCGCGCGCGAGAGAACTCGGTGTGGCGGGCGTCGAGATTGTTCGCGACCATCGCCTGCCGGCCGCGCAGAAGGCTGGTGAGGAGATGATCGTAGACGAGGATGACCAGCTCACCCGGGGTGGCGGACAGCACGGCGGTCTCGCGGTAGCGATCGCCTCGGCGTGCGTTGGTTGTGGTGGCGTAGGACATCGGTGGGTTTATTGGGGACACTCGGAGTATCGGCAGGTGACTTGTTTATGTGAGGAGATGCGGGATGCGGGGAACGGCGATGCGGGGTGACCGACGGTACGGGGCGCGGGGTTGATGCGGGATGCGGGGGGAGGGAACTGCGGAGCGGGAACGGCGGAGCGGGAACGGCGGAGCGGGAACGGCGGAGCGGGAACGGCGGAGCGGGAACTACGGTGAAGGGCGGCGCGGGAGCGTGCTACGCTCGGCCGGCCGCCCTTCCCCGCATCGTCGTTACTCACCACTTCCCACTCACTACTCACTACGCCGTTGCCGTTGTCCCGCCCTTACGACGCCGCTCTTCCCGCCGCGATCGCATTCAACGACGTCACCTGCGACGTGAGCCAGGCGCTTTGCGCTTGGAACTGCGAGAGCAAGGTTTCCATGCGCGTGAAGTCGGCGACCAGCGTGGCGCGTCGGCGTTCGAGGCGCGAGAGGATATCGATCTCGCGTTTCTCGAGTGAGGCGATGCGGGTGCGGGCCGATTGGACCTGCAACGCGGCGGAGCCTCCGTCGACGTTGAGCACCGAGTCCGCGCTGACCGCCAGACCGCCGGCGAGACCGCGCGCGTAGCGCACCTCGGAGGTCGCGCTGTCGTCGGTACCCGTGTAGCGCAGCACCAAGCCCTGCAACGACGTGAGCAGCTGGCCCGAGCCGGTCATGGCTTCGCCATCGAGCGTGCCCTCGGCGTCGAGTCCGGTGTCGTGCGACTGAGCAGCGATGCCGAGTTGTGTGGCGGGGTCCTCGGCGCCGGGATCGGTGTATGCGACGGTGAAGCCGCCGAGCGACCCGTAGTCGGTGCTCGTGAGGCGCAGTGCCCCGCCCTCCACCGACGCGCTCACCGTGACTCGCTGTTCGGTGAATGCCGCGTTGAGCTTGGCGACGAGGATGGCGGGCGTGTCGCCGTTGGCGAGTGCGATGGTGGCACTCACGCCGGATCCTTCGGAGGTGACGGTGATCGACGCCGGCGTTCCTCCCGCAGCGTACGTGGCGAACGGCGTGCCGAGCACGCTTGAGCGTGTGGCGGCACGCGTGACGATGAGATTCGACACTGACGACGGGGTCACCGACGCGGAGCCGACATACTGCACGTTGGCGTTGCCCGCGGTGCCAGCCGACATGAAGAGGGCTTCGACGGCGAGCGGATCACTCTCGAGTGCGTTGCGGAAGACCGTCGCGTCGAGCTTGAGCGTGCCGTCCTTCTGCAGCGACAGGCCGACACTGCTGGCGCGGGTGTATGCGGTGGACGCGCCGAGTCCCACCTGCTCGGAGAGCAGGATGCCTTTCATGGCGCCGAGCACCGAGCGCGCGCTGCTGGAGTACGGCAACCGTCCGTCGGTGCCCGTCTCCTTGGCGATGGCGCCGACCAGTTCATTGTATGCGGTGGCGAAGGCCGTCACGGTGGCGACGGACGAATCGCGCGAGGCTGCGATACTCACCTCGAACGGGGAGCCCGGCTCTTCGCCGGTGAGCGTGAGCGTCGCGCCACCGACTGCACCCGTCACCGTGTTGCTGCGCGACGTGATGACGGCGCCGTCCACACGGATGAGTGCATCCTCGCCGGCGGCGAGTTGGCGGATGCGACCGTACGTGGTGCTGGTCGAGCCGAAGTCGAGGGTGCCACCGGACTGGAGACCAGCGGAGAGGTTGATCGCGAGCCGTGAGTCGCCGCTCACACTGTCGGTGAAGCGGATCTGTCCGTCGACGATCGACGCCGTGACATCGCGGCCGGGCGCGAACGCGCTCTGCAGCGAGGCGAGCAGGTCATCGACGGTGTCGGTGCCGCTCACGGTGTACGAGTAGGTCACCGCGGCGCCAGCGCCATCAGTAGCGGAGAGTGCGATCACGTCGCCGGCCTGGAGGCCAGCGGCGGATCCCACGCCGAGATCGGTGAGCTGCGTGGTGCCGGTGGCGGTCGCGCCACCGAAACCGGTGAGTGCGGCACCGAAGGTGACGGCCTGCGTGACGTTGCTGGCGCGTCCGCCGACGCGAAGGCCGA
This sequence comes from Gemmatimonadaceae bacterium, assembly GCA_020853635.1. Taxonomy (GTDB): domain Bacteria; phylum Gemmatimonadota; class Gemmatimonadetes; order Gemmatimonadales; family Gemmatimonadaceae; genus Pseudogemmatithrix. The sequence goes on from JADYYN010000102.1 coordinate 10,305, forward strand.
GCGCTTCCATCACGAGATCCGCACCCGGCGAACCGTCACCGGCGACGGCGCCCGAGAGGGCGAGGCGCGACCAGGTGGTGCTACCCTCGGTCTCCGTTTCAATAGAAGCGGCGTTAGGGCTCAACGCGTTGATGCGCGCGACGATCTGCGCGAGCGAGTCGTTCTCGAGATCGACGGTGAGCGTGCGGCCGTTCACCAGGATGGTGGCGGGTGACGGCGACACACTGATGCCGAGCGCCGCCGCCGCCGCGAGCGTGGTGGACGAGAGGCGCATGGAGCGCACCTTGCCGTCGCTGCCCGTGTTGAGCGTGCGCGTGCTGTCGATGAAGCCGAGCGACTCGAGGGTGCTCGTACCGCCGGTGCCGCTGCGGTCGTCAGCGAGCTCGACGCCGCGTGCGCCGGTGGACTCCGCAGCGAGCACGAGCCGCGTGGCGCCGTTCGCCGAGCTGAGCGTGGCCGCGACGCGCGACGGTGCGGCGCCGGTGTTGACGGCGTTGATCTTGTCGCGGACACGCGTGAGCGAGTCCGTGGCTTCGATGGTGACCGCGCGCCCGTTGATGGAGAAGCGCCCGGTGATCCCGAGCGCAGCCACCGGGTCGGCGACGCCGAGTCCGGTGAGCTTCTCGGCGCGCGCGAGGTTGTCGACCTCGACGCTGTAGCGACCAGGTGTGGCGCTGGCGATGGAACCGACCGTGGCGAGCGCGCGGCCGGTGGTGGAGGCACCGACGGTCGCGGACTTGGAACGGAACGCCGTGCCGTCCTTGAGCGAGGCGAGGGCGTCGCGCGCCTTGGTGAGCGTCGCGGTGAGTGCGTCCCATCCTTCGATGCGACGAGTTTCTGCGCCGAGGGCCGTGCTCACGGGCGTGAGCGCGCGGGCCGTCTCGACTTCGATGATCTGATCGACGAGGTCACGCCATTGGATGCCGCTGGCGAGACCTTGGAAGGAACCGATGGGTGCCGTCACTGGAGGACTCCGGTATGGCCGTCATCCCGCACCCCCGAGCGGAAGCTCGGCGATGCGGGACGCGGGTCAAACAGTGGCCAGGGCGAGGGCGGCAGGATCGCCACCCCCGTCTGGTCCGAGTGGATCAACCACGAAGCAGCTGCAGGATGCCCTGCGCCGACTGGTTGGCCTGCGCCAGCATCGCGGTGCCGGCCTGCGAGAGGATCTGGTTCTTGGAGAACTTGGTCATTTCCTCCGCCATGTCGACGTCACGGATGACCGACTCGGCCGCCGCGAAGTTGTTGATCTGCGCGCGCACGCTGTCGAGCGCGTAGCCGATACGGTTCTGCGCGGCACCGACTTCGCCGATCGCGGTGTTGACCGTGCCGATCGCGGTGTCGATCGTGCCCAGGGCGGTCTGCGAATCCGCGCGGGTCGCCAGCGTCGAGGCCGTGATGCCGAGGGCGGTGACGTCCACGTCGATGTTGCTGAGCGAGATGTTGTCGTCGGTGGTGTAGGCGCCCGACGAGCGGACCATGAACGAACCACCGTCAGCGCCGGCGGCGACCACGATGACGCCGCGCCCGGCGACCGCGTCGGAGTCGAACGCTTCGGACGTCTCGAGCGTGAGGCCGAAGGCGTCGAAGGTGAGCGTCTGGCGACCGTCCGCGGCAGCCAAGGTCTGCGTCTGCGAGCCGATCGTGACGGTGAGCTCGTCCGCGACGTCGACCGAGAGGGTGTACGTGCCGGCAGCGGTGCCGTTGATGCGGGCCTCGTGCACGCCGTTGGCGGCACTGAGGGCCGTCGAGGTGCCGACCGCGCTGTTGACCGTGTTGCCGAAGTTGCCGTTGAGCAGCGTCTTGCCCTGGAACTTCGTGGTCGCCGTGATCATGCCGATTTCCGTGCGCAGCGCGGCGAACTCCGCCTGGATCGCCGTGCGGCCGGCCGTGTCGGTATTGTCCGACGCCGACTGCGTGGCGAGTTCCTTCATGCGCTCGAGGATCTTGCCGACGGTCTGCAAGCCACCTTCCGCGACGGAGAGCAGCGAGTTCGCCTGCTCGGCGTTCTTCGCGGCCTGCGAGAGCGCGCGGGTGTCGGCGCGAAGCTTGTTCGCGATGCCGAGGCCGGCGGCGTCATCGCCCGCCTTGTTGATGCGGAAACCGGACGAGAGCTTCGCCATCGAGCTCGACACGTCCATGTTCACGCGGCTCAGGTTGCGCGACGCTTCGTTGGCCGCGACGTTCGTGTTGATACGCATTGCTGGTGTTCCTCCCTTGGAACGTTGTTGGAGCGTCCGTGCTCCGTATTCGCGGCGGGCAGTCACCCGCCTTCGACTTCACGCTTCAGTGTCGTCGGGTCAGCCGAGGACTTGAGTGACCGTCACGAAGGGCGAATCGATCGCCACCTTCGCGCCGAGTCGTGCATCGCTGAGCACGAGCTGCTTGCCCCGACGTGCCGGCAGCGCGATCGCCACCGGGCCCTGCAGATTGATGGTCATCGATTCACCAGCCGCCATGGGCAGCGTGACGATGGCGAACACCGCGACCTCGGTCGCACTCTGCGCATCGAGCGCGGCGAGGTCCTTCACGCTCAACTCCACGGAGAACCCGGGGAACGACTCGAACGGATCGGCGAGCAGGAATGCGAGAGCGGGATGATCGAGGGCATGCAGCCACATCCAGCCTGGGCGTCCCGCGTCGACGAGGACCCACTTGGTGCAGGTGGCGAACCCGAAGAGGCCGTCGGGGAACTCCAGGACGGATTCGTCGCTCACCATCACATCGCCGAGGAGATGCGAGTGCAGTTTGCGTCGCCGGAACTTGACCGGGCGTGCCGAGCGCGACGTGTGCGCGGACGTGTGCTGCGGCACGGGCTGTGCCATCGAGTACGCAACCGAAACGGTCATCAGAGGTAGTCGGCGAGGTTGAGGGCGAGGACCTTGCTGCTGGCGAGCAAGGCGGATTGATAGGCGTTCTGACGCTGGATGAGATCGACGGCGGCTTGCTCCACGTCGACGTCCATCACGGAAGAGCGGAAGACCTGCAGGCTGCCCTCGAACGCATCGAGGTTGGCGGCGACGAGATCGAGTGTGTTCGCGCGTGCGCCGAGTGAACCCACACGCTCCTGCACACGATTGAATGCGGTAGTGAGATCGCGCCCGATGTCGGGCAGCGCGGTGGCGGACGTCGGCGGGCCGGAGAGCTCGGCGGCGAGATCGCGCAGCGAGTCGAGCACACCGCTGTCGAGGAAGAGCGTGGCCCCGTCGTCGGTGGGGACGACGGTGCGGCCCGCGTCGACCTCGAGTGCGCGCTCACCGGCGGCGCCGGTGGTCGTGTAGCTCACCGTGGTGCCGCCGCCGGTCTTCTCGAACGGGCGCACGGTACTCTGATGTCCGCCGAAGAGATATTCGCCCTCGACCATCGTGTTCCCGAGTGCGACGACTTCCTCGAACAGTCCCTGCACCTCGGCGGCGATGGCGGCGCGGGCCGTGGCATCGACCGTGGCCGTGTTGGCCGCGACGGTGAGTTCCTGCGCGCGCGTCATGATGGACGAGACCTGGTTCATCACCGAGTCCTGCACCGCGAGTCGCTGCTTGGCTGACTCCAGCCCGCGGCGGTACTGGGTGATGGCGCGCAGACGGCCATCGGTGGCCATCACATCGCGACTGCCCACCGGGTCCTCGGACGCGGTGGAGATCTTCTTCCCGGTGGTGAGGCGCGCCTGCGCCTGGGCCAGCGCCGAGGCGGTGGTCTGCAGTGCCGACACCTGGTCGCGCACGAGGATGTTACTGGTGACTCGCATTCGGGACCTCTGGGGTGCCGAGAAGGACGGGACGCGCTAGCTTCACTACCGGGCGGCGTGCACGGGGGCGAAGTTCCTTCCCGGGCACACGTTCCTGAATCCAGTGTCGGCGGGCATGGCCGGCACTTGAGTCGACGTCGTCGTTCCGTGTGCCGCTCGCCCGGTTCCGCTCGAGTCCTTCGCCCCACGCATGGCCCAAATCCTGTTCGTCGACGACGACCCGACGGTCGGCGCGATCCTCCACGACACGCTCTTCCGGATGGGCCACCAGCCCTTCGGCGCGTCGAACATCCCCGAAGCCTTGGGTGTGCTCCAGCGTGAGTCGCTGGACCTCATCATCCTCGACCACCGGATGCCGGGGATGACCGGGTTGGAGTTCCTCGAGTACCTGCGCGAGGAAGGCGTGGAGGTGCCGGTGATCATGCTCACCGGGCACGGGTCGATCGAACACGCGGTGGCGGCGATCAAGGCGGGCGCGGTGGACTACATCACCAAGCCCGTGCGCGCCGACCAGCTCGAGGTGGCCGTCTCGGCGGCGCTCGAACTCGCGCGACTGCGCCGCGAGAACGAACACCTGCGCCGCGAGGTCATGGCGCTGCGGCATGAGCGGCAGATCATCGGCGACTCACAGCAGATGCGGCAGTTGCTGCACGTGATCGCGACCGCGGCCCCCACCCGCGCGACAGTGCTGCTGCAGGGTGAGTCGGGCACGGGTAAGGAACTGGCCGCCCGCGCCATCCACGAGGAGAGTCCGCGCCGCGACCGGCCGTTCATCCAGCTCAACTGCGCCGCGATTCCGGAGAACCTGATCGAGTCGGCGCTGTTCGGGCACGAGAAGGGCGCGTTCACCGGCGCGCTCAAGCGCGTGGAAGGTGCGTTCGAACGCGCCGACGGCGGCACGCTGCTGCTCGACGAAATCTCCGAGATGCGGCTCGACCTGCAGTCCAAGCTGCTGCGCGTGCTACAGGAGCAGCGATTTGAGCGCGTGGGCGGCACCAGCCCGCTCTCGGTGGACGTGCGCATCATCGCGACCACCAACCGCGACCTCGCGGTGGAAGCCCACGACGGGCGGTTCCGGCAGGACCTCTTCTATAGACTGTCGGTCATCCCTATCCGGATCCCGCCCCTGCGCGAACGCAAGGACGACATCCCGCTGCTCGCCTACCGCTTTGCCGTGCACTCCGCGAAGGAAGTGGGGCGCACGTTCGAGGGGCTCTCACCGGCGACGGTGCAGTTGCTGCAGGACTATGATTGGCCGGGCAACGTGCGCGAGCTGCAGCATGCGATTGAACGCGCGGTGATCCTCGCCAACGACCCGATTCTGCAGCCGCACCACTTCGATGCGGCGCGGTTCGGGTTGGTGTCCGGCGGTGGTGGCCCCACGCCGATGCGCGGCACACCGATCGTGCGCGCGGTGGTGGCGCCGTTGGCTGGTGCTCCGGCCGTGCCGGCGGATCCCGATGGGATCTGGTTGCCGTCACTCGATACCGTGCTCGCCGAGGAGTTGTTGATCCAGGCGGCGCTGCAGCGGGCGGAGGGGAATCGGACTAAAGCCGCTTTGCTGCTCAACATGAGTGTTAGGACTTTGCGGCATAAGCTCAATGTGAGTGGCAAAGACGAGGCGTAGGGGCGAACTGCTTTCAACACAGAGGGCACAGAGGACACAGAGGGCTGCGGAGCACTGCTGAAACACAGGGGACGGCGGGGAGCACAGGGGGGCACAGGGGAGTTTGGGGGGCTCGGCATTTGGTGCCGGGCTCCTTTTTTGTGCGGCAAAGACTGCTTGTTCGGCAATTGTTGCCGGGGGACTCGGGGAGGATGGCGGCGCGGGATGCCGGCGCGCAATGCGCCGTAAGCAATTGATTAACAACATGTTAGCCACCGATAACTGCTCGCGTTCCCCCACCCACGGGTTTGGCCCACGCCCTGCCTTATGCATGGCCAGCGGGAGGTGTTTCCGGCAAACCCGCCGGCCCCCCTCCCCGTCCACTGGAGTCCCGATGCTTTTCGGATTGGTCGACCGAACCACCACCGCCACGACGCTCAAGACGTCGCTTGATGAGAATCAGGCGCGCGTTCGCGGCATTCAGTCGCGGGTGGCCCGTGCCTCGATGACCGGCGACGGCTTCGCGCTCTCGGCCGCTGGTCAGGGGCCGCGCGTGCCGGGCGACGGCGTCACCGGCCCTGTGGATGTCGAAGCCGAGATGGCCGCGCTTGCGGATGAACAGCTGCGATTCGAAGCCACCGCGAAGCTGTTGGAGAAGGCGTATGCCTCGCTCCGCAGCGCGATCCGCGACCGATAGGAGCCCTGACCGATGACCACGATCAAAGCAAACCAACTCCCGCCCCTGCTCGCGTTCGCCGGTCGCTCGCCCGAGCGTCCGACGCCCGCGCCGTTCCAGGGACTCGCCGTCGCGAGCAGCGGACTCTCCGCGCAGCGCCTCCGCATGGAGATCGCGACCGCCAACCTCGCCAACGCCGAGACCACCCGCACCGTCGAGGGCGGCCCCTATCAACGGAGGTTCGTGACCATGGAAGCGATGCCCGCATACGGCCCCGCCCCGCAGGCGATGGGCGACTACACGCCGAGTGAAGGTGGCGTGCGGATCACCGGAGTCGGCAAGGACGAATCACCAGGCGCTCTGATCTACGACCCGACGCACCCACATGCGGATCAGCAGGGCTACGTGCGGATGCCGAACGTGGACCCCACGCAAGAGATCGTGACTTTGATGGAAGCGCGAAGACTGTACGACGCGAACGCGACCGCATTTGCTGCGACGAAAGCCATGCTCCGCCGAGCGATCGATATATGAAGTGCAGATGGGGGATGGGAGATGGGAGATGGGAGATGGGAGAGCTGAGTAGCACGTAGTTCCCGCCCGCAGTTCCCGCTCCGCAGTCCCCTCCCCCCGCATCCCGCATCTCCCCCGCGCCCCGTACCGTCGGTCACCACGCATCGTAGTTCCCCCCGCATCCCGCATCCAGAGCAAGACATGCAGCCGATCTCCAGAACCCCATACGGCATCAGTCAGCCCGCCCCCCAGCCGCGGACGACTTTCCCGACTCGCACCCAGCCGGCCGCGATCGAGACGCCAGCCGCGCCCGCCACGCCGAGCGAGCCCAGCGCCCTCCGCCCGCCCAAAGGCACCGACCCCGAGCTGTGGAAAGTGCTGACGGCCGACGAACGCGCCTTCTTCGCCCGCGACGAAGCCATGGGTCCCTTGAGCTACGGCACCCGCATCGCCCAGAACCCGTCGATGCCCGCCCGTGGCGGTCGTCTCAATCTCCGCGGCTGAGCTGCTCATGACTTCCCCGATCGGTCCCCTCGGTGGCGCGATGTCGAACATCGTGCAGCGTGCGCAGGACCAGGCGCGCGGCATCACGGTGCCGGTCCTGCCCGAGCGCGGCGATGGTGCCGCCGGCGCAGGTGGCACGGGCGACATCGGCCCGAGCTTCAAGGACACGTTCACCCGCGCGATCAATGAGATCAGCGACACGCGCGACCGCGGCTCCGACCTCGCCACGCGGTTCGCCGCGGGTGAACCCGTGGAGTTGCACACCGTGATGGCGGCGAGCGAAGAGGCCGGCATCGCGCTCGATCTCGCCATCGAAATGCGGAACAAGGTCGTCGAGGCCTACCGCTCCCTCATCAACATGCAGAGCTGACGTAGATGCCCCCCGCCCTGCTGGAACTCTTCGATAAAGTCGGCGGTCCCCGCCGCGCGATGATCCTCGCCGTGGGTTTCGCCGCCGCGATCGGCGTGTTCGGTCTCGCCCGCTGGCTCAACGCGCCCGAGTGGGTCAATACCATCAGCGATGTGCCGATCGGCGATGTGGGCGCGATCACCGATCGTCTCGCGCAAGAAAGCATCGAGTTCCGACTCGGCACCAACGGGAACTCCGTGCAGGTGCAGTCCACCGACGTAGCCCGGGCGCGTGTGGCACTCGCGCGGGCGGGCATCCTGCCCTCGACCGACCGTCCGGGTTGGGAACTGTTCAACTCCGTACAGTTCGGCACCACCGAACTCATGCAGCGCGTGAACTACCAGCGCGCACTCGAAGGCGAGTTGGAGAAGACCATCAACTCCATGCGCGGCATCCGCACGTCGAAGATCCACATCGTGCTGCCGGAGCAGGAGTCGTACGGCGCGCCGGCGGTGCCCGCCGAAGCGAGCGTGATGCTCGTGTCGGATGGCGGCGAGCCGCTTGGCAGTGATGTCGTGAAGGGCATCGCCAGCATGGTCGCGTCGGCCGTGGGTGGTCTCACCACGGACCACGTGAACATCGTCGACGATGCGGGTCGCGGACTCGCCGACGCCGATGAAGCCAACAGCATCGCGTCGATCTCGAGCAAGCAGATGGAGATGCAGCGCGAGATGGAAGCACTGCTCAAGTCGAAGACCGAGAAGTTCCTGGAGCCGGTGGTGGGGCGCGGCCGCGCGAAGGTCGAAGTGTCGGCGTCGCTCAACTTCGACCGGGTGGAGCGGACCTCGCAGACGGTGAACCCCGACAAACAGGCGGTGGCCGTCGAGCAGAAAGCCGAGATCATCCCGGGCGCCGAGGGTGGGGCGAGCTCCACCAACAGCTCGGCCTCCTATGTGAACAGCACGTCCACCGAGAGCATCTCGTCTGCTGTGGGATCGCTCAAGAGATTGTCAGTCGCGGTCGTGCTGGACGGCGCCCCGCCGGCAGCGCTGCTCACTGACACTGCCAGCGGCGCCACAGCGACCCCGGTGACGCCGATGGACTCTGCGGCACTGCGTGCCCAGGTGGAGACGCTTGTGAAGAGCGCGGTGGGGTTCGATGAAGCGCGTGGTGACGTGGTGACGGTTTCCATGCTGCCGTTCGCTGCGCCGCCCATGCGCCTCGCCGCCGCTCCGCCGAGCACGATGGAGACGTTGCAGTCGGTGCAGCGCCCGGCGCTCACCGCGCTGGGGATCGTCTTCGCGTTCATCATCGCCTTGATGACCCTCAAGGCCGCCGGCAAGAGCACGGAGTCGGTCACCGCACTCGCGACTGCCGGTGCGTCCGACGCGTACCTCGCGGGCGCGACGAACACCGCCACGTTCGCCGGTGCGGCGCAGCAGGCGGGACTCAATGCCGCGGCTGCCGCGGGGAGTCTTCCCCCAAGCGCCCGACCGGCTCCGACACCGATGATCGTGATCCCCAACAACCCCGTGCGTGAGCAGGTGCTCGCGTCGGTGGCGCAGCAACCGGAAACGGCCGCCAAACTCATGCGCGCGTGGTTGCGCGATTGACGCGACGGCGTCGCTCCCTTCTCTGACTCTTCGCGATACTCATGGCCTCCACCGCAGTCCGACCCAGCAAGATCACCGACCTCTCCGGTCGGCAGAAGGCGGCTATCCTCTGCATGGTGCTCGGCGCCGAGTCGGCGGCGGCGTTGCAGAAGTCGCTCAGCCCCGAGGAGTCGGAAGCGATCGGTGTGGAGATCGCGCGCCTGGCCGCAGTCGACGCAGGACTCGCCGAAGAAGTGCTGCGTGAATGGCTGGATCTGCTCACCGTCGCGGACTCCATCGCGCACGGTGGTCTACAGTACGCGCAGCACGTGCTCGAGCGTGCGTACGGACCGGCCCAGGCAGGTGCGATCCTCAAGCGCATCCAGACGCAGCTCGCCGAGACGGCGGGCCTGCATCGGTTGCGCAATGCGGACCCGGGTCAGCTCAGCACAATGCTTCGCAATGAACATCCGCAGACCATCGCGCTCATTCTCGCGCATTTGAATCCGCAGCAGACCGCCACGGTGTTGAAGGACCTCGCGCCCGAGCTGGGCTCCGAGGTCGTGTTCCGCATGGCGACCATCGGCAAGGTGTCGCCGGACATGCTGCAGTTGGTGGAACGGTCGATCTGGTCGGAAGAACTCGAGACCACGCAGGGCGGCAGCACGTCGGGTGGACCGCAGGCGGTCGCCGCGATCCTCGCCCTGGTGCCGAGTTCGTCGGAGAAGCAGCTGCTCGAAGGCGTCAGTCTCAAGGACGCGCAACTCGCGCAGCAGATCCGCGACCTCATGTTCGTCTTCGAGGATGTGGTCGGGCTCGACGACAAGTCGGTGCAGCGCCTGCTCCGCGAGGTCGAGATCAAGACGCTGGCCCTCGCCCTCAAGGGTGCGAGCGAGGCGCTCAGCAAGAAGATCATGGGCGGCATGTCGTCGCGCGCGGTCTCCTCGCTGCAGGAAGAGATGGACAACCTCGGCCCGCAGAAGAAGCGCGACATCGAGAAGGCGCAGCAGACGATCGTCGCCACTATCCGCACGCTCGAAGAGGCCGGCGAGATCGTGCTCGCCTCGGCGAGCGACGATATCGTGCAGTGAGTCAGATGAACGCCCCGCGTCGCGTCACCACGCCCCCGTCGATCGCCGCGCAGCCGCGCGAGCGCGCGCCGGTGGCGAGCGTGCCGTGGGATCTCGCCGAACTCTCTGACCACGGTCATCACTCGGCGGTGGCGAAGCCGGCAGCCGCAGCCGGACCGTTCGACCGACCGCTGCAGCGTCACGGGCATCCGATCTCGGCCAACGAACTCACGGCGCTGCGCGAACAGATGCAGGAGCAGTTCGTGCGCGCGGTGGCCGATGCCAAGCGTGCCGCGTACGAAGAAGGACGCGCGGCCGGTCGTGCCGAAGCCCATGCCGCCGCTGAACGGCGTCTCGCGGATGCGATCGCGGCGACCAACCAGGCGGCGCGCACGGTGAGCGAACACGAGACACACTACGTGGGCGTGCTCGAGGAGAATCTCGCCGCACTCGCCACGGTCATCGCGCGGCAGGTGCTGCAGCGCGACGTGATGCTCGACCCGTCTTCGATCCGTGTGCTCGTGCAGGATGCGCTCGCGCAGTTCCCGCAGGAGACGAACCTGCGCGTGCGTCTGAATCCTGCCGACCATGCGTTGCTCGCGGGCGATCCGAGTTATCCGGAGATCAACTGGGTGGCCGATGCGCGCATCGTGCGCGGCGGCTGCGTGGTGGAAGGACGCGAGCGCATCATCGACGGGCGTGTGGACCTCGCCCTCGAGCAGATGTACCGCAAACTCAGCGGCACCGACGCGTAGTCGGCCCGGTCGCGCTTGCCGCTCGGCGATTCTTGCCGAGAGAAGAGGCAAGCGACGGCGACCCCTGCACCGCCCTTCAAACGCAACTCCTACAACGAGTTAGCACATCGCGTGCTCCGCGTCACGAACGGCACGCCAGTTGCTTTTCCCCTCTGTGGACATCCACACCCTCGTGCCACTCGTGCCTCTCATGGTCTCTGCTTCACTCCCTTCACTTCAGGATCGCCTCGCCGACGTCCCGCGTCTGCGCCCGCTCGGGCGCGTGACGCGCATCGTCGGCCTGGTGATGGAAGCGACCGGACTCGAGCTCGGGCTTGGCGCGCTCTGCCGCGTCACGAGTCTCTCGGACGATCACTCCGTGCTCGCCGAGGTCGTGGGCTTTCATGAACGTGGCGCGCTGCTCATGCCACTCGGTGATATCGAAGGCATGCATCCCGGCGCCAGCGTGGCCGACTTGGGCCGCAACCTCGGCGTGCGCGTGGGGCAGGCATTGCTCGGTCGCGTGGTGAACGCGCTGGGTACGCCGATCGATGGCCTGGGCAAGATCGACTTCGAAGGCCGCGTGCCGCTTTCCAATGATCCGCCCAATCCGCTGCAACGCGAGCGCATCGACACGCCGTTCGTCACTGGCGTGCGTGCGATCGACGGCCTGCTGACCATCGGTCGCGGCCAGCGCGTGGGCATCTTCGCCGGATCGGGCGTGGGCAAGTCGGTGCTGCTCGGCATGATCGCACGCAAAGCGGAGAGCGATGTGAACGTGATCGCGCTGCTCGGTGAGCGCGGTCGTGAAGTGCGCGAGTTCGTCGAGAACGCGCTGGGGCCTGAGGGCCTCGCGCGCTCGGTGATCATCGTGGCTACAGGCGACGAGTCGGCGCTGCTGCGTGCGCGCGGTGCACTCGTCGCGACGGCGATCGCCGAGTGGTTCCGCGATCAGGGCAAGCAGGTGTTGTTGATGGTGGACTCCGTGACGCGTGTGGCGATGGCGTGGCGTGAGATCGGCCTGGCCGTCGGTGAACCGCCCACAACGAAGGGCTATCCGCCGTCCGTGTTCGCGTATCTCCCGCGGTTGCTCGAACGCGCCGGCAACGGCAGCATCGGCGGCATCACGGGTCTGTACACGGTGCTGGTGGACGGTGACGACTTCACCGAGCCGGTGGCCGACGCGAGCCGGTCCATCCTCGACGGACACATCGTGCTCACGCGCCGCCTGGCGAGTGCGGGGCATTATCCGGCGATCGACATCCTCGACTCCAAGAGTCGCGTGCGCGACCATGTGATCACGCGCGCGCAGCGCGACAACGCGGGCATGGTGCAGCGACTCGAAGCGGCGTATCGCGAGAAGGAGGATCTCATTCTCGTGGGCGCGTACCAGCGTGGATCGAACGCGCTGGTGGATGCCGCACTCGACCTGCGTGGCCCGATGCTCGATCTCTTGCAGCAACCGCCGGAAGACTACACACCGATCGACCGCACCGTGCAACTGCTGCAGGACATCGGGCAGCGTGCGAGTGCCGCCGTCCCACGGCCGGGCTCGGCGCCCAAGCCGATCGTTCCCACGAACCCCGCCATGCCTAGCACTGCGAGGATGACGTCGTGACCGCACCGAACAGCCGTTTCTCCTTCGGACTCCAGCGCGTGCTCGACCTGCGTGAGCAGCGCGAGCAGGCCGTGGCCATGCGACTCGGTGCTGCCAACGAAGCCGCGAATGAAGCGCGCAACGCGATGGACACGCTCGCCGCGGTGCGCAACGCGAGTGGTGCGGATCTCGCCCGCGCGCACGGCCAGTCACAGTCGGTGGGCCAACTGCATCAGAACGAACGCGTGCTCGCGTCGCTCGACGTACACATCAAGGCCGCATCCGAGACCGTGGAAGCCACGGCAGCCGCCGTGGAGAAGGCCCGCAGCGATCTCAACATGGCGATGCAGCAGCGACGCGTGATCTCGCGCCTGCGCGAGCGCCGAGAGGAAGAATGGCGCGTGGCCAACACGCGCTCCGAACGCACGGCGATGGACGCGCTCGCGATCCAGCGGCATGGACGGCAAACCCCTGATCAACCGATGGACGGTGTGAAATGAAAGCCATGATGCTCCCGCTCATCGCGTTCCTCGTGACGTTCGCCATCGGCGGCGGCGCGGGCGCGGTGCTCATGAAACCGGCGCCGACGGCGGCCGACTCCACGCATGCGGATTCGACGCACGCGGACTCCACGCACGGCGATACGTCGCACGCGGCGGCCGGTGCCGATCACGGTCCCAAGGCCGGGTCGACCGAAGTGGCGCACGCACTCGTGCCAGCGCCGGACAGCGCACAGATCGCCGACGATCCGCACATCGCCGACCCCGGTCATGCGCCGGCGGGCAGCGCGAGCCCTTCAAAGGGTGGTGGTGGTCCCCCGGGGACGACGACCATCGGCAACCTCGTCGCCGCCCAGGCGGGTGCGACGGTGTCGTTGCGTCGCGACGGCCGCGTGGGTCCGGACGGCTCGACCGCGAAGGTGGACTCGATGCCCGACTACGCGCGGCTCTCGCGCCTGCTCTCCAAGATGTCGCCGCGCGACGCGGCCAAGACGATCGAACAGCTCGAGCCCACCGAAGCCGCTCGCGCACTCGGGGCGATGAGTGACAAGCAGGCGGCACTGGTGTTGAGCCAGCTCGCGCCGGAGAAGGCCGCGCGCCTGCTCCAGGCGACGCTCGCGCTGCTGCCCAAGCTGCCGGTGACGCCATGAACGCGGTCTCGTTGCTTCCGACCGCGGCGCCCACGCCGCTCGGCACGGAGACTTCGATGCGTGCGGACGCGGCGCGCAGCGATGCGACCGCGGCGGGCGAGTTCGCGTCACTGCTCGGCGCGATGATGCTCGGGCCGACGACGCTGATGCCGACGGCGGTGAAGCGGGTGGCGCTCGAGGATCTGGCTGGCGCGAAGATGGATGTGCCAGCGACGGACGTGGCGACGACGGACGTGACCAGCAGCGACGACGTGGAGTCGGCGGGTGAGAACCCCTGGCCCGTGTTGCTGCCGTCGACCGACATGAACCAGACGTCGCGGTTCGGTGCAACGCCGCAGACCGGCGCGGCGATGCATGACGCGACCGAGACCGCCGTGCCTCACGGCGACCGCGACGACACCGCAGTGAGCGAGACCCGCGCCGACACCCGCGCCGACAACCGGCCCGAGATCCGCATGGGCGCGCGTCGTGCCGCCCGGGTGAACGCGGCGGCCGCGCGCGCGATCGCCGCCACCGAAGGGCTCGACCCGGCATTCGCGAGCAAACTCAACACCGTGATCAACACCATGCGCGAGGCGGGCCACGAGGTGGAACTCGTGGAGACCGTGCGCAGCGACGCGCGCCAGCGCGCGCTGTTTGCGCAGGGACGCACTACGCCGGGCAACGTCGTGACGTGGACGCTCGACTCGCAGCATGAGCGCGGCAAGGCCGCCGATCTCAAGATCGACGGTGGGTGGACCGGCGCCGGCTACGACGTGCTCCAGCGCGTCGCGAAAGAAGCGGGTCTGCACACGTTGGGCGCGAAGGATCCGGGCCATGTGGAACTACCGCGGACGACAGTGGACGCAAGGGATGGCGCCGCTGCTCGTCTCGGTCTCGGCGCAGGATCGTACGCCAGCGGAACCGGTATCGCACAGGTCGCCCGCGTCGCGCAGGTGGCCCGCGTAGCACAGGTCGCGCGCGTGGCGATGCCCGGCATGAGCATCACACCCTCCACGAGCACTCTCGCGCCGCCGCGCGGCACCACGTCCGACACGGCGGCCACCGCCGTCGGCGGGAGCGCGCTCAGCGCGGCTGCTGCGTGGGCTTCACGTCAGGCGAAGCCGACCGCGGCGCCGACCATTGCTGCGGCGACGAACGAGACGATGTCCGCCGCCGAGTCTGCGCGATTCGCGAACGAACAGACCGTCCCTGTGGACGACCTCGCGGCGGCGCGCGGCAGCAACGCCGGATCCAACCCCGGATCCAACTCTGGCGCCAACTCCCGCAACAGCAGCACCGAAGGCGAGCGCGACCGGAGCGCAGAGCGCGAGTCGGCGATGACGGCGTCGTCCCACCGCGCGTCGTTGCTGACCACCGCGGACCGCGAGTTCCTGTCCGGCCTCAGCGACACACGCGCGCCGATGCGTGGCTTGCACAGCCTCGCCGGCCCCACCGCGCCGAGCGCGATGAGCGGCACACTCGCCGCCGAACGTGCGGCCGAGATGATCGCGGCGCGTGATGCAGCGCCCGCGCCGACCGTGGGCGAGTTGCGCCTTACGTTCGACCCGCAGCGTGACGGCCTCGACGAAGTACGACTCGCCCTGAGCGGTCGCGACCTCGATGCCACGCTGCGCACCAGCGATGCCGGCATCGCCAGCGGACTGCGCAGCGAGATCGCGACGCTCACCAAGTCGCTCGAGCGC
>JADYYN010000103.1 GCA_020853635.1 Gemmatimonadaceae bacterium
AGGGGGAGGGGATGAGGGGCGGTGGGATCGCGAGGCTCGCAGGTGCTCGCGACAAGGTCTTGCGGGGCGTGCACCGAGCGTCTATGCTGGCCCCATGCGCTGGGAAGATCTGATCACCGTAACGCCGGGCGTCCGCAGTGGGAAGCCCTGCGTGGCGGGCACGCGCATCACGGTGCAGGACGTGCTGGAGTACCTGGCGTCGGGCATGAGCGAAGCCGAGATTCTCAGTGATTTCCCGAGCCTGACATCCGAGAGTATCCGGGCGGTGCTGGCATTCGCGGCGGCCCGCGAACGTCGTCTCGCGTCTCCCGCGGCCTAGCCGTGCGCCTCCTGATCGATGAGAACCTCAGCCCTCGGCTTGTGGCCGCTGTCGGTGATCTGTTCCCCGGGAGCGTGCATGTCGAAACCCTCGGCATGCGCGGAGGCACGGACGCCGCCGTCTGGACCGTTGCCCGCGACCGCGGATTCGCGATCCTGACCAAAGACGAAGACTTCAGCGGGATGAGCGTGCTCTACGGCGCGCCGCCCAAGGTCATCCACTTGCGGATGGGCAACGTCGGCACGCAGGCGGTTGCCGATCTCCTCACTGAGCATCACGCCCGCATCGTGGCGTTCGGCGACGACCAAGCGACCAGCCTCCTCGTGTTGCCGTAGTCACGCGCCCGGCGTCAGGCCACACCCACCAGGTTCGACAGATGCAGATACTGCCGCGTCAGCGGCACGCATTCGACCTGGCCCTCGCCTCGGTCGATGGCATCAGCCAGCGTCGGCGAGCCTGCGCACCAGAAGGCGTCGTTGCGTGCGACGAGCCAGTGCCGATACAGGGCGGTGAACTGCGGTGCGCGATAGGCGCTGCGGTCGCGGAGCAAGCGAGCGTCGGGTGCACCCGCGCCGGGCTGGGCGAGGCGCTCCTGCTCGGGGAAGAACCACTTCAGTTCGTCAATCACGGCGGGATCGAGCGGGCTGGCCAGGTGGTCGCGCGCGGCTCGCAGATACGCCGTGGTGGCCGCCACGAGCGGGCGTGGCACCAGCAGCCGGATCTCCCACTGATAGAGGGCGCGCAGCAGTTCCGTGTGTCGCAGCAGGAACAGGCGGAAGTCCATCGCCGACGGACCTGTCACGAGGTACAGCAGGACGTGTCGACGACCATGCGGCTCCACGCCGATCGGCAGCTTGTCGGGGAACAGTCGTGACGTGGTGCCGCCGTCCCCGTGGAACGTGAGATGCGGGAATGCGCGCAGGTCGAGGCGGCCCGCGAGCGCGCGCTGGAAGTGACGCCGCTTGTCGATCGCGGGGCCCAACCACGACAGATCGGGCTCGTCGAGTACCGCATCGAGCAGCATCACGCGCTCGATGAGGCGGCCATGGGTCGTGGCCTTGCGGAACCGGTTGTCGGGCTCGCCGATCGCGGCCCAGAGTGGCTTGTAGTGCAGATGGAAGAGCCGCCCGCGATGCAGCGGCCCCGTCGCCACCGGCGTGGCCCAGCGGCGCTCGACGAGCATCCTGACGAAGTCGGCGCTCTTCTGGCCGTGGACGATGTGTGCGAACTGGCAGTACTGCCGTTCCACGAAGACGCCGGCGTGTAGCAGGGCATGCACGAGAAACTGTGCCTGTCTTTCGGTGACCCCGAACGCGGCAACCGCCTCGACACGGCCCGCCGTGGCGATGTCGAGCGTCCAGCGATCGGGCTCCGTCGGGAACATCATAGAAACTCCTCCGCGAGCCGCGGATCCGGTGTGCGTCGTCCCCCAGTGCGTCCACCGACACCGTGTCCGCCCGACCGGTAGCAAGTGAATCCCGAGCGCCCCGCCGCACCCGCGTGGGCGCCGCGGTAGTGGGCCGTGACGACCTCGAGATCCTCGTGGCGCGACCGTCCATCTCGATCGTCGTACTCGACGCGTGCATCTGGGATGTGTACCTGGTCGTCGAAGTACGGCAGGTCGTGCGCACGCGCCCACGCGATGACTTCCTCGACCTCACGATCGGGCCGGCCGTCGTGGTCGCGCCGCCCACGGTTGCGCTCCTGCAGGAACCGCTGATAGTCGCGCTTTACCTCGTAGTCGAGCACCACGCGCCGGACGCGTCCACCCGATGCGCGGATGCGCGCCTCGGCGCGTGCATAGGCGCGGTAGACCGCCGTGTCGTGCGTCAACTCGCGCGGCTTGCGCAATCCGGCGTAGAAGGCCTGTCCGGGTTCGTGCTCGCGATCCGGACGGTCAATGCGATGCGCCTCGAGCAGGTCGCGCGCGCGGTCGGTGAGCACCACCGCCCGCTCACCCGGCGCCAGCGCGGACGTGCGGGCCAGGCCCTCGCGTTCGAGGTGGCGCAGCGTGGCCCGGGCGTTGGCCGCGCCGCCGCCCTGGCCCTCGAGGTCGCGCTCCGCGACGACGCGGAACGCACCGACGGTGGCCAGCGTGCGACTGTCGTCGTGATTCAGCGAGTAGCTCCGCGTGCGCTCGTCCACGCGCTCGCGTGCGTCATCGCGAGGCAGATCCAGATCGCGCAGGAACACATCGCGTGGGTCCTCACTGTCGTCAAGGTCACGGCGGCGCTTGTCACTGGCCCCGCGGCTTCCACGGCTGAGATATCGGCCGAACGCATCATCACGTTGGCGGTCGTCATCGCGCGCGTCATAGCGGTCCCACATTGGTGGCACCTCACTTCAGTCGGTGACGTGCGTGTCGCCACACTCCGTGTCTACAGGCTGATGCAGTATCACGGTCGTCCGAGATGATGCCAGCCTGACGTCGACGGTGTCGGTCCTTCTTGGGTGGAAGCGGAGCGTGTCGGCGACGGATTCGCGCCAGGGGCACGCAGGGCCGTAAGCCGCGACAGGGTGTGGGCGTGGCCGCCGAGAAGAGATATGAACCGATATCACTCGATCACAGTACTGTCGTGCGGCGGCTCTGAAGGTGGCTACGTGGCTGCCGTCTCTTCGGCATTCGTGAGACTCACTGCCGTGTCTTCGGCGGGAACTCACCTCAAGCAGACTGAGTGACGGTTCAATATCTCGCCACATTGCCCCAGTGCGCCCGTGGCGCGCGTTGTGCTTTGGCCAAGCCGTCGGTGCCGGACTCACCGGCACCGCGGCGGCTCGCACCTCGTTCTGTGCGCCTCCCCAGCCCGCCGCACGATTCGACCTGGAGTGCTCATGACGACCAGACCGTGGCGTGTTGCTGGAC
>JADYYN010000104.1 GCA_020853635.1 Gemmatimonadaceae bacterium
AAGAACATCAAGCCGTGGGTGCTGCCCGACCTGCTGAATCGCATCAAGGAAGGGAGCATTCAGGTGCGGTGGAACACGCGGCTCACGGCGATCGAGGCGGGGCGCGTGCATCTGGAAGGTGATGACGGGCCCGGGATCCTTCCGGCGCAGCATGTATTCCTCATGACCGGCTTCACGCCCAACAACGATCTGCTGGCGGCGCTGGGCGTGGAGATCGATGCGGAGACCGGTGTGCCCACGCACGATCACGCGACGATGGAGACGAACGTGCCCGGGGTGTACATCGCGGGGGTGTTGTCGTCGGGGTTCGATGCGAACAAGGTCTTCATCGAGAACGGCAGGGGGCACGGGGCGTTGATCGCGATGTCGGTGGCGGGGCGGGGGCTGCGGAGGGGATAGTCCTGCTTTGGGGCTCCTGCAACGGCGGTCACCACAGAGGGCACAGAGGGCACAGAGAACTGCCACGGCCACTGCAGACCACAGGGACACAGGGGACACAGGGAACGGCAACGGCTGGGCCACCGCGACGACCACCACAACGGCCACCGCAACGGCAACGTCTTGTGGGAACTGCAACCGCGGTGTGGACGAGGGCTGCTTCGATTGGGGAGCCGAGAGGGGCCATGCGCGCGAATACTCGCCGCCGGGCCCCCTTGGCATTTGTGGTTGGGATGGCGGAGCGAAACGCGCCCCGCGGGTCGCGGCCCCCCTGCGCGCCCTGTGTCCACTGTGTCCCTGTGGTCACGCAGTAGCAGTTCTCCGCCGTCCTCTGTGCCCTCTGTGTCCTCTGTGGTGCCCCCATCCCGCATCGTAGGCACCCGAAGCCTCCCCGAACCCCTGAAAAACTGAACTCATCAAGTACCCGCTCGCGTGTTATTTTCCGTGATTCCCGAACCCCACCCGCCGGTCATGCGTCCAGACGTCCTCGAATCGCTCGTCAGCCTCGCCAAACGGCGCGGGTTCGTTTTCCAGTCCTCCGAGATCTACGGGGGGACGGGTTCCGTGTGGGACTACGGGCCGCTGGGCGTCGAGCTCAAGAACAACGTGAAGGCGCGCTGGTGGAACGCGATGGTGCGCGAACGCGAAGACGTCGAAGGCCTCGACGCCGCGATCCTGATGCATCCGCGCGTGTGGGAAGCCTCGGGACACGTCTCCGGCTTCTCCGACCCGCTCGTCGACTGCAAGGCCTGCAAGGCGCGCTTCCGCGCCGACAAACTCGCCGACGCCCAGTGCGCCCGGAAGCCGAGCAAGAAGCCGGGCGAGCACACCGACTGCCAGCTCACCGAGCCCCGGCAGTTCAACCTCATGTTCAAGACGTTCATGGGCCCCGTCGAAGACTCGGCGGCGGTGGTGTATCTGCGCCCCGAGACCGCGCAGGGCATCTTCGTGAACTTCCTCAACGTGCAGCAGGCCACGCGCCAGAAGGTGCCGTTCGGCATCGCGCAGATCGGCAAGGCGTTCCGCAACGAGATCACGCCCGGCAACTTCACGTTCCGAACGCGTGAGTTCGAGCAGATGGAGATGCAGTACTTCGTCGAGCCCGGCACCGACATGGAGCACTTCGAGCGCTGGAAGCAGGCCCGCCTAGACTGGCACCTCTCGCTCGGACTCGATCGCGACCGCCTCGAGTTCCATCAGCACACCGACAAGGAACTCGCGCACTACGCGCGCGCCGCATTCGATATCAACTTCGACTTCGGCGGCACGCTGGGCTTCCAGGAGATCGAGGGCGTGCACAACCGCTCCGACTTCGACCTCTCGCAGCATCAGCAGTTCTCGTCCAAGAAGCTCGAGTACGTCGATCAAGCGGCCAACAAGCGCTACCTGCCGTACGTGATCGAGACGTCGGTGGGTGCGGACCGCGTGACGCTGGCGATCATGGTGAACGCACTGCGTGAGGAGGCGGTCCCGGGTGAGACGGAAGGTCGCACGGTGCTCGGCTTCCATCCGGCGCTCGCGCCGATCAAGGCCGGCATCTTCCCGCTCACCAAGAAGGACGGGCAGCCCGAGATGGCCGAGCGCCTGGCGGCGACGCTGCGCAAGAAGTTCAACGTATTCTATGACGAGGCCGGTGCCATCGGACGCCGGTATCGCCGGCAGGACGAGGCCGGCACGCCGTTCGGCATCACCATCGATAGTGATTCCACGGCGAACAACGACGTGACGATCCGCTTCCGCGACGACATGGGGCAGATCCGCGTCTCAACGGACAAGGTGGTGGAGGTGCTCACGAAGTACCTCGACGCCGACCACGTGCGCGCCGAGTCGCGCCTGGTGGGCTGACGTGTCGGTCGACGCGAACATCCGCCGCACGCCGCAGGCGCCGGAGTCGGGCCTGCTCTCGCGCGACGGACTGCCGGGACTCCGACTTCGCGGCGAGGCCTTCCTCGAGGAGGTCTCGGCCGAGTATCACGCGGCGCACGCGGGGCACAAGCAGGGCGCCGATCTGCAGCCGATCTACGAGCGGCACCGCGCCGCGTACGGTGAGGAAGCGTTCACGTTCGCGCGTGACCTGTTCCGCGAGAACGCGCCGGTGGACGGCGCGAGTACCAACGCGGCGCAGGCGGAGCGATTCCGTGCGGCGCGGCTACTGCTTGACTGGCTCGGTGAATCGCGCGTCGGACGTGAGCTCGCTCCGATCGAGGAGCGCGAGATGGCGTGGGAGGCCTCGGCCGTCGTGCGGACGCCCGATGGTGGTGAGGAGCCGTATCAGCGGGTCGCGATCACACTGGCCAATACGCGCGACCTGCGCGAGCGTCATGCGCTCGACGACGCGCGCGCGCGCATCGTGGAGGCGGAACTCGCGCCGATCCGTCGGGAACGCCTGCAACGCGAGCACGACGTCGTCGCGACGCTCGGGATCGCACCGAGCTACATCGCCACCTGGGAGGCGTTGAACAGCGTCTCCGTGACGGCGTTGCGCGCGGAGTGCGAGGCGTTCCTTCGCGACACACAGGCCATGTGGGACGAGCTGCTGCCATTCTACTTGAAGCAGGGGCTCGGCATCACGCGCGCGGACGCGACACGCGCGGACGTGATCGCGCTCATGCGCACGCCGGAGTTCGATCCGTACTTCCCCGCCGAGGCGATGGAGCGCGAAGTGCGCCGGCAGGCGACGGAGATGGGTGTGAGTCCTGATGCGGACCGTCGCGTGCAGTACGACACCGCCGATCGCCCGGGCAAACGCTCGCGCGCGTTCTGCTCGCCGGTGCGCATCCCCGATGTCGTGCACCTCGTCCTGCGCCCGCACGGCGGTCAGAACGACTGGATGACACTGCTGCACGAGCTCGGACACGCGCTGCACTTCGCCAACATGGATCGCGCGTTGCCATTCGAGTATCGCTGGCTGGGCGACAACTCGGTGACCGAAGGGTACGCGATGTTGTTCGACCATCGTCTCAAGGATGCCGGCTGGCTCGCGCGCTACACCCTGCTGGGCAAGGACAACATCCCGCGCTTCCTGCATTCGCAGGGGTTCGAGGAATTGCACTTCGTGCGGCGGTACGCGGCGAAGTTCATCTACGAGACGGAACTGCACAGCGGCACGGTGTCGTGGGATGCGCTGCCCGATCTGTTCGTGGAGATCCTGAGCGGGGCGACGGGATTCCGGTATCAGCGCGCCGATGCGTTCGTGGATGTCGACCCGCGCTTCTACGCGGCGCGGTATCTGCGTGCGTGGCAGTTGCAGGCGGTGCTCGACGAGTCGCTGCGCGAGCGCTTCAACGAGGATTGGTGGCGCAATCCCAAGGCAGGCCCGTGGATCGTCGGCGAGCTGTTCGGCCACGGACAGCGGGAGTTGGCGCAGGAGCAGGCCCAGCGTGTCGCGGGGAAGGGCATCTCCTTCGCTCCTGTGATCGCCGGCATCGAACGCATGATCGGGTGAGACCGTGACGACCGTCTACTTGAATGGCCAGTACGTCCCGAAAGAGCAGGCGATGATCCCGGTGGAGGATCGCGGCTTCGTCTTCGGTGACGGCATCTACGAAGTGGTGCGCATCATCAAGGGACGCGTGTTCGCGTGGGACGCGCACGCCGCCCGTCTGGCGAACGGCCTCGCGGGACTGCGCATCAGCGACGCCGGCGCCGAGTCGGCGACGCTCAAGGCCGTGTGCGAGCGCCTCGTGCGCGACAATGGCATGACGGACGGCGAGGCGACGGTCTACATCCAAGTGAGCCGCGGCGCGGCACCGCGCACGCATCACTTCCCGCCCGCGGGCACGCCCACGACCGTGTACGCGTCGGCCTCGGTGTTCAAGCCGAACTTCGCGATGCGCGACATCGGGGCGAAGGGCATCACCATGCCAGACATTCGCTGGGCGCGTTGCGATCTCAAGACGGTGAACCTCCTCGGCCCGGTGCTGGCGCGCCAGGCGGCGCAGGAAGCCGGGGCGTACGAGGCGCTGTTGCACCGTGACGGCATGGTGACCGAAGGCGCGGCGACGAACGCGTTCATGGTCGTCGACGGCGTGCTGCGCACGTATCCGCTCTCGCACTACATCCTGCCGGGCATCACGCGGGCGTTGATCGTCGAGATCATCCGCGAACACAGCATCCGCTTCGAAGAACGGCCGGTGTCACTCACCGACCTGCACCGCGCGGAGGAGATCTTCGTGTGCGGGACGACCACCGACGTGCAGCCGATCGTCGAACTCGATGGGAAGAAGGTCGGGGCGGGGGTGCCGGGGGCGGTGACGGTGCGGATCAAAGAGGCGTTCGCGAAGAAGCTGTACGCGTGATTCTACGGGTTCGCAGCGCCGCCTGCGAAGCGACTCCGCCACAGGGGCACAGGGTACACAGGGGAGGCGAAACTCACTGCGCGATCGAGAGCACCCCCTGTGCCCCGGTGGTGAACGGAGTGCTCCGATCACGCGGCTCCTCTCTCCTGAGCACCTGAATATGCGCCTCCCTGTCCTCGTCGCCCTGACCCTTCTCCTCGCGGGCAACGCCCCCGCCCAAGCCGACGACGCGATCCTCCGCGAAGCGACGCAGCAGTTGCAGGCGCTGATCCGCATCAACACGACCAACCCGCCGGGCAACGAACTCGCCGCAGCGCGGTTCATCGACTCGCTGTTCAAGGCGGATGGGATCGAATCGCAGGTGTTCGAGTCCGCGCCGGGCCGCGGTGCGGTGGTCGCGCGCATCCGCGGACGCACGGGAACCACCGCCAAGTCGCCCATCATCCTTATGGGCCACATGGACGTCGTCGGCGTGCAGCGTGACCAGTGGACGGTCGATCCCTTCGCGGCCATCATCACCGACGGTGTGCTCACGGGCCGCGGCGCGATCGACGACAAAGGCATGCTCATCGCCAACCTACAGGCCATGAAGGCACTGCAGCGTCGCGTGCGCGCGGGCACGACGCTCTCACGCGACGTGATCTTCGTCGCCAACGCCGATGAAGAGGCCGGCGGCGACTTCGGCATGGGCTGGCTCCTGAAGAATCACCCCGACGCCATCCGAGCCGAGTACGCGCTCAACGAAGGCGGGCGTACGCGAATCATGTCGAACGGCAAGAAGTACGTCGCGCTGCAGATGGCTGAGAAGGTGTCGCATGTGGTCACGGTCACCGCGAACGGGCCCGACGGGCACGCGTCGATCCCGCTCGACGGAAATGCCATCGCCCGGCTCGGTCGTGCCCTCGCGGCGATCGGCGCCCATCGCGAACCGACGGTGCTCACACCGGTCACCACGCGCTTCTTCGCGTCGCTCGCCGGCATCTGGCCCGACGCGGCGCAGGCCCGCGCGATGTCCGATGTGGCCTCGGGCGACGCCGCGCGCGTGACGCGAGGCGCCGAGGTGCTTCGCGCCATCCCGACGCTCGACGCCGTGCTGCGCACCGGCATCTCGCCGACCATCATCGAAGGCGGCATCCGCAGCAACGTCATCCCGCGCGATGCCAAGGCCACGCTCAACATCCGCACCTTGCCGGGGCAATCCATCGATTCCACCGTCGCGCGACTGCAGCGTGCGGTCAACGACCCGCGCGTGACCTTCACCATCTCGAGTCGCGGCACCGACTCGCCGGCGATGTCGGCGGAGAACGAGTTCTTCGCCGCGGTCGAGCGCGCGGCGAAGCGCGTTGAGCCTAGCATCGTGGTAGTGCCGTATCTCTCCACCGGTGCGACCGACTCCGCCGATCTCCGTCGCGCCGGGATCAAAGCCTACGGTCTGTTGCCGTTCCCGCTCGAGATGCCCGACGAGGAACGCATGCACGGCAACGACGAACGCCTGCCGCTGAGCGCGTTCGGCTTCGGCATCCGGTTCGTGACCGGGATCGCCGAACAGTTGGCCTTGCCCTGATGGCCGCACCGCGCCGGAAGATCTGGCAGCAACCGTCGCCGCCGGCCCCCGCGGTCGCGACGGGCGAGGCGGAGATCACGCTCATCCGCGACATCGCGCACAGCCTGCTGAGGGCCGAGCGCGGCGAGGAAGCCTTCCAGTTTGCGCTCGACCGGGCAGCGCCGGTGGTGGGGGCGTCCCTGGCCTCGGTGTTCCTCCTTGACGGCGCGAGCGAGCTGATGCGGCTCACAGCGGCCTATGGCTGGCCCGAGCGCTGGCGGCCCTGGTTGGGCGAGATGCGGGTCCGGATCGGATTCGGACCGAGTGGCGAGGCGGTGGCCGAGCGCCGGGCCATCGAGGTCCCCGACGTGTTCGCCGACCGCACGCTCGAGGACTGGCAGGAGGTCGCCGGTGAGCTGGGGTTCCGCGCGCTCATCTCACTGCCGTTGGTCACCAACACCCGGGTGGAAGGCGCGGCGACCTTCTACTTCGTCGAGGCGGGCATCCCGTCGACCAAGGTCCGGACGCTGCTCCGGGCCGTCGCCGACCTCATGGCGGTGATGGCCGAACAGAGCGCCCTGCGTGACCGGCTCCGCCGTGCCGAAGCTGCCTTGGAGGAGCTCTCGCCCCCGCCGTCCCTCCCTGAGCCGACGTGATAGATTTCGGTCAACGTCGCGAACCGTATTCCCGTAGCGCGTGTCGAAGGACCAGTCGCATTACCCGGCCGCACCAGAGGACACCCCCCGTGAGACATCATCAGTCCGGTCGTACGCTCCAACAGCATCGCACCAGCCTTCCCGCCGCGGTCGTGCTCGCCAGCGCGCGGGAGTTCTTCGCCCGTGGCTCCGGCATCTACTCGGCCTTCCTCGAGAAGGAGGGGCCGAACTGGATGAGCCTGCGCGGTCAGGGCGGTGAGGAGATCGTCATCGCCGCCACCGAAGAGGCCGGCAGCACCGCGGTCACCGGCTCGTCGTACATGTTCGACGCGCAGGTCGCGCAGTTCTTGTCGTCGCTGCCGCCGGCGGCCGCCGAGGTCGTCTCGTGAGCGCCGCAGTGAACGTGCTCCGTGCGCGCCCCGGTGTCGTCGCACTCGGCACCGATCTCTCGAACGCGATCTCCGTGCGCGTGCAGATGCCGGAGCTCTGGCAGACCATCGCCATGACGCTCGCCGAGGGCACCAGTGTGTTGGCGATGAAGAAGGCGGCACTCGAAGCGTTCGGCGAGTATCAGCACCCGTCTGACGAGTTCGTGGTGAAGCTGCACGGCTGGGAGGTGCTCGACGAGACCGTTCCCGTGACCGAGGCCGGCGCGAAGGACGGCTCGACGTTCCTCGTCTCCTACCGCCACCGGCGGCCCGTCCGCTGAACTCCGCGGCGAGCGCCCCCGTCACCCAGGACCGCGACGCACTCTTGGCCGCGGCGGCGCGTCTGCGCGCCGAGGTGGCGCGCCGCATCGTGGGGCAGGGCGAGGTGCTCGACGAGATCCTCATGGCGCTTGTCGCCGGTGGGCACGCATTGCTCGTGGGTGTGCCCGGTCTCGCGAAGACGCTGATGATCCGCTCGGTCGCCGAGGCGATGTCGCTGGAGTTCCGGCGCATCCAGTTCACGCCCGATCTCGTGCCGAGCGACATCACGGGCACGGAACTGCTCGAGGAAGACACGCAGACGGGACATCGCAGCTTCCGCTTTGTGCGCGGACCGGTGTTCGCCAACATCGTGCTCGCCGACGAGATCAATCGTGCGCCGCCACGCACGCAGGCCGCACTGCTCGAGGCGATGCAGGAACATCGCGTCACGGCCGCGGGCCAGACGATGACGCTGCCCGAGCCGTTTTTCGTGCTCGCGACGCAGAACCCGATCGAGCAGGAAGGCACGTATCCGCTGCCCGAAGCGCAGCTCGACCGATTCCTCTTCGACATTCGCATCGGGTATCCGGGCGCGGACGACGAGGTCGCGATCCTGCGTGCGACCACCGGCGTGCGCGACGAACCGCTGCGGCCCATGCTCGACGCGCGCGAAGCGCGCGCACTGCAGCAACTCACGCGTGAGATCCCCGCGGCTGATGCGGCGCTGCGCTATGCGGCGTCGCTCGCACGCGCGACGCGTCCCAAGAGTGGTGACGCGACGCCACTCGTGGAGCAGTACGTGCGCTGGGGCGCGGGGCCGCGCGCCGGTCAGGCGCTGATCCTCGGCGCCAAAGCGTCGGCGTTGCTCGCGGGGCGGCATGCGGTGTCGCCTGAGGATATCCGTCGCGTGGCGCGGCCGGTGCTGCGGCATCGCGTGCTGCCCAACTTCGCGGCCGAAGCCGAAGGGATCGACTCGGAGCGCATCGTCGAGGACCTGCTCGCGCGCGTTCCCGAACCGCGCGGCCTGACGGGCATCTAGCCGTGGCCGTCGGCCCGTACGGCGCGTTGCTCGACGCCGTGCGCGGCGTGCGATGGCCTGCGCGCCGACCCGTGCCCGGCGGTGCGCCCGGTGCGCATCAGGCCCGCACCCGCGGCATCGCGCCGGAGTTCGCGGAGTATCGTCCCTATCGTCAGGGCGACGACCCGCGACGCCTCGACTGGAAACTCCTCGCGCGCAGCGATCGCGCATTCATCCGGCTCGCACCGGACCACGCGATCCTCGGCACCACGTTCGTTGTCGACGCATCGGCGTCGATGGCGTTCCCCGAGCAGACACTCGCCAAGTGGCAGCTCGCCAAACGACTCACCGTCGCACTCGCGGCCATCGCGCACGCGAGTGCCGACCCGGTGGGTCTCACGGTCGTCGCGGGCGCCGAGACCGTGCGTCTCGAACCGCGCACCCGGCGTGGGGTGGTGGCGGAGATCGCGCGCACGCTCGACGCCATCACGCCGCGCGGGACGAGCGAGCTCACGGCGGCGGTCACGGCCTCCGCTGCCCGCTGCGTGGTGATCTCTGATTGCCTCTGGGCGAACGAGGCGTCGTCCGCGCCGTCGGTGATCGGCGCGATGGCGCGGCACCGCGCGCGAGGCGGCGAATCGCATCTATTGCATATCGTGTCGCGCGCCGAGCTCGAGCCGGACGACGCGGCGATCATGGCGACGGATCCCGAGGATGCGCGCGTGGAGCGGCCGTTGGTGCCTGACACACGCGCGGGGTATCGTGTCGCCTTCGACGCCTGGCGCGCGGCACTCGCGTCGCGCGCGCATGCTGACGGTCTTGTGTACGCCGAGGTGGTGGACGACGCACCGGTGGAGGTGCTGGTGCGCCGCTTGGTGACGCCGGCCGGCGCGGAGGCACGGCGATGACGCTGCTCGCTCCTTGGGTGTTCGCACTGGGCGCGGCACTCGCGCTCGTGGTGGTCGCGCTGCACTTCCTCACCACGCGCCGCCCGCCCGCACGTGTGCTCCCCACCGCGCGCTTCGTGCCGGTGGCGGAGGCGCGGGCCGTTTCGCGTGCGTCACGGCCCAGCGACGTGCTGCTGCTCGTGTTGCGCGTGTTCACGGTGCTGCTGGTCTCGGCGGCGTTCGCGCGGCCGGTACTCGATGCGCCCGGTCCGCAGGTGCGCAGTGTGGTGCTGGTCGATGTGTCTCGCGCGGTGGCGGACACGGCGGCGGCGATGGACTCGGCGCGTGCGCAATTGACGGAGGGCGGTGCGCTGGTGCTGTTCGGTGGCAGCGATGCCGCGCGGAGCTCGTTGTCGGCCGCGCTCGTGCGCGGGCAGCGCGAAGCCGCGCGCGTGGCGCGCGGTGCGGATTCGGTGAAGTTGGTGGTGGTCGCACCGTTCACGCAGGCCCAGTTCGATGCCGCGACACAGTCGTTGCGCGACACCTGGCCCGGCGCGCTCACGCTGGTACGCGTGCCCATTCGGGTGGACAGTGCGCTGGGCGCGCAGCCGCAACTCGTCACGTCGCTCGCCGACGACCCCGTCGCTCCGGCACTCGGCGTGTTGCCTGCGCGCCGCGGAGCACAGGCGGTGCGCATCGTGCGTGCGAGGGCGAGTGGGTCCGACTCGGCGTGGGCGCGAAACTCCGGCGGTGTGCTCGTGGAGTGGCCGTTGAGCGAGGGGGATGCGCGTGCGGACGGTGTGGTGCTCACCGGTGAGGCGTCGCGTGCGGAGTCGCGTGCCGTGGCGGCAACTCTGGTCGCGCCGCTCGTCCGCATGGCGGTGCCGTCGGGTGCGCTCGTCCAGGCGCGCTGGCGCGACGGCACGCCGGCTGTGGTCGAGGACACGCTGGGTGCGGGATGCATCCGTCATGTGGGCGTCGGACTTCCGATCGCGGGTGATCTCACGCTGCGTGAACCGTTCGTGCGCTTCCTCGCGCGGATGGTCGCACCGTGCGGGATGGAGACCGGCGCCGTGCTCTCTGACTCGTCGCTCGCCGTGTTCGCCGCGTACGAGCGTGGCACCGGCGTCGCGGCATCGTTGCTCGTCACCGCGACGTCCGCCGAGACGCGTCTCGCGGCGTGGCTGCTCGCGGCAGCGCTCTGTCTCCTGCTCGGCGAGTGGGCGCTCCGCACGCGGAGGGCACGATGAGTCCGATCGAACAGCGACTCGCTCGCGCCGGACGCACGTTGGTGCTCGTGCAGGTCTCACGCGCGCTGTTGTTCGCGCTCGCGGTGGGCGCAGGGGTGCTCGCGCTCGGACTTGCGCTCGACGCGCTGGTCGGGTTGCCGCTGGGACTGCGGCGCGCGCTGTTCCCGTTGGCGTTGGTCGCTGGCGGACTGGTGCTCGTGTGGCGCGTCGCGCGCGATGTGCGCAGCGCGCTGCGTGCGTCGCGTGAATCGCTCGCGCTGTGGTTCGAGGGACGGTTGCCCGATCTGCGGTATGCGCTGGTCACGTCGATCGATCCTGCGGCGGCCGGAGATGTGCGCTCGCGGCTCGAGCAGGTCGCCGCCGAGGCACCGCTCGAGCGCGAAGTGCAGCAGGCGAGCCGTCACGCGTTGGTGCGGCCGGCGGTCGCCGCTGCCGTGATGTCGCTCGCGCTGGTCCTCGCGCCGCGCGGTGCGGTGGGGCGCGTGGTGACCCCCGTCTCTGGAGATGCGCTAGAGCGCCCGGGCACTGCCTCGCGCGCGGTGGCCGACCCGCTGGCGAGCATCGTGGTACGCATCACCCCGCCCGCGTACGCGGGCATTCGTGCCACGGCTTACGACGATCCTTCCACGGTGTCCGCGCTGGTCGGTGGGCGCGTGCGCATCGAAGGCCTGGGGCAGGGTGTGCGGGCTGATGTCGGTGGTGTGGTCACACCGAGTCGCGGTGCGGATGGGTGGTCCATCGACCTGCCTGTGCCCGCCAAGGCGATGGCCGTGCGATTGATCGGCCCGACGCGCGAGCGCATGCTCGTCGTCGATCCCATCACCGATTCGGTGCCGAGCGTGCGGCTCGATGAACCCACGCGCGATTCGGTGCTGCGCGTGGCCGAAGGGCGTGTGCTGTTGCAGGCCGACGTGCGCGATGACTTCGGCCTGGCCGATGCGGCATTCGAGTTCATCGTCAGCTCCGGCGCGGGCGAGACGTTCACGTTCAAGAGCGGTCGTGTCGCGGCGCGCACGTTCGACGCCGGCACGCGGTCGGCACGCATCGAAGGGGCGCTCACGCTCGACACCATCAAGCTCGGCCCCGGCGATCTGATCCACCTGCGAGCCGTCGCGCGGGACCGCAACAATGTCACCGGGCCCGGTGCGGGTGCGTCGGAGACGCGCACGCTGCGCATCGCGCGCGCCGATGAGTACGACTCCATGTCGGTCGATCCCATGCCGCCCACGGAGCCGGAGAAGAACGCACTCTCACAGCGCATGATCCTCATGCTCACGCAGGAGCTCGCGCAGCGGTTGCCGCGCATCAGTGAGGCCGAACGCACGCGCGAGTCGCGGAAGATCGCGCTGGAACAGACGCGACTGCGCAAGCGCGTGGGCGAGGTCGTGTTCCTGCGGTTGGGCGAGGACGGCGGGGAACACGCCCACTTCGCTGGCGATGGGCACAACCACGGCAAGGAAGGTGTGCTCAATCCGGACGACATCCTCGCGGCGGCCGAGCGCGCGGCGAACTACGACCCGACCACACAACTCGAGGGTGAGGGAGACGAGACTCCGATCGTCGCCATCAACAAGCCGTTGCTCGAGGCCTACAATCACATGTGGCGCGCGGCGACGGAGCTCGAGACGTCGAGCCCCAAGACGGCGATCCCGTGGATGGAGCGTGCCATCGAGGCACTGCAGCGTGCGCGCGCGGCGGAGCGCATCTATCTGCGTGGCCGGCCGCCACGCGTGGTGGTGGACCTCGCGAAGGTGCGCGGCGTGGGCAAGGAGAAACACGCGCCGGGCGATCGCAGCGCGCGCGCACCGTTGGACGCCGCACGGCAGGCGCGCCTCGAGCGGTTCGATGTCGCGCTCACGTTGGTCGTGAGCGATCCGGGTGCCGCCGCCGATTCGTTGCTCCTCGTGCGTCTGTCGGTGCCCGAGGACGAACGCAGCACGGCACGTGTGCTCGACGCCGCCGCGGATGCGGTGCGGAAGAACGGGGACGTGACCGCGGCGCTGCAAGCGGCGCGTCGTGCGCTCGCCGGTGCCCCGCGCCGTGAGAGCGCGCTCACCGTGTGGGGGCGCTAGTGCCGGACTTCGTCTTCGCCACCGCGCAGTACGACTCCGGCGACTGGGACAGCGCCCCGCTGGTCGCCGCGAACATCATCGACGGACTCGCGCGCTACACCACGCTCGACGTCGCGCCCACGGGCGTCGTGGTGCCGCTGGGCTCCAAGGACCTGTTCAAGTATCCCCTCGTGTGGCTCACCGGACATCTCCCGGTGCGGTTCACCGAAGTGGAGCGCACGACACTGCGTGAGTACTGCAAACGTGGCGGATTGTTGTTCGTCGACGATCACAACCACGATGTCGATGGCGAGTTCCATCGCACGGCGTGGGAGGAGATCGAACGCGCGGTGGGGCCACTCAAGGACCTGCCCAGCGACGATCCGCTCTATCGTGCGTTCTTCACGTTCGAGGACGGACCACCCACCACCAGCCACGAGTTGAACGGCTGGGGCGACAACCTCGTGCACAAACATCTGCAGTGCGTGAAGTTCGGCGAACGCGTGGTGGTGCTCTACAGCAGCAAGGACTACAGCTCGGAGTGGAGTTACCACCCGGACAACAAGCGATTCCTGTCGGTCGACAACTCAAAGTTCGGCGTCAACCTCGTGGTGTATGCCCTCACGCGCTGAACGTCGGCAGCCGTGGGAACGCGCGGCGCGCGGGCTCGGCCTCGTGCTGCTGCTCGGCGCGCTGGTGCTGGCGTGGCGCGCGGTGGGGCGCGGCGACACGCGGCGCGTGCACGTGGCGGTGGACGGCGGACTCTCGCCCGTGATGCGCGATTCCCTCGCCGCCTTGGCCGCCGCCGGTGACTCGGTCTCCTGGAGCGGGAGCGTCGCGGCGGTGATCGCCTCGGCGGAGGCGGTGCGCGAGCCGTCGGGCGCGACCCGCTTCAACGTCGTCGCCGACAGCGCCACGGCGCTCGGGGATTCGCTGGGCCTCATCGATTCGCTCAGCGCTGGCGCAGGGACGCTCACCACTGAGGGCGTACGCGGTCAGTTTGCGGCGAACAGCAGCGGGACCACGGCGAGTGTCGCCGCGCGGACCGCGCCGGCGCTCGGACGCGTGCTGGTGATCGGTCGAGTGGGCTGGGAATCGAAGTTCACCATCGCGGCGCTCGAAGAAGCGGGCTGGCTCGTGGATGCGCGGCTCCGACTCAGCGACACGATCACGGTGGAACAGGGACGAAGCACCGCGCCGAACGTGGGCGCGCATGCGGCCGTCGTCGTCCTCGACTCGCTGCTCGGCGCCGAGACAGCGAACAGCATCGCGCGGTTCGTCCGCGCCGGCGGAGGTCTCGTGCTCAGTGGCGATGCGGTGCGGCCGCGCGCGCTCGCCGCGCTCACGGCGGCGCGCGTCACCGGCGTCGAATCGGGAGAGCCCGGCGCGTTCCAGGAAGGCGAGCCGCTCCATGCGCTGCCGTTCCATGCTCTTGGTGCACTCACGTCGGATGCCGTGGTGCTCGAGACACGCGACGACGTGTCGGCTGTAGTAGCGCGGCGTGTCGCGGCCGGACGAGTGATCCAGAGCGGTTATGCTGAGACGTGGCGCTGGCGCATGCAGGGTGAAGCCGGGAGCGTCGAGGCGCATCGGGCGCACTGGTCGCGGTTGGTCGGCACGGCGGCGCCCGCGGAGGCGTTCGTGGCGCGGACGCAGGCCGCGGCATCGCGCGAGTCGGCGGTGACGTCGCCCGCGGTGATCCCCAGCGCGACCGCGGACCCCGCACCGCTCGCTTCGCTCGTCGATGCACTCGGTCCCGCACAGGCGGACGCGCCCGCAAGCGCCCCAGCACGTGACCCGCTCCCACCCTGGCTCGGCGCGATCGCACTATTGTTGCTCGTCGCCGAGTGGGCGTCGCGTCGTGCCCGCGGCGCATCCTGAGCCGCAGCGTCCACCGTCCACCATCCTCCATCCACCGTCCAACATCGTGCCCCTCGCCTTCATCTCGCACTCCGACGTCGGTCGCCACGACAACGGATGGAATCATCCGGAGCACGTCGGCCGCTTGCGTGCCATCACGCGCGCGCTGCGCTACCACCCGGAGTTGTTCACCACGCTCGAACATCTCGAGGGCACACACGCCACGGCCGAGACCTTGGCGCTCGCGCATGACCCGGCGTACATCGCGCGAGTGCGCGCGGTGTCGGAGGCGGGCGGTGGACGCTTCGATGCCGACACGGTGGCCAGTGAGGGCAGTTGGGACGCCGCGACCGCTGGGGCGGGCTGCGTGGTGGAAGCGGTCGATCGTGCGCTCGACGGGCGGAACCTGCGGAGCTTCGCGGCGGTGCGGCCGCCCGGCCATCACGCGTTGCGCGATCAGGCCATGGGCTTCTGTCTGTTCGGCAATGTCGCCGTCGCCGCGCATCATGCGCGCAAGCAGGGCGCCAAGCGTGTGCTGATCGTCGACTGGGACGTGCACCACGGGAACGGCACGCAGGCGCTCGTGGAGCACGAGCCGGACATCCACTTCGTATCGATGCACCAGTGGCCGTGGTATCCCGGCTCCGGTGCGCAGGAAGACCGTGGGCCCCACCAGTCCGTGTGGAACGCACCGATGTCCGCGGGACTCGCCCCTGCGCGGTACCGCGACACGCTGTTGGCCGCCGTCGATGCCGCGACCGAGGCCTGGACGCCGGACCTCGTGCTCATCTCGGCCGGGTTCGACTCGCTGGCCGGCGATCCGTTGGGCGGCTTCACGCTGGAGCTCGATGATGTCACCTACCTCACCCGCGCCCTCGTGGAGCGGGCCGAGCGTTGGTGCGGTGGCCGCGTGGTGAGTGCGCTGGAGGGCGGCTACGAGCCGGATCGGGTGGGTGCCGCCGTCATCGCACACCTCGAAGGGTTGCGGTAGCTTCACCGCATGGGAAAGCGCCGGGTGAGCAAGTCGTTGCGGCTTCGGGAGACTGAACAGACCACGCCGGTCGTTCAGGAG
The DNA here is from genome assembly GCA_020853635.1 of Gemmatimonadaceae bacterium. Lineage (GTDB taxonomy): Bacteria > Gemmatimonadota > Gemmatimonadetes > Gemmatimonadales > Gemmatimonadaceae > Pseudogemmatithrix. The sequence goes on from JADYYN010000104.1 coordinate 15,763, forward strand.
AGCAAGCCGAGGTCCTGGCATCGCGGCCCGGCGGGCGAGGTGCGCCGCGATCTCGATCCGCGCGAGTTCGCCGCCATCGTCCACGCGGGCGATGGGGTGCTCTGGGTCGACATCGATCTGCGCAGCACGCCCCAGCATGCGCTGCTCGAGAAGGTCTTCAAGTTCCACCCGCTGAGCATCGAAGACACGCTCTCGCCTGACGGGCGCGTGAAGTTCGAGGAGTTCCCCGGCTACGCGCTCGCGGTGGTGCGTGCCGTGAGGTTCGTGCACGAGACCGAGGATCTCTACGACATCGAGATGTTCAATCTCTGGGTGTTCGTCGGGAAGAACTACGTGGTCACGGTGCACGGCCAGCACGCGCCTGGCGTGGAGGCCACGCACGAGCGTCTGCAGCGGGCGACCGATCTGCTGGAGCGTGGCCCCAGCCGCCTCATGCACCACATCCTCGATGCGACGGTCGACGCCTACTTCCCCGTCATCGACCAACTCGACGAGTTCGTGGACGGTCTTGAGGAGCGCGTGTTCGTCCAGTTCGAACAGGAAGCGCTGCGCGACATCTTCTCGGTGAAGCGCCTCGTGCTGCAGCTCAAGCGCCATCTCTCGCCCATGCGCGAGGTGTTCAACACGCTGCAGAGCCGCCCCTGCGGCTTCATCCCCGCCGACTCGCAGCTCTATTTCCGCGACGTGTACGACCACGTGATCCGACTCAACGAGTCGCTCGACACCTACCGCGACCTGCTGTCAAGCACCATGGACTCCTATCTCACGCAGGTTTCCAACCGCATGGGGCGGGTGACCAAGGGGCTCACCGTGGTGGCCACGCTCAGTGTGCCCTTCGTGGTGGTGAGCGGCATGTGGGGCATGAACTTCCAGGACGTCCCGCTCTCCGGCTGGCCGCACGGCTTCTGGGTGATGCTGGCCGTCCAGCTCGGCCTCGGGGGACTGCTCCTCTGGGTGCTGCAGCGCCGCGGTTGGATGTAGATTCCCCACGTGTTCTGCCCTGACTGCGGGACCTGGAATCGGAGCGCGGCCCGCACCTGCGGGCAGTGCAACCTCGTGTTGCCCACCGTCGATGCGCCGGTGGAGGCGCCCGATCACCTGATCACGTCGCTGCGCCAGGCCACCGGCCAGCGCTACAAGATCGTGCGTCGCGTGGGCAGCGGCGGCATGGCCGACGTGTACGAAGCGCGGCACCACATGCTCGATCGCCCGCTCGCGGTGAAGGTGCTGCACTCGCATCTCGCCCGAGAGCCGGAGATGCGGGTGCGCTTCAAGCGCGAGGCCGAGGCGGCGAGTCGCCTGCTGCATCCGTTCATCTGCGCGCCGCTCGACTACGGTGAGACCGACGAAGCGGTCTACATCGTGTTGCCCTTCATCAACGGTGGCTGCCTCGCCGACGATCTCGCCGCCACGCGCACCATCGCACCGCCTCGCGCCGCACGGATCTGCGCGCAGGTCGCCACCGCACTCGACTACGCGACGCGCCACGGCATCGTGCACCGCGACGTGAAACCCGACAACGTGCTGTTCGATGAAGACGGCAACGCCATCCTCACCGACTTCGGCATCGCCACAGCGCACTTCCACAGCCGTCTCACCGCCGGCGGCCGCGCGATGGGCACGCCGCACTACATGGCGCCGGAGCAGGCCATGGGGCGCTTCGTCGATGGCCGCGCCGATCTCTACGCCGTGGGCGTCATGCTCTACGAGTGCCTCATCGGCGTGACGCCGTTCGACGGCCCCGACGGCTACGCGATCGGCTACAAACCCGTGCACGAACTCCCGACGCCGCTCGAGAAGGTCGCGCCGCAGATCCCGCGCGGTCTCGCGGCGATCACCATGCGCTGCCTCGAGAAGCAGCCGGAGATGCGCTACCAGCGCGGACAGGACCTCGCGGCCGCGATCTACGACTGGCTCCACGTCGAAGGCGTGCACGACGAATCGCCGGTCCGCGCCACGCGACCGACGGAGTGAGGCTGGGGTGACGGACGCCACCGCCGCGGGGCGCTCGCGCCTCGTCGAGGTCGCGCTCCCCCTGCCACTGCTCAAGACGTTCACCTACGCCGTCCCGGCGACCACGCGCCACGCACTCGTCGCGGGCAGCCGCGTGGTCGTGCAGGTGCGCAACAAGCGCGTCATCGGGCTCTGCGTCGGCGAGAGTGACGGCGCGTCACTCGGCGATGTGGTGCCCAAGCCGATCCTCGATGTGCCCGACGCCGAGCCCGCGCTTGATGCCGGCATGCTCGCGGTGTGTCGTTGGATCGCCGACTACCATGTAGTGCCGCTGGGGTTGGTGTGCCGCGCCGTGCTGCCGGCCGCGCTCACCGTCGCCGCGCGCCCCGCACCCGAAGGCAAAGCCGAGCGAGTGCTCGTGCTCCTCAAGGAGCTGCCCACATTGGTGGCGCGCGACGAGGCGTTCAAGCGCGCGCCGCAGCAACGCGCGCTCTACGAACTGCTCGAACAACTCGGCGGGCGTGCTCCAGTGAACACGCTGGTCGCACAACTCGGCTGTACGCCGACCGTGGTGCAGGGCTTGGAGAAACGCGGCCTCGCGCGCGTCGAGCGCGAGGGTCGCATGCGCGATCCGTTCGCGTTGCGCGCGCCGACGCCCGCACCGACCGTCACGCCCACCGCCGCGCAGCAGAAGGCCATCGACGCCATCATCGCCGGTGGTCCCGGCTCGAGCACACTGCTGCACGGCATCACCGGCAGCGGCAAGACACTCGTGTACCTGCGCGTGCTCGACCACGTCGTGCGCACGGAGGGGACGTCGGCCATCGTGCTCGTGCCCGAGATCGCGCTCACGCCACAGACCGTCGATCGCTTCCGCGCCGTGTTCGGCGACATGGTGGCGGTGCTGCACTCCGGCCTCTCCGACGGTGAACGGCTCGACGCCTGGCGCGCCCTGCGCCGCGGCGAGAAACGCATCGCCGTCGGTGCGCGCTCGGCGATCTTCGCGCCGCTCGCGGACCTCGGTGCGATCATCGTCGATGAAGAACACGAAGCCAGCTACAAGCAAGCCGAGACGCCGCGATACCACGCGCGCGATGTGGCACTCATCCGTGCGCGGCACTCGGGCGCCCGCTGTGTACTCGGCAGTGCCACGCCGAGCCTGGAGAGCTGGAAGAACGCGCAGGAGGGCCGTCATCAGTTGATCGGGCTGCCCGACCGTGTGGGTGGTGGCGTGTTGCCCAAGGTGCACATCGTCGACCTGCGACAGGAGCTCAAGGTCGCCACGCCCGACGAGAAAGCGCGGCGCTTGGTGATCTCCGCGCCGCTCGAAGCCGCACTGCGCTCGCGACTCGAACGCGGCGAACAGAGCATCCTGCTGCTCAATCGCCGCGGCTATGCGTCGTTCGTGCAGTGCCCGGACGGCCACGTGGCGGTGTGTCCCAACTGCTCCATCTCGCTCACGTACCATCGCACGCCCGAGCGCTTGGTCTGCCACTACTGTCTGCACCAAGAAGACGCCGCGCGCGCCTGCGCCGACTGCGGCCAACCGATGGCAAGGCAGCGCGGCATCGGCACGCAGCAGGTGGAACGGCTGCTGGTAGAGCGACTCCCTACCGCCCGCATCGCGCGCATGGATGTGGACACCACCAGCGGCAAGTGGGCGCACGCGACGATCCTCGACCGCGTGGGCCGCGGCGAAGTCGACATCCTGCTTGGCACACAGATGATCGCTAAGGGGCTCGACTTCCATAATGTGACGCTCGTGGGCGTGATCGATGCGGACGTGGGCATCAATCTCCCCGACTTCCGCGCGAGCGAACGCACGTTCCAGCTGCTCAGTCAGGTGGCCGGCCGCGCGGGCCGCGGCGCGAAGGGCGGGGAAGTGTTCATCCAAACGCGTGTGCCGAGCCACCACGCCGTGCGCCACGCCGCTACGCACGACTATCACGCCTTCGTCGCCGAGGAACTGCCAGCGCGCGAGAGTCCGCCGTATCCGCCCACGCTGCGACTGACGAACGTGGTGGTGAGCGGCCTCGACGAAGTCGCCGTGGCCACCTTCGCGCGCGAAGTGACCGACTGGATCGAAGGCGCCGTGCTGCGGTTCGGCCTCGACATCACCGTCTTGGGCCCCGCGCCCTGCCCAGTAGAGCGCATCAAGAACCGCTACCGCTGGCATACGACCCTGAAGACCACGGCGGCCGGCGACCTCACCCGCCTCATGCGCGGCGTGATGCAGTCGATCACCGTGCCCAACGTGTCCGACATGCGAATGGTCCTCGACCGCGACCCAGTCGCACTGCTGTAGCCAACAGGCATCCGGCGAAGCCTCCCCGCGCAACCCCCTGTGAGTCCCTGTGTTCCCCTGTGCCCCTGTGGTGAACCGCCCCCGGGTCCGTATCTTTCCAAGCATGAGCCAGACCACGATCCCCCTCTCCTCCGACGCCCGCGAACGCCTCCTCATCGCCATCGCGGACGCCATTCCCGCGGAGCGGCTGGCCGAGATCCACTTCTTCCCGCCCATCCGCCAAGGCACCCTCGAGACCGGCGTGGCCGTCATCGCAGCGGAGCCCGAGGTTGAGGGACGGGAACGCCACGTGGTGTTCTCGGCGCGCTACCGCTGGACCCGTAAGGGCCCCGAGCGCGGGAAGTGGGAGAGCGAGGTCGTCGCCGAGGCCGATGCGCCGCTGGTGACTGTGGAGGCCGTCGTGCGTGGCGTGCAACAGCGCTCCAACGAGGCCGTCGAGCCCGAGCGCATGAGTGGGGACGATGCGCGAGCGCGCATCACGGACGTGCGGTGTCGGACCACCCCGTAGTCGATCGCTTCGTCGCGTATCTGCGCGAGCACAACCTGCCCGTTACGGCGCAGCGGCTCGCGATCGCGAACGTGCTCCTCACCTCCGAGCGCCATCTCTCGGCCGAGGAAGTGGCGCAAGAAGTCTCCACGCGCGGACGGGCCGTGGGCACCGCGACGGTGTATCGTGCAATCGATACCTTGTTGGAGAGCGGTCTGCTGGTCGAACGTGATTTCGGCGAAGGCTTCCGTCGATTCGAACCCGCGCGCGATGTCCCCCACCACGAACACCTGGTCTGCACGCAGTGCGGCAAGGTCGAGGAGTTCCGCGATGAACGGCTGGAGCGCATGACCACCATCGTCGCGGAATCGCGCGGCTTCGCGCGGCAGCGGCATCGCCTGGTGATCCACGGCGTCTGCCGCGACTGTCAGCGCGGCACGGCCCGCTGATGGAATCGACTTCCGGCTCCCTCGGCCTGTTCGTCGCGTTCGCGGCGGGGCTGCTCAGCTTCCTGAGTCCCTGCGTGCTGCCGCTCGTGCCGAGCTACATCACCTTCATCACGGGGATGACGCTCGAGGACCTGCAGCAGACCAAACGCGAGACGTTGTTCCACGCGATCACGTTTGTACTCGGGTTCTCGTTGATCTTCCTCGCGCTCGGCGCAGGCGCGACGGTGTTCGGGCAGATCATGATCCGCTATCGCGACTGGATCAGTCGCATCGGCGGTGTGTTGATCATCCTGTCCGGTCTGTACATGCTCGGCGTGTTCAACCTCGGGCTGCTCGCGCGCGACACGCGGCTGCATCTCTCGAGCAAGCCGATCGGGTACTTCGGCACGTTGATCGTGGGCATCGCATTCGGGGCGGGTTGGTCGCCGTGCATCGGGCCCATTCTCGGCGCGATCATGAC
>JADYYN010000105.1 GCA_020853635.1 Gemmatimonadaceae bacterium
ACCCTGAAGTCCGCGTACGGGATCATGAGGGTGTCACCGAGCGCGCCCTCACGATTCACTCGTACCAGGATCTTCTCGCGCACGACGCGCGGTGTTGATGGCCCAGTCGTACACGTAGGGACCCCCTCCACCGTGCACATACAGCGGACGCAGCTCCGCCGCGTTGGTGAAGATGGGCCACGTCACGTGCAGCGTGTACGTGGAGTCGTACACGTTGAATCGCCGGTTCCCGAAGTCCTGCGCGACGAGGCGGCCGTCGCTGAGCACCGTGAGTCCCGAGACGTTCTCGTACTCGCCCGGCCCCGAGCCCCTCCGCCCGATGACGCCGAGGAATCGCCCGTCGGAACCGTACCGCCGCAGCTCCGTCGACTGCGATTCGTAGACCAGCAGCTCACCACGTGCACTGACCTCCAGTGCACCGATGCGTCCGAACATCGCCTGGTCGGGGCCATCGAGTTGACCGACGCGGAGTTCTTCGACGAGTCACGCCCTGCCCCATGCGCTGCCGGAGATCGTGCGGACGGTGATGGTGTCGGCGAGCGTATCGAGCTCGGCGAGCCACGGGCCGTCGATGGAGCCGGGGGTCGCGTCGCGAGAACTGCAGGCGCCGACGGTGGCGGTGATCGCCAGCGCGAGTCTGACCAGGCGCCGCGTCGTCACCGACGCCACTCCGGCATCCGCATGTACCCGGTGAAGCCGAGCGGAAGCACCAGCCCCGTCTGCACATTGATCAGATCGATCACGGGGCCGTTGCGTTCGACCGCAATCCACGCCGCATCCGGAGAGAACGATGCCCATGAGGTGTAGTTCGGCGTGTCGCCGAGCGTCCGGTAGCCCGTTCCGTTCGACGACACGACGAACAACTGCCCGTTCCATGCGCTCACGAGCAAGCCACTGCCGTTCGGCGACCAGCGCACCGACGGAAAGCCACGCTGCGGGAGCTGTGTCGTGGTGCCTGTGAGCGTGTCCACCACGTGCAGAAAGAAGTCGATCTGCCCGCGATTCGAGATCATCGCCACGTAGCGCCGGTCCGGTGCGGGACTCGGGCAGAGGTCGAACACGCCACCACCGGATCCTGCGACAGGTGAAATGCGCACACTGTCGGCGCCGCCCGCGCCGACGCCCCAGCGCCACGCCGTCCCCGGTGCCGCACCGCCGTTGTCGATGTGACCATACAGCATCTGGCCATCGGGGGTGATCTGCGGACACTTCATGGTGCGTCCACCACCGGGTGCGGTGAGCAGCGGCGTGATCGAACCCGTGAGGTCGACGCGGCTGATGCCAGCGTCGATCGCGAACGCGAGACTCGCACCTCCGGCGAACCACGGCGCGGGGTGAGCGCTCCGCAGACCGAGGAACGCAGGCGACGTGTGCGGGACCAGCGTCTGGAATCCGCTGCCATCGAGTTCCATGCGCGCATACACCCACTCACCCACGAGCGGGTTGTCGTCCTTCCGCACCGAGATCACACCGCGCGGCACGATGCTCAACCACGCTGAATCCCGGAGCGCACCGACCGTCGCGCGCACGAGTTGACGACTCGGCGCGGCGTTGGCCGTGATCGTCGTACCGACGATGGTGATGCCGGCACTTCCCGCCGAGTAGGTCGCGGCGTCCGGGCGCGCGTTGCCGTACGCATCGACCACTGTGCCGCGCCACTGCAGCGTATTGCCTTGGTACACGGCGGTGTCCACCGGCATGACGACGTCGGTCGCACGGCCGGGCAGCGACGTGATCTCCAGCGAGTCGCTCCACGTCACACCGCCCACGACCACGCGCGCGATCACCCACTCCGCTCCCGCGGTCGCGAACCGTCCGATGTAGAACCGCGCATCACCCGCGGCGTCCGTGATCGGCGCGACGTATGTGAGGAGCGTCGGATCGGCGGACGCACTCACGCTCGCAGTCCCGCGCGTGCTCAGCTGCACTGCTGCACCGACGACCGGCGCACGCGCGCTGTCGAGCAGCCGCAGCGACACCGGCTGCGGCGGAGCGAAGACCGTATCGGACGCTGATCCGCGGAGGTCGAGGTTGAACCCCGGGGCGAACATCCGCGGCTCGGCAGGTGAATCGCACGCCGCGATCGTACAGACGAGCCCGACGAGCACGGACGAACGCAAGGCAGGTGACATCGGCACGGTGCGGGAGACGGAGCGTCGACTACTGCGTCGCGCGCGTACGCTGCACATGCGCCGCGAAGTTGTCGAGGATCGCCTGCCACCCCGCACGCTGCATCTCCTCGGGATTTTCCTCTTCGCCGTCGAAGGTCACGCGCACCGCCACTCCTGCAGCCGTCTCGCTGAACTCACCGACCCCCTCCCGGCCACCGAAGGTGTACTCGAGCCGCTGATGAGGTACGACTTTGGTGTACTCGCCTTCGAAGTCGAAACCGAAGGAGCCATCCTTGGCCTCCATGCGCGACGAGAACTTCCCGCCCACGCGCAGGTCCACCGACGCGGCGGTGGTGTGCCAGTCGGGTGTCGCGGTGTTCCACACCATGATGTCAGCCGGCGTCGTGTAGACGCGCCAGACGTCGGCGATGGGTGCGGCGACGACGGTCGAGACGGTGATCTTCACTAGAGTGCTCTCGTGTGAGAAGTCGGAGTGGGCGTCCGGCGGCGTCGGATCGACACCACGTCAGGTCATCGGCGCATACGAATGCAGCACCGCGCACTTCGGGCAGCGATACGTCACGATCGACAGTCGCTCCTTCCCACGAAGCTTGATGCCGTACCAGAACGACTTCTCTGGCGTACCGGCGGTCCACTTAGCCACGGTGGGCGAGTTCGCATGCGCGTGGTCGACGACGAAGCCGACCTCCATGGTCACGCGACAGGTCGGGCAGGTCGGGTCGGTCATTCGGGCACTTTGAAGGTGTGTTCGATTCTCCGTGAAGGAGAATCTAACAGCGTGTCGGGGAGATGTTCACGCCAAGTATCGATGAGGCCGCGATACTCTATCGGTTGATGATGCCGCGCATCGTGGCGTCCTCACCCGCTATCGCACGATCTCATCGAAATACTCCGCCACCCGCATCACGAACGGTTCGACCCCCGTACTCGGCGTCCACTCGAGTATCTCGGTGACAATCTCCGGCTCCACATCACCCGGACGCCACCGTTCGATCAGCCGCTGCCCGGCATCGATGATCCAGTACTCTCCCACCGATTCGCTCTGGTAGATCATCCGCTTGCGATACCGGTCCGCGCGCGCAGTGCTCGGTGAGATCACCTCGACCACCAGCAACAGCGCCTTCACCTCGTCCCAATTCGCCGGCGGACCTCCTGCGCGCGCTGGCACCACGAAGAGATCCGGCTGCACGAGGCGGCGCGCGGAGAACGTGATGTCGGCCGGCGCGAAGCGTGTCCACCCAAGCCCATGCCGTCGCACATAGGGCGAGAGAACGTGGAGCAACGCTTCAATCGCCGACTGATGCGCCCACGTGGGTGACGGCGTCACGAACAGCTCGCCGTCCAGTACCTCGTACCGCATGCCGTCGTCCGGCAGCGCGAGCGCGCGCTCGACGGTCCAATCCAGATCGGGGACGCGGGAAGGCATGGCCATACGGTACGCTCGGCGCGGCGGGAGGGGCAAGGGTGCATGCCCCACACTGCCGAGGATCGGACGCAGGTGCGTCATCGATTCCATGCGGCCAAGGGCGAAGATTCTGCAGAGCTCGGTGTCGCCTGAGGACTACGGAATCGGAACGTCGTAGCTGCGCGGAGCTCGATGGTGGCCAACCGGGGTGAGATACACCACCCCGACCGTGCAAACGATGGTTGCTGATATCTGCCCGAGGCACTCCAGCTGCGCAGCGCTCGTGCGGTCGCCCTGCTTCTTGACTTCGAGGAACATCAGCCGGCCGTCTGGATGGTAGAGGAAGAGATCTGGTTCCCCGCTCCCTAGACGATGTCGTGGATCGGCGGCGCGCAGCGCTCGAAGGGCAGCGAGCTTCGGCGCGGGCACACGGCGCTCGAGTTCCTCCCGGCCCACCCGTCTGCGCTCCGATTTCGGATACTGCGGCCCGATCGCATAGTCGGCGAACCCGAACCAGCCTTCTTTGCGGTGGTAGTGACGCAGGACGAAGGCCTCGCCGAAGTGGTACTTGGGTTGCGTTAGCCAGATATCCGGACGCGCCATGAAGGCAGGGGCGAGCGACTTGTCACCCGACTTCCACCGGGTCAGCTCATCCGGGTCGTAGTCCAGCACGATCTCTTCGATCGAGAGGCTAGTAGGCATTGCAAGTCCATGTGTATGGCAGCAGTGTGCGGGGCAGGTAGAGTGGATGCCGCGGACGCCCCGCCTTGGTCGTCCCGAGTACATGAACAGCGGGCAGCAGAGTCCGAACGCGCTGATCGCGATCGAACAGCTGACCGTGCTCGCCCCAACCGGCAACAACCGGTTCCGCCTCGCGAGCCAGGCGCCGGAGCCACGTGTCGTTCTCAGGTCCCACAGGATCACGTGCGATCTTCAGCCGCGCCGGGTTCGTGGAGCGGTACGCGAAGAGATTTCCGACGAGCATCCCCCGTATCCCCAGTCGCGCGCGTAGCCAATGCACCGACGAACGGTCGGGTCGTCCCGACGGGCGTCTGCCGTCGACGGGTTGAGCAGCACGGACAGCACCAACGGAGCCCGACGGTCCCATTCCCTACGGAGTGCATACCGATACTTGCCGCACGAAGAGAACTCAGCGGAAGACGAGAGCGTGCCTCGGCGGATGGTAGTCACCGGAGCGAGCGCGGCGGCCTATTTGATCACTCTGTCGTCCCTCAGCTTCCGCACTGTCTCCGCTGCCATGGACGAGATGAGCGAGGGAGTATCGCTGAAGATCGACCCGTTGGTATTGGACGTCGCGATCCACACCACCTCACCGTTCGTCGCATCGTAGAGTCGCGCAGCGAACGACGCCCAAGGACTCTTCAACGTCCCACCGCCTACTGCTCTACTGGAGCAGCTGGTGGTCGAACTCCACGTCGTGCAACTTGTGACGAATGTCGGTGGCACATACGTCTCACTGACACCCGCCGCCGTGGGCGACAGGACCAGCGTCGCGTCCACGCGATGCTCGCGAAGTATCCGCTTCAGCTCGTCAGGCGCGTACGTGCGCCCCGGAAACAGGATCGTATGGGCTGGAATGAACACGGTGCTGTCCGACTCCCGCATGACGGAACCGTCATTCTTGCGACAGATCGGATCGCAAACGATCGTGTCCGGCAAGGTGGACACGGTATTCGTCGGCTCCGCGCGAACAGCCCGCTCGGCGAGCTGCATCATCGCCAAGTCCTGCAGATCCGCGATGACAAGCACGCGCATGAAGGCTCGCCCTCGGATCTCGGGCGCCACCATCGAAGTAGTCTTAGTGGTCGCACACGCGGCTGACACCGCGGCCGCTGCGGCCAATACGAAGAGCAAGTTCCTCACTCGGTCCCTACCTCGGCAATGCGTCTACTTGCTCTGAACTCAACGAATCAACTGCACCCGATGATTGATCGGCGACAACCACTCCACCCCCCGCGCCGTCACCACCGCATCATCCTCCAACGGGATCCGCAACTTCTTCCCACCCCACTCCGGCATCGGTGTATACGCGAAGAGTTCAATGGAGAACAGATTCGACGCCCGCATCTCGAACTTCAACCGCCCCGGATTGAAGAACGCCATCGACGGCCCGATCCCGTGCCCCCAGTCGCCCAGCGAGTGTGACCCGATGATGAACTCCGTCGACGCATCGTCGCGCACCTGATTGAATCCGCGCATCGGCGTGAATCCCGCCGCCGCGATCGCCGCGATCACCTCGTCCATCATCACCTGCGCGGTCTTGCCCGGCTTGGCCGTCTTGCGGATCACCTCGCGCACCTTCACCGCCTGATCGAACGCATGCTGAATGCTCTTCGGCAACGCCACCTCGCCCGGCTTGAGCACATACGCGATGCGCTTCTGGTCGGTCCACATGTTCAGGTACCCGACGCCGAAATCGATCATGATGATGTCGCCGCGCTGGATGATGCGGTCGTTCGACGTCGCCTCGATCCCGTTGGGCCCCGTGATATAGATGCTCGGCACCTCGAACGACGACCCCAAGCCACGCTGCAGCGGCTGCTCCTGGATCCACCACGCCACCTCGGCCAGCGTGGTCACACCGGGGGTGATCACTTCATTGGACAGCGCACGCTCGGCGATCTGCCGGCCCATCTCGGTCGCATCGCCGAACGCCACGAGCTCGCTCGTCACCCGGCGCGAACTGAAGTCGGAGATGAGTTTCTCCGCCGACGTGATCCGCGACGCATACGTGGGGCCGAGTGCGGCGACGATCTCCGTGTGCAGCGTGTGCGAGAGCCCGTCGGCCATCCCCATCTCGGTGGAGAGATTGAGGCCGATACGCTTGGGATTGCGCTCCTTCACGAACGTGGCGAGGTCGGTGAACGCCGGCGTGGGATCATACGCCCCGCACGCCGCGCGGTTGTGATCGGTCACGTCGATCGCGATACGTTCAATGCGATCCCCACCGCGATCCGTGAAGATGAAATACCCGCGCGTCCCCACGTAGCCGCGGCCGAGCATCTCCCAGAGCGGATCGTGATGGCCTTCGCGCATGGCCACGATCCACATGTCGATGCCGTTCTCGCGCATGGCCTCGGGCAGGATGCGATCGAATTTCTCACGGCGCATCTCGCAGAGGCGGGCCCAGCGGTTGCGGGCCTCGAGGTGGGACTGGGCGGTCGCAGGACTAGCCGCGAGGGCGAGGGCGAGGAGGGCAAACGAAAGTCGACGCATGACGGCGGGGGCGAGCGGTGAGAGGCGGGACTGACTCCTGCCCTCAAACTACTACCGATCCGGCGGCACCGTCCCCTGCGACTTCGCCTCCGCTTCCTTCCGCTCCCGCTCCTTCCGCTCTCTCAACGCCCGCACCGCCGAGTAGAAGTCGTCGTCCCGCTGCTGCCGCTCCGCCTGCTCCATGATCTCCGAGCGGAACGAACTCAACCGACGCGCCCGGTCCATCGCGGTCGGGTTCCCCTGCGCGTTGTTCATCGGCAAGAGGGCGAGTAGCGCGGTGGGAATGGAGAAATCACCGAGCCGGATGAACTTGGGATCGATGCCGTACTTCTTCCCGCCGCGCGAGAACGTCCAGTCGCCCGGCGTACGCCCCGCCTCCGGTGTCACACGACGCAGCGAATCGAGATACGCCTCGGCGGTCGCATTCAGGATGATCTGCAACGAGTCCGCACGTGTGAGCGGGATGAGCGGCGCTTCGACCACATCCGTCTCGCGTGACCAGAGCCGCGGGTCGTTGAACGACGGACGCAAGCCCGACGTCGGGCCACCACCGCCGATCAGCGGACCTGTGCCACCCTCGACTGAACGCCCAGGACCCGCGGGTGCAGCTGGCACACCGGTCGGAACGGTCGTCGGCGCAACGAACACCGGCGCAGGCTCGGCATTCGGATCGGTGCTCACCGGACGATCATCCCCACCATCGCGCGGCGCCTCACGACTCGGCCCCGTGCCCTGTGGCACCACCGGGATGAAGCTGATGCGCTCCGGCATGACCGCACGCCCCTGATCATCGCGCAGCAACTCGAACGCGATGGGCACAAGAAAGCTCGGCACGACCACGAACATGATCGCCAACTGTAGGAAGAACGCCGCCACCGACGCGCGCGGATCACCGCGGCGCGTCGGGAGCAAACGGATCTTCCGCGGCTGCTTCACGCGTCAGCCACCACCGGACTGCGCACCATGCTCCACCCGACCACCTCGACCTCCACGACATCGCCGGCCTGCAATGGGCCTACCCCTTCAGGCGTGCCCGTGATCACTACATCGCCCGGCTCCAGCGTCATCGCCTGCGAGATGAAGCTCAACAGGTCCGGGATCGCGAAGAGCATGTCCTTGCTATGTCCCCGCTGACGTACTGAACCGTTTACTCGCGTGATCAGTTCGAGGTCGGCGAAATCGGGCGTGCCCTGCTTCTCGGCGCCCATCGGGCAGAATGTGTCGTAGCCCTTGGCGCGCCACCACTGCACGTCGCTCTTCTGCAGGTCGCGCGCGCTGATGTCGTTCACCGCCACCACGCCTCGCACCGCCGCGGCTGCCTGCCCCGGCGTCGCCTTGCGGATGGTCGTGCCGATCACCAAACCGATCTCACCCTCGAAGTCGATCCGCCCGATGCCCTGCGGCAGCACCACGGCCTCGCCGTCGGCGATCACCGAGGACGGCGGCTTGAGGAACACCACAGGCGTGGTCGGGACCTCGTTGCCGAGTTCCTTGGCGTGCTCGCGGTAGTTCCGGCCCACGCAGATGATTTTTCCGGGTCGTCGCATCCTTGAAAATCTACCCCGCAGCGGGCCGTTCGGCCTGCTCGTAGAAGGCTTTCAACTCCTGTCTAAGCATGGCCCAGGGGCCCTGGATCCGGGCGGCGGGGGGCAGTCCCTCAATGAGACGGCGCCCGTAGGCCTTCGTTACCACCCGGGGGTCGCAGATGACCACCGCTCCCCGGTCATCCGCCGTCCGGATGAGCCGCCCGAACCCCTGTTTAAGCCGCAGCGCCGCATGGGGGATCATGTACTCGGCGAACGCATCCCGGCCGTCGGCCTCGATGGCCTCGCACTGGGCGGCCGTGATGGGCTCGGTGGGCACACGGAAGGGGATCTTCCCTAGGAGCAGGCCGCGCAGCGCGCGCCCCGGGACGTCCACACCCTCCCAGAAGCTCGCCGTGCCAACCAACACAGCATCGCCGTGCTCGCGGAAGCGCCGCAGCAGGTCGTCGCGCGGAGCCTCGCTGTGCACCAGCAAGGGATGCGCACCGGCCACGCCCTTCTCGCGCAACACACGCGCGGCCTCCTTCACGTCCTTGTGACTCGTGAAGAGCAGGAACACGCCACCGCCCGCATACGCGATGAGATCCATCGCCGCGTCCATGGTGCGACGGAAGTGCGCCGCCCCGTCGGTATTGGGCGCCGGGAAGTCGCTGGGGATGGCCAGCATGGACTGCTTGGGATAGTCGAACGGCGACGCCAGCGACGCGGTGAGCGGTTCGAGCTCTTCGTCGTCCAAGCCAAGTCGTTTGGTGATGAACGTGAAGCCGTCGCCCACCGCGAGTGTGGCACTGGTGATGATCGCGGTCTCCACGCGACGGAACAGATCCTCGCGCAGGATCGGCGCGAGATCCAGCGGCACCGCCGTCGCACCCACGTTGCGTTCACTGCCGCGCACCTCGAGCCAGCGCACACGCGGCGCACCTTCGCGGTCGGGCTTGAGTGCGCCACGCAGTGCGTCGCCGGCCGTCTGCAGACGACGCGCCACGCCGCGCACTTCATTGAGCAGCGGTGCGAGCTCGTCGGCGCGCTTCTCGTCGCTCTCCAAACGGTCGCGCACCATGCGCAGGCCGTCGCCGAGCAGTTCGACTTCCTTCAAGAGATCATCGAGTGCCGCACCGAGCCCCGCGCGCCAGATCGGATCCTCATCGAACGCATCGGTGAGCCGCACCTGCGTCTCCCGCTGATCGCCGAGCCAGGTGCCGAGCATGTCGCAGAGGATAGCACTCTTGGCGCGCGCCGCATTGAGCGAGGGCACAAGGCGTGCACGCACGAGGTCCAAGCTCGCGACGCTGAGCAGGTCGCTGCTGCGGCTCAGTGCACGCTCGAGTGCGGGAAGCAGCCCCTTGCCGCGACGTTCCAGCCGCGAGAACAGGCGATCGAGCCCGCGACGCGAGACGGTCTGACCAAGATGGTCGGCCGCGGCGTCCTCGAGATGATGACCTTCGTCGATGATCAGCCGCTTGTACGCCGGCAACACCGCGGCCTCGTCCCAGCGCTGCGACGCGCGCCGCACGGCGAGGTCGGCCATCAGCAAATGATGATTCACCACGATCACATCGGCCTGCGCTGCGGCACGCCGCGCCTTGAACACGAAACACGGCTCGAAGTGCGGACACTTGAGTCGCGTGCACAGATCACCCTCGGCCGCGACTTCGTCCCACACTTCGCTCTTGGGTGGCGCGGGCAAGTCGGCCAGCGACCCGTCGGTGGTCTTCTCGGCCCACGCTTCAAGCATCGCGAGATCTTCCGACGCACCATCGTCGAACAACGCGGGGCCCTGCAGCCGCGCCTGCTCCAGTCGCTGCAAGCAGAGATAGTTGCGCCAGCCCTTGAGCAGCGCGAAGCGCACCTTCTGGTCCTTGAGCACACTCTCGAGGAACGGCAGGTCCTTGCCCGTAAGCTGTTCCTGCAGCGTGATCGTATTCGTACTCACCACGGTGCGTTCCCCACTCTCGGCGGCCCAACGCAGCGCGGGCACGAGATAGCCGAGTGATTTGCCGACGCCTGTGCCGGCTTCGATCAGACCCACGCCACCGAATGAGAACAACTGCGCGATGAGTCGCGCCATCTCACGCTGACTGGGACGGTCCTCGTAGCGGCCGAGTTTCCGTGCGATCGGTCCGTCGGGCCCGAGCAGCGCGGCCACATCGCCAGGCGCGAGCTCGCTCTTCTTGGGCGCGGCCGGCACCTCCACCACCACGTAGAGGTGCGAGGCTTCGTTGTTGATGATCGCGAAGCCGATGCCATCGTCGTGCATCTTCGCCGCCACCGCGAGATCGGCGTTGCTCGGCTCGAGCCAGCCGCTCGGATGGTTGTGCACGAGCAACTCGCCGCGATTGGCGAAGCCCGGCAACGCGAGCACACTGCTCACATCACCGCGGGCGGCCACGCGCGCGGTCTGCACCACCCCTTCGTCGTTGATGGTGCAGACGAAGCAGATCTCACGCCCACCGGCGAGACGGATGGCGCTACGGATCGCATTGGCCGCCCCTGGTGCGAGGCGACCGGTCTCTCCATGCCCGACTTCAGCGCTCACGTCTTGAGCGGCTTCTTCTTCGCGGCCGGGAACAGGACGTTGTTGAGGATCAGCCGATAGCCCGGCGAGTTGGGATGCAGCGCGAGGTCAGTGGGCGGTGCGCCGATGTTGTGCTGCGGGTCCTCGGGATCATGGCCGCCGAGGTAGGTCCACGAGCCCAGCCCGTAGCTGCCGTGGATGTACTTGGCCCACGGTGCGCCTTCTTCGTGCGCGAGCACCGTCACGCCGGGCTTGAGCACTTTGCGCATGAACGACGTGGTCACACCGTAGTAGTCGGCGATCACCGTGCGATGGTCCTGCACCAGCATGGTCGCGACCGGGTCGAACTTGGCCGAGAAGCCGAACAGCGTGTAGGTGCCGAGCGGCTGACGACGCGCGGCGACGTTCACCTGGTGCCCGTCGATATCGCTCATGGAGTTCACACCGCCCGCGAACTCCAGGCGTGCGCCCTGCATCGCGAACGAGCGGTCCCACTGCATCTTGGCGTCGGCATCGGGGTCCATCGGCGTGCCGTCGGCGAACGGCCCGGCGATGTCCACACCCTTCGATGCCAGCGCGAGCTCAAGCGTTTCGGTGGCGCCGCACATCGCGAAGAGGAACCCACCGCGCTCCACGAACGCGCGCAAACGATCCGCGACGGCCTTCTTGAGCGCCGGAATGTCGGCGAGCCCGTGCGTGCGCGCCATCGCCAGATCGCGATCCCGCGCCTGGATGAACCACGGGGCATCACGGAAGCCCAAGAACAGCTTGTTCGCCTGCCCTGTGAAGTCTTCGTGGTGCAAGTGGATCCAGTCGAACTGCGAGAGATCGGTGTCGAGCACATCGTCGTCCCAGATCTTCTCGTACTTGATGCCCGCATACGTGAGCGCGAGTGTGACCGCGTCGTCCCAAGGCGGCGAGTCAGGCGGCGTGTACACGGCGATACGCGGCGCCTTCTCCAGCGGCACCGCATCCATGTTGCCCTCGGAGATCTCACGCCGCATCTCCTGCACGCGGTCCGGGCCCACGGCCTCGAACGTCACACCGGCCAGCGCCGCCGCGCGACGCAGGTTGGGCACGTCGGGCAGCAGGAAGCTCCCACCGCGGTAGTTGAGTAGCCATTCGCTACGCACACCATCCACCAGCGCGGTGAACGTCACACCATACGCCTTGAGATGATTCGCCTGCGCGTCGTCCATCGGCACGAGCAGATGCTGCGCACGCGCCGTCCCCGCCCCGACGGTCAATGCGCAGGTCGCCACCATCCACCATCTCGCCATCCGCCATCCGCCTCTACTCATTGCACCGTTCCCATGCGAAGAGCATCGAGCTCGCGCCGCGCCTGCGGCACCAGCGCACTCCCCGGGTATGTCAGGATAAGATGTTCAAGATGCTCACGTGCCCCCGCGCTGTCACCACGGCGCTTGAGCCCGCGCGCCCATTCCAGCTGCGCTTCCGGTGCCTCCGGCGCCTCGGCGTATAGCGTCGCAACCTTCTGCCACAGCGTCATCGCACGGTCATCGGCCTTGCGGGCGGTCTCGATGCGTGCAGCGAGTGTGAACAGTAACGACGCGGCATCCGATAGTTCACCCGCCGCTTCCTCGAATTTCCGCGCCGCCTGCGCAGAGTCACCACGCGCGAGCGAGAGGAACGCCGCACCCGCGATCGGCGCCGACTTCTGCGACGACCGGTTCACCAACGACAGCGCCGAGATCACGTCCTGCCCCGGCGACTCGGTCATGCGCAGCGCTTTGCGCGCGCCTTCAAGATCACCTTCGAACAACGAGAGCCATCCCGACACCGCATCCTCGGCGTCGAGCGGCGCACCGACGAGCGCCGCACGCGCCTTGCCGACATCGCCCGCGCGGATCCAGGCCCACGCGATGGTGCGTGCATAGCCGCGCTGTCCCTCTTCGCCGAGCTGTGGTGCGGCCTTCGCGAGCACCTGCTCCGCTTCACGCGCACGACCGAGCCGCGCGAGGGCTTCGAGTTCCGTCGGCATCACCTCACCGAGTCGGCGCGTGGCGTCGAGCGCGTTGCCTGCCTCGCGCGCGAGCATGAGCGCGGTGGTGGGATCATCCGCCTTGAGCGAGATCTCCGCACCGCGCAGCGCCGTCGCCGCATCCGGCCGGGCCTTGTTGATCGCCACGAGCGCATCACGCGTCGCGGCCCACGCACGCGCACGCTCGGCTTCGTCGACGAACTGGCGCCAGACCGACACGACCGTGTCACTGGGCGTCAGCGGTGCGAGCACCTGCCAACCCAGTCGCGCCGAGCCCCACGCGATCTCGAGGAACGCCAACGCCTGTGCCGCGCCGAGTGGTGCACCGGGCTTCCTGAGTTCGGTGCGCACACCATCGCGTGCCGCGGACGGTGTCGGCTGCAACGAGAACACCGTCGCCGACTCGTAGTACGGCTCCTCGATCATCGCCTCGCGCCACGCTTCGGCGCTCGCCTGCCAGAGCCCAAGCCCGGCGCGCATCTGTGCGATCTCCAGCACCAACGCACGGGTGTTGCCGAGCGCCGCGGTGGCCTGGCGCAGCACCGTGTCGGCTGCGGCGGCGCGATTATGGAAGAGCAGCACCCGCGCGAACTCGCGGTACGGCGCTACGTCGTTCGGCTGCAGGTCGCGCCACTCCTCGAACGCACGCATGGCCTCGGCATCGCGGCCCACCGTGGCCAGCGTGCGCAACTGCGCCGAGCGCAGCTGCGCGTCGCGCGGGAACTTCGGGATCACCGCTGCGAACGTCGGGAGCAGCGAGTCCTCGAGTGCGAGAATGGAGAACACGCGCTCCAGACCGAGCACACCGGGGACCGTCGCGCCCGCGGCGATCACCTTGCGCCAGCCGTCGATCGCTTCGCGGTTCTTCCCCGCCGACTCGGCTTCGAGCGCCTTCGACATCAAGTCGGCGACGGGGTCGGCGGATCGCGCGGGGTTCGCTTGCGCGTGCAATGTCGCCCCGCCAGCGAGACGATGGAACGCGCCGGCCCACGCCGCGCCGTCGACCGCCGGACTCAGGCAGGCGATGACCGCAGCGCAGCGGAGCACACGCGCGACGGCGGACATCGCCGAGGTCATGGGTTCTTTTCGGCGTTCAGCCGTCGGAAGTACTCGATCACCAGCCGCCGCTCTTCGGCGCTCAGCCCGCGCAGCTCTTCCCACGTGGGCACGGTGTAGCGCTCCGCGTCCTTACCACGCGCCGGACCATTGGGCGGCGTGAAGCGCTCGGCGCCGCGCGCCGCGCGCGACTCGCGACGCTGGCTCTCGTCCTTCTGTTCCTGTTCCAACGAACGCCCCGCGTCGAGCATGCGACGGAACAAGCGCTCCTGCCGCGCCTGCGTGTTGGGATCGGCGATGCCCTGATCGAGTGCGGTGGCGAGCACACGCGCTTCACGGGCCATCTCCTGCGCGCGGCCCGTGGGGTCCTGGTCGGCGATCTCGTCGAGCGCCCGCGCGACCTCACGCTGCGACTTGGCGAGTTCGCGCGCCTTGTTGCGCGTGGCCGCGTCGATCGCCTGCTGCGACTGCGACTGGCCCGTGGGGTTGGGCATCAGGCCCTGCATCTGTCCGTTGAGCTGGCCCTGCTGCTGCGCGAGCTGTTGCATCTGCTTCATCATCTCCGGCAGACCCGACGCCGACTCCGCACTCGCTGCACGATCACGGTCACGCGTGAGCTGCGCGGCAGCCTGACGCAGTGCGTCGGCCGCTTCCTTCATGGCCTCCGGCGACTGCGCACGCTGCTGCCCTGACGCTTCCTTGGTGGCCTGCTCCACGCGCTGCTGCGCGGCGTCCATCATCTGCTGCGTGCGCGGCGACACGAGCGCGGACTTCTGTCCCTCTTCGCTCAAGCGCTGCTGCGCGGTCTGCACACCCTGCTGTAGCGCCGCCTGCCGCTGACGCAGGTTGGGATCGTTGGGATTCTGCTGGGCCTGCTGCGCGAGTTGGTCCTGCTCCTTCGCGAGCTGCAGCATCTCCTGCACCGACTGGTCGAGTGCGTCGGTGAGTTCGCCCTTCCATTCCTTCACCTGCCCGTCGCGCGCCGACTGCATGTTCTGCGCGGCCTGCTGCATGGCATCGGCGGCCTGCTTGGCCGCTTCACCCGCACGCTGCTGCGCCTGCTTCTGCTCAGCGCCGCTCGCGTTCTCGGCGGCCTTGGCCTGCTTCATCGCTTCGTTGAGTGCGGCTTCCGAGCGACGCGCCTCGGCTTCGGCGCGCTCGGACTGGTTGGCACCGGTCTGCGCACGCTCCTGCTCCAAGCGCTCCTTGAGCGCTTCCATCTGCTGGCTCAGGTCCTTCGTCTGCTTGGCCAACTGCTCGGCGTTCTTGGAATCCGGCGCGCCGCCCTTGGTGCTGTCGGCGAACTCCTTCTGCTGCTGCGCGAGATCACGCGCCTGATCACCCAGCGTTTCCATCGCGCCCTCGAGTGCGGCGCGCTTGAGCATCTTGGCACTCTTCTCGAGTGTCTCGCGCAACTTCTTCTGCTGATTCGCGAGGTCCTGCAGCGACTGCCGCGTGCGCTCACCGTTCAGGTTCTGCGTGTTCGACTCCAGCTGCTGCATCGCCGCCTTCATCTCCGGCGTCATCGCTTCGCGCAGCAGCTTCTGCGCATCCTGCAGTTGCCGCGCGAGCGCGGTGTCGAGCGCACCGGCCGCACGCAGACGATCCTCCATCTCACGCGCCGCTTCTTCGAGCCCCGCGACACGGTTCTCCAGCGCACGCTGCTGTTCGGCGATCTCCTTGGCCTTCTCCGCGTTGTCGAAGCCCATCGGGTTGTTCGCCGTCGCCTTGCCACCACCGGTGGAATCCTTCTTGGCGTTGGGCGAGGGCTCGGCGTTGCGATCCGTGCGCGTGCTAGCTGCGGTTTCCGTTTTCGCGTTGAGCTGCGTCTGCGCCTTCACTGCGGCGTTCGCGGCCGCGACCGCGGCATCACTCGCCGCACGCGCCGCGGCGCGTTCCTCCCTCGTGGTGGGAATGCGCAGCACCAACGGACGGCTCACACCTTCACGCGTGCTGGGCGCACCCGGCGCCGCATCGCGCGCCACCGCCACCAAGCGCACCGTCCATCCCGGCGCGAGGCCCAGCCCCGCGAGGTCCTGCACCACACCGCCGATCCACTCGCTCTCGCCCGCGTCGGAGACCTGCAGCTCTTCGTCCTTGCGCGTGGTGCCCGTTTCATCTGTCACCGTGCGACGCACCCAGATGCCCGACAAGCGATGATCGTCCTGCGCGAGCAACTCCACCGGCACGCGATCGCCCACCTGCACCAACACCTCACCCGTGGGCTCGAGGATCTCGATGCGCGGCAGCGAGTCCACCAGCAGGTCGATCTCAAGCGGCGCCGGCAGGTCCGCGAACTCCGTGCGTTCACCACGCGCTTCCCAATCGAGCACCATGCTGCGCGTGGGCGTGAGCACGCCGCTGAACAGCGTGCCTTCCGCGCGCAGCGCGATGCGGTTGGTACCATCGCGCAGCGTCACACTCGCCAACGGCTCCGACGCATGACCTTCGATCGCCAGGCGCGTGCCCGCGGGAACACGCAGCGGCTGATCGGCCGGGATGCGCTCGGTGGGACGCCCGAGGTATCCGGGATACGTCGCCATCACCGACACATCACCGACGAACGGCCGATCGACCACACGGATGTGCGCCGTGTCGCTCTCGGCGCGACCATCCGCGACCACGAGGGCGAGATCGGCATCAACCGGGAAGATCACCGCACGCGCATGCCCGGTGGAGTCCACCGTGACCGTGGTGTCGCGCCAGCCCGCGCCCACCGCGCGCCAACGGAGCGTCACCGTGCGACGTCCTTCGGCGCTCAACGACAGTTGCGCGGTGCCGCCACGCGCCAAACGCGAGGGCGCGTTGTCGATGGTGAGCGCCGGCAACAGCGTGCCGCGCCATGCATCCACCGGCTGCAGCAGCGCACGCCAGCCATCCGCACGCAACGCCCACGAGGTGTTCGCGAGCCCCACCGCACCGACGAGCGCCGTGGGCCCGACCACCACACCCCGCGCCAACTGCCGACGGAACCGCGGCGCCGGTCGCGCCGCGACCGGCGCGAGCGACGCGCCCAACATGTCAGCGGCGTTCTGCACGAACGCTCCACCTTGGTGCGCGACTTCGAGCAGCCCCGTGAGCGCGCCGCGGCGCAGCTTCTGTTCTTCTTCGATCGCCCGCGCCACCGCACCCGACGAACTCCGCCGCGTCGCGCGTGCGTGCACCAGCTTGGCCACGCCGAGCGTCGCCGCGATGGTCAGCGCCCACACCACGAACGGGGCCACCGGCGGCAACGCCAACCAACGTCCGCGTGCCAGCACCATCGCGCCGAGCGTGAGCAGGCCCACGCCGAGTGCCACTGGCACCACCACGCGCAACACCGTCGCCTGACGACCTGCGCGAGAAGTCTCGCGTTCGACGAGTTCGAGCACGCTCATCGGGTGCCTCCGCTGGTCACGGCGTACACGAAGAGATTCACACCCATGCGCAACGCGGCCTCGTGGGCCTCGGGCGGATCATCGGCGTAGGTGCCGGGATCCTCCCAGCCGTTGCCCAAGTCACTCTCGTGCGAGTAGAACACCGCGAGCCGGTCGCCGATGAAGATCCCGTACCCACGTGCCGGCTTGGCGTCGTGCTCGTGGATCTTCGGCACACCCTGCGGGAACGCGTAGACGATGCGGTAGATCGGATGGTCGAGCGGCACGTCCACCAGCGGACGGTCGGGGAACACCTTCGCGATCTCGCGACGGAAGTGTTCGTCGAGTCCGTAGTTGTCGTCGGCATGGAGGAACCCGCCGCGCAGCAGATACTCGCGCAACCGCGTCACCTCGAGCTCGCTGAACTTGAGCGAGCCGTGGCCGGTCATGTGCAGGAACGGGTAGTCCCACAGCCGCTCGTCGAGCAGCGTGGTGCGCACTTCGCGCGGCTCCACGTTGAGCGTGGTGCGCTCACGGATCGCGCGGATGAGATTCGGCAGGCTCGACGGGTTCGCGTACCAATCGTCGCCGTCGTACTGCAGGCGTGCGACCGCGAGCTTGGGCGACAGCGACGGCCCGGGCCCTGCGGCGAGCAGCACCGGCAGCGCAAGCAAGGCCAACGGATTCAGGAATCGCTTCACCGGGAGCTCACTCAGCGGGACAGAAGTTGAACAGGGTCGACCACGGGCGCCCCCCACCATCAATCATCCACCATCCACCATCCAAACTCACTCGTGCGCGAGACGATACGCGAGGTTCCGCGGCGCCTGCGCCCGCTCCATCAATACGCGCGTGATGTCGCGGGCGCTCATCCCCTGCGCGCGAAGCGTAGCCGCCTCTTCCCGGAGCGCCGCCTCGTCCAGCACCACCGGCGGCGCCCCCGCGAGCACGATCACCACTTCCCCACGAATGTCGTGCTCTGAATAGTACGCTGCCAGCTCCGCCGCCGTTCCTCGGCGGAACTCCTCGTACTGCTTGGTCAGCTCCCGCGCGACCACCGTTGCCCGCGCGCCAGCGCCAGCTGCCACAAGGTCCTCCAACGTGGCCCCCACGCGGCTGGGGCTCTCGTACAGCACCGCCGTGTGCGCCAGCGCCGCGATCTCGGCGATCGCCTTGCTGCGCTCGCCACCTTTGCGCGCCAGAAATCCGTAGAACGTGAACCGGTCCGTCGCGAGCCCCGCGCCCGCCAGCGCGGCCAACAAAGCACTCGGGCCTGGCACCGGAGAGACGGTCACGCCGGCCGCGATCGCGGCCGCCACCAACCGGCTGCCAGGGTCGGACAACAACGGCGTTCCCGCATCGCTCACCAGCGCGAACGACTCACCGCCCACGAGCCGCGCGACCAGCCCCGGCACCGTCTGCGCCTCGTTGTGCTCGTGGTGCGCCACCAACGGCGTCCTGAGGTCGAACCGCTCAGAGAGTGTACGCGTGTGCCGCGTGTCCTCGGCCAAGATGGCCGAGACGGAGCGCATGACCTCCACGGCGCGCGGGCTCAGGTCGCCCAGGTTGCCGATCGGCGTGCTCACGATGTGCAGCGTCCCTGCCGAGGCGACGGTGGTCGCGTCGGGAGGTGTCACCACTGGGCCTTCCACGGCAGTTGATCGTAGAAGCCGGCCGCCTGGAACATGTGCCGCCGCGCGGTGGTCAGTTCCTTCACCACCTGCTCGGGCACACACTCGGGCGAGGCCACACTGCGCAGCACTTCCTGCGTCCAGTGCCCCACCGCCTTGGTGAGCGTCGCCGTGTCAGTGACCGGGTCGCGCACGGTGGGCATCGCCGGCGAGAACCGCTCGAGCAATTCGAACTTGGGCACCTGCGCACGCCGCACCGTCTCGATGAGTTCCTCGGCGCGAGGCACCCCGTGTTCACGCAGGCGTGTGCCCATCGCGACCACAAGATCGCGATACGCTTGGATGAGTGCCGGTGCCGCCTGCGCCGGCAGCGCATCGGCGCGCGGCCAGAGCCGCACCACCGGCTTGGTCGCATGCGCACTCGGCGCCAGTAGCGCCTTCACGTGCGCCGAGAGATCACCCGGGCGATTGTCTGAGAAGTATCCGCGCAGCGGCGAGCCCGAGCTGATCACGATGTAGTGCACCGAGCCGTCCACCTGGATCTCGAGCGCGCCGTCGTGCATGGTGGCGTAGAGGAACGCGAGCATCGCGTCGCCGTCCTCGAGCTTGAGCTCGCGCGGCCATTCGAGTGGCGTGCCCATCTGCGTGGCGAACATCGTGTCGAGTTGCTCGTCCGCGGCTTCGTGGAAGCAAACGCTGCCGTACTCCGCCGAGCTGGGCACACGCGCGACCGCCTCGGAGATGCTCAGCGTGGAGAACTTGAGCCCGTCGGTGGTGGTGGTCGCGTTCACCACTTCGCCTTCTTCGAGGAACAGCGTGATGAGTTCCTCAGGCAGCCACACCGCCACGTAGCCGTACACGCGCGCCGACCGGTCGCGTTTGGCGTCGGTGAGCAGATTGCGCAGATGCACGTACGCCAAGCGGGTCCGGTGGAGCAGGACCCGCTTGGCGGGATACCGCAGGGCGTCGCGCGTGAGCGCCATGCGTGCGCGGCGTTACGCCGCGTGCTGCTCGAACTTCGCGGCCAACACCGGCTTGGGCACCGCCCCGATCACCTGATCGACGAGCTTCCCGTCCTTGAAGAACAGGAGCGTGGGGATCGAGCGGACCTGGAAGCGCATGCCGGTCTTCTGGTTGGCGTCCACGTCGAGCTTGGTCACCTTCACGCGGCCCGCGAACTCCTCGGAGAGCTGATCGAGGATGGGCGCGATCATGCGGCACGGGCCGCACCAGGTCGCCCAGAAATCCACGACCACCAGGCCGGAGGCCTTCTCGACCTCACCAGCGAAGTTGTCGTCCGTCACTACCACCGTCTTCGACATCGTTCCGTGCTCCCTGTGTTCGGCCGCCGGTGCCACGCACACGACGAGCCTGCTAACGTTCCGGTATCTCCTGCGAGTCTCCTCGCCACCGAAGACACCACTGGTATGTCCACCAGCTCTCCCCGCGGGACACGGATCGCCCATATCGGGCTCGCCGTCGAGTCCATCGAACGTATCCTGCCGTTCTATCGCGATATCCTCGGGATGCCCGAGGTTCCGCTGAACAACGAGGATGGCGCCCTGATCACCGGTCTGGCCGCGGGTGACTCACTCGTGGAGCTGCTACAACCTCAAGTATCCGATTCCCCTATCGGTCGGTTCCTGACCAAGCGGGGGCAAGGCATCCATCACATCTGCTTCGCGGTCGATGACCTCGAGGGCACGCTGGCGCGCTGCAAGGCCGCCGGCCTCCGACTCATCGACGAAGTCCCTCGCAAAGGTGCCGAGGGCAAACGCATCGCGTTCCTGCATCCGTCCTCGACCGCTGGTGTCTTGGTCGAGTTCACTGAATACTAACCCGCTCAGGCAACCCCGCTGCGTGCGTCGGCGGGGCCGGGTACCCCAGGTTACGGCTTGGCCCCCGCGGCGCACACCGGCGCGAGCGGCTGCAGGTTGAAGTTCTCGACGAAGTACCGCCCAGACTTCTCGTTCTTGACGGTCGTGAACGGCGCAGCGACCGTGACGGTCCCCGCCTTCAGCTCGACGTCATAGATCATGCGGCCGCCCTCTGCCGCACGGTTCGACAAAATGCGATACTCATCGTGTCGCATGTGGCAGAGCATGATCAGCACGCGCTTCTCGTGCTCTTCGCGGCTCACCAGGTCACGCACGGGCGCCATGGCCGTGCCCCACACCGCACCCACCGCTTGGATATCCTGTCTCTTCGCGGCGGCCAGCATCTGCGTCACCGCGCCTTCCGCCGTCGTTGCGCCCGCCATCGGACCACCCGCCGTCCGGCGGCAGCCCGCGACCAGCAGCATCAGTCCGAACACCCAAAGTGCACGTCTCACCGGTTTTCTCCGCAGCAAAGGATGACCGAGCAAAGATGACCCACCAACGTCTCTACATCAACATCGATCACGTCGCGACCGTCCGTCAGGCGCGGCGTGCCTCGTACCCCGATCCGGTCGCCGCCGCTCGCCTCTGCGAGGACGCCGGCGCCGATGGCATCACCGCACACCTCCGCGAGGACCGTCGGCACATCCAGGATGCCGACATCGAAGCCCTCGCCGCGGGCGCGCGCACGCCGTTCAATCTCGAGATGGCGGCCACCGATCCTATGACGACGCTGGCCGTGCGGCTGAAACCCCTCCAAGTCACATTGGTCCCCGAACGCCGCGAAGAAGTCACCACCGAGGGCGGACTCGACTGCCTCCGCGATCCCCAGCGCCTCGCCGATGTGATCGGCCGACTGCATGGCGCGGGCATACGCACCTCGCTCTTCATCGACCCCGATCGCGCCCAGATCGATGCCTCGGCACGGCTCGGCGTGGCGGCCATCGAACTGCATACCGGGACGTACTGCCACCACCCGGCCGATACTGGGGCACTGAAGGCCCTGCAGGACGGTTCGGCCTACGCCAAGAGCCTGGGGCTCGCGGTGCACGCCGGGCACGGACTCACCCTCGAGAACGTCGGACCGGTCGCGGCCATTCCCGAGTGCGAGGAGCTCAACATCGGCCACGCGATCGTCGGCCATGCCATCTTCGTTGGGCTGCCGGCGGCGGTGCGGGCCATGCGCGAGGCCATGGACCGGGCCCGGCGATGAGCGCCCGCCGGTCGGCGCGCCTCGGACTCACCGCCGGGACCGCACTGTCACACCGGACCCCGCATCGTGACGAGCGCCCGCAGGCCCGCGTCCTCACTCTACGACCAGTGGCGACATTGGGCGCTTCACGGTACGGTACGGAATGGGGGGAGTGATGAGCGGCGGGTTGATCGATTTCTTCATCCTGGAAGCCACGGAGTACGTCGACCAGCTCGACGGCCTCGTGTCGCGCGCGACCACGTCCGCCCCGGACACCGACAGCTTCACCCGTGCCGCCCGCGCTCTCCGGGGCAGCGCCACCATGGCCAAGCTCCGCGGCATCGCCGAGGTGGCCAGCGGGCTCGAGCGCCTCTCGCGCGCCATCCGCGATGGCCGTCTGCCGTGGGACGCCGCCATCCGCGGCACGGCCATTTCCGCCGTCGACGACCTCAAGTTCCTCGTCCGCGGGGCCCGCACGTGGGGCGAGTCCGAGGACAAGCGCGCCGCGCTCCGCGCCGCGGAGCTCAATCGTTTGGCCCCCCGCGAAGCGCAGCCGCTCTCGCGGGGTGGGGGGGCGGCCTTCCTCGCCACCGCGGCCGCCGACGCCGCCGCCGGGCTCCTCGCGTACGCCGAACAGCCCACCTCGGTGGAAGTCTTCACTTCCACCATGCAGCGCGTCCGTGCCCTGCGCGGTGTGGCCGCACTCAAGGACCTGCCACCGCTGTCCGAGGTGGTGGACACGCTCGACATCGCCGCCAAACCGATCGAGTTGCGCCAGGAGCCGCCCACGGCCGAGCGCCGTCGGCTGTTCCGCGCCGCGGCCCGCGTCCTTATTGAAGGCGGCGAGGCCGTCCGCACCGGCGGCATCCCGCCCACGGACACCATCGCCGTGCGCGAGTTCGCCCACGCCGCCGAGTCCGTTCGCACCGGTGAGAAGGAAACCGATGACGTGGTGCCGATCGCGAACCTGCTGCCCGACGGGCCGCAGAGCGCGTTCGTGCAGGCCGCGCCCAACCCGCCGACGTCGGCGCAGCAGCGCTTCCGTCTGGAAGTGGTGAGCCAGGCCGAACATCTGCGCCGTCTCGTGTTCGACGGCCGCGCGGCGGTTGATGCGGCGACCCGTGACCGGGTGGGCCGCGAACTCCGCTCCGCCGTGCGCGCGCTGGCCAAGGCCGCGCAGAGCTTCGCCGCACACGACATCGCCAACTTGTTCCTCGCCGCCGAACGCGGCGCCGCCATCCTCGACAAGAAGGCCCTCTGGGTCCTCGACGAGGCCGGCACCGACCTGAGCCGCCCCGACAACGGGCTCACCGACGTCGCGCCCCGCTTCCGGGCGCTGTGGCAGCGCCTGAACGGCACCCCGCCCGCCCCGCTCACCGCGACCATCGCACGTCAGCGGAAGCTCTCGGGCACCCCGGCCTCCGCGTCGGTGGTGATCGGCAGCGCCTCAGGCAAGGCCTCGGGTGTGAGCGGCGCCGAACTGCAGCAGTTGCTCAGCACCGGGCTCGCCGGACTCGGCGCGCTCGAGGACTCGCACATGAGCGACCCCATCTGGGGCGAGGACGACGACATCATCCCCATCGAGGACCTGCTCTACCGCGGCAAGGATGCGCTGCGCGCCGCGAGCGACCTCGGGGCGAAGCTGCGCGACAAGGCGGAACCGCCCGATCCCGTGGTGCTCAACGAGCTCTACGATCTGCTGCAGCTCGCCTCCGCCGACTGACGACGATGAAGCTTGATTGGCGCGGCGCGCTCGGCATCGCACTGAGCGCGCTCCTCTTGTGGTACCTGTTGCGCGGGCATCTCGGGGACGTTGTGGGCGTGCTCCGCACGTCGAGTCTCTCGTGGTGGATCATGACCGCGGCGGCCGCGACATCGATCTTCCCGCTGCGCGCACGCCGCTGGCAGGCCATCCTCGCGCCGCTCGCCGGGCGCATCCCGTTCGGCCCGCTGTGGCGTGCGACGGCGATCGGCATGATGATGAACAACGTGTTCCCACTGCGCGCCGGCGAGTTCGCGCGCCCGTTCGTGCTCTCGCGTGAGCGCAAGGACGTGCCGTTCACGGCGGGCTTCGCATCGCTGGCCGTGGACCGCCTGTTCGACGGCGTCGTGGTGCTGTTGCTCATGGTCGCGGCGACGTTCGACCCGCGCTTCCCCGCCGACGCGAACATCTGGGGCGTGCCGGCGTCTCGCATCGCCTTCTCCGCCGCCGGATTCCTTGGCGTGGTGGGCGTGGGTCTGTACGCGCTGGTGTTCTTCCCGCACTTCATGTTCCGCGTGGCGGAGACGATCCTCGGCGCCATCTCGCCCACGCTCGCCGATAAGGTCATCGGCTTGATGAAGACCTTCGCGAGCGGCCTGGGCATGCTGCGCTCGCCGGCGCTCGCGCTCGAGGTGTTCGTGTGGACCCTCGTGCACTGGATCATGAACGGTCTCGCGTTCTATTTCGGGTTCCTCGCCCTCGGCATCGACGCGCCGGTCTCGGCTGCGCTGTTCGTGCAGGGCATCGTCGTGGTGGGCGTCGCCCTGCCGTCATCGCCGGGCTTTTTCGGGGTGTTCGAAGGAGCGGCGAAGGTCGGCCTCATGCTCTATGGCGTCAGCGATGCGCTCGCACTGGGCTGGGGCATCGGCTTCCATATCTTCTCGTTCGTGCCGATCACGCTCATCGGCGGCTGGTACTTCTCCCGCATGAACCTGCATCTGCGCGACATCGTCGCGTCGAAGCAGGCGGCCGAAGCCACGGGAGCGGTCCCGGCGACGCCCGCGCCGGATGTCTCCGGTCGCGACCGATGACCGCCACCGCCGCCTCGCTCGAAGCCCAGGCCAAGATCAACTTCCTTCTCCGCATCTTGGCGCGGGAGGAGACCGGATACCACCAGCTCGAGACGCTGTTCGCCCGCATCGAGTTGGCCGACTCCGTCCGCTGCTTCACCGGGACCTCGGGCCGCGAGGTCGTCGTCGAAGGCGCCGACGTGGGCCCGATGGAGCAGAACCTCGCCTACCGCGCCGCCGTCGCGTTCACCGAGGCGACCGGCTGGCCCACGGGCTTCCGCATCGAGATCGAGAAGCGCATCCCCATGGGCGGTGGCCTGGGCGGTGGCAGCGCCGATGCCGGCGCCGTGCTCCGCATCCTCAACAAGCTCGCCCCGGCGCCGCTGCCGTCTTCCCAGCTGATGACGCTCGCCCTGCGACTCGGCGCCGATGTGCCCTTCCTCACCGGCGACTCGACACTGGCCCTCGCGTGGGGGCGCGGCGAGCGCATGCTCAGTCTGCCTCCCCTCCCCGCCCGCGAAATCGCCCTCTTGGTGCCGCCTTTCGGCGTGGAGACCAAAGCCGCCTTCGGGTGGATCGCCGAGTCGCGGAAGGGTGCTCCGCTCACCGCGCCGCAGCCGATGCAGCTGCAGGACCTGGATCGCTGGGAGGGGATCGCCCGGGTGGCGGAGAACGACTTCGAGACCCCGGTGTTCCATCAGCATCCGGAGTTGGCGGGAGGCTTGGACGCGTTGCACGAGGCCGGGGCGAAGATCGCGCGCATGAGTGGGTCTGGATCGACGCTGTTCGGTGTGTTCGAGCGGCGGCCCAGCCTCGACAAGGCGCGTTGGCCCGCCGATATGCGGCTCCTCAGCACGCGGACCGCCACGGCCGTCGCTGCCGTGCGCGTCCTGGATTAAGCGGGGGCCAGCGCGACCGCCCGCCCCAGCGCCTCGACTGCCGGGCGCCAGCCGACTAGTTTCGAAGAGTCTGCCGCTGCCCCTTCGTCCAATGGCAGGACATCGCACTTTGGATGCGAGAATGGTGGTTCGAATCCACCAGGGGCAACTCGAGCGTGATCGCGCCCATCGGCTTCCAACTGCAAAGGCGCTGTGAGCTATAATCTGTGAGCTGTGAGTAACGGCGATCCGGGAGCCCCCCGCATCGCCGTTACTTATAACTCTCGACTCACGACTCAAAGCGCCGTTCCCGGCCCTAGGGCGGATGTGAGCCTGTTTTTTTGCCTCTCCGCCCCCTGCCGAAGTCCCCCAGCCACCACTAGCTTTCGAGGCTGTCCCGCGCTTCCACGCGGGCCACTCCGCCGCCCGCCTCAGCGTGGGCTATCTCGTTCCCCGCCCGCCCCTTAGGCTCGCTCTCGATGGACGGACTCGCAGTACCCATCCACGGTTATCGTGTGCTCACCGGCACGGCCAATCGGCCGCTCGCCGATGAGATCGCGAAGTCGCTCGGCGTCGAGATCACCAAGGCGACCGTGTCACGCTTCGCCGACGGCGAAGTCTTCATCCGACTCGACGAGAACGTCCGCGGCGCCGATGTGTTCATCGTGCAGCCCACGAACCCGCCGGCGGAGAACCTGCTCGAACTGCTCCTCCTCGTGGACGCCGCGCGCCGCGCCTCCGCCGCGCGCGTCACGTGCGTGTTGCCGTATTACGGCTATGCGCGCCAGGACCGCAAGGACCAGCCCCGCGTCGCGATCGGCGCCAAGCTTGTCGCCAACATGATCATGCGCGCCGGCGCGGACCGAGTCTTGGGCGTCGACTTCCACGCGCATCAGCTGCAGGGGTTCTTCGACATCCCTGTCGATCACCTGTACGCGGCGCCGGTGTTCACGGCGCATTATCGCAAGAAGAAGTTGCAGGACCTCGTCGTCGTCGCCCCCGACGTGGGTTCGGCGAAGATGGCCCGCGGTTTCGCCAAGCGCCTCAATGCCTCACTCGCGATCATCGACAAGCGTCGCCCCACGGCCAACGTGGCTGAGGTGGTGAACGTGGTCGGTGAAGTGGAAGGCAAGGACTGCTTGCTCGCCGACGACATGATCGACACGGCCGGCACGGTCTCCGAGGCCGCGCGCGCACTGAAGAACCTCGGTGCGAAGGACATCTATGTCTGCGCGACGCACGCGTTGCTCAGCGGCCCGGCCGTGGAGCGGCTCTCCAACGCGCCGATCAAGGAAGTCGCGGTGACCAACACCATCGCGATCCCGGAGTCGCGGAAGTTCGAAGCGCTCACGGTGTTGAGTGTGGGAGAGCTGCTCGCGAAGGCGATCCGGTTCACGCATTCGGATCAGAGTGTCAGCTCACTCTTCGAGTGACAGATGGGAGATGGGAGATGGGAGATGTGAGATGGGAGATGTGAGGGCGATGCGCGGGTGCGTCGCTGCAAGTGTGGGTGCAGGTGCAGTCCCCTGCAGCATGTGAGCGCCGAGATCGGCCGAGAGCATCGCTTCAACTCTCCCATCTCCCCTCTCCCATCTGCAGGCCAATTGGCGCTCCGCCGGGCCGGATCTACCGGGAACCCACGTTGCGCGCCATTCACGTTCCAGAGGTGTTTCACATGGCTTCCGTTCCGTTCTCCGCCACCACTCGCGACAACACCGGCAAGGGTGTCGCGCGCAAGCTTCGCGCTGTGGGCCAGGTCCCGGCGATCATCTACGGGCATGCCCGTGAGCCGCAGACGCTGCAGCTCGAAGCGCATCCGCTCCAGCTGCTTCTCGAGAAGAACCCGTACCAGAGCACCGTCATTGCGCTCACGGTCGGCGGCAAGACGTTCAACACGCTGATCCGCGAGATCCAGCGCCACCCGTACAACCGCCAGATCCTGCACGTCGACTTCCAGGAACTCGTCGCCGGTGAGAAGGTCACCGTGCCGGTACCGCTCCAGTTCACGGGCACGCCCGAGGGCGTCCGTCATGGCGGCGGCATGCTCGACCAGGTCCTGCACGAGCTCGAAGTCTCCTGCGATCCGGCCAACATCCCGCATCACATCGTCGTCGATGTCACGCCGCTCACGATCGGTCACTCGATCCACGCCGGCGAGATCCCGCTGCCGGCCGGTGTGACGCTCGAGTCCGACGCCGACGCGACGGTCTGCGTCTGCGCCGCGCCGAAGGTCGAGGTCGAGGCCACGCCGACGGCTGAGGCCGCGGCCGGCGAGCCGGAACTCATCCGCAAGGCCAAGGCTGACGAAGCCGCCGAGAAGTAACCCGCTGCACCGCACGGCACACCGAGTCCTTGGACGACCATGAAAGTTTTCCTCGGACTCGGCAACCCGGGCAAGGAGTACGCGAACACGCGACACAACGTCGGCTGGTGGGTGCTCGATCACCTCGCCGACGTGTGGCGCTTGGACGGATGGCGCAAGGATGGTGAGGCCCTGACGAGTTCGGGGTCGGTCGGTGCCATCAAGGTGCGGCTGGTGAAGCCACAGACGTTCATGAACCTCTCGGGGGCGGTGCTCAAGCCCTGGTTGCGGCGCCCGTTCTGGGCGGCGGCCACGGATTTGCTGGTCATCTCCGATGAGGTGCAGTTGCCGGTCGGGACCTACCGGTTCCGCGCCCGCGGCTCTGCCGGTGGGCACAACGGACTCAAGAGCATCGAGCAGGCGCTCGGGAGTCAGGAGTATGCGCGGTTGCGGATCGGCGTCGGCCCGAGCGATCCGCAGCGGCGTGTGGGAGACCTCGCCGAGTTCGTGCTCGGTGAGTTCGGGAAGCAGGAGGCCGCTGACACACGGGCGCTGCTTCCGACGTTCGAGACCGCATTGCAGCAATGGGCCAAGGACGGCATCGGCCCGGTGATGAACACGTTCAACTCCACCACTTAACCCCCCTCTCATGCTTGACAACCTGACGCTGTACGCCCTGGTGATCGGCGTGGTGGGCCTCGTGGCCTGCTACGTGACCTACTTGGGAATCGCGCGCCAGTCGCCGGGCTCGCAAGTGATGCAGGACCTCGCCGAGCAGATCCATCTCGGCGCCATGGCCTTCCTCAAGCGCGAGTACACCGTGCTGTTGCCGTTCCTCCTCGTCGTCGCCGGCCTGCTCGGCTGGGCGGTGGGCAAGGAGACGGCGGTGGCCTACGTCCTCGGCGGTGTCTGCTCCGTGGCCGCGGGCTGGGCCGGCATGACCTCGGCGACCAAGGCCAACGTCCGCACGTCCGAAGCGGCGCGCGCGAGCGGCCAGGCGGCCGCGCTGCGCATCGCGTTCGGTGGTGGTGCCGTCATGGGCCTCGCCGTCGCGTCCCTCGGCTTGCTCGGCATCGCCGTGATCTTCCTGTGGCAGAAGGAACTCCTCGGCTCCACCGGCTTCAAGCAGTTCGGTGAGATCATCTCCGGCTTCGCGATGGGTGCCAGCTCCATCGCGCTGTTCGCGCGCGTGGGCGGCGGTATCTATACGAAGGCCGCCGACGTCGGCGCCGACCTCGTGGGCAAGGTCGAAGCCGGCATCCCCGAGGACGACCCGCGCAACCCGGCGACCATCGCCGACAACGTGGGTGACAACGTCGGTGACGTCGCCGGTCTCGGCGCCGACATCTTCGAGTCGTATGTCGGTGCGATCATCGCGACCATCGCACTCGCCTCCACCTCGACGCTCATCCCCGAGGCCTCGCGCCTCTCGTCGGTGATGCTGCCGATCGCCTACACGGCGGCGGGCCTCGTGGCCTCGCTCGTCGGCATCCTCGTCATGCGCGTCCTCGCCAAGGGCAACCCGGCGAACGCACTCCGCGCGGTGACGTTCATCGCCGCCGGTCTGTTTCTCGTGTTCGCGTTCCTGCTCACGCAGGCGATCCCGCTCAACATGACGGACCCGGAGACGGGACGGCTCTTCCCGGTTCTCGGACCGTTCTTCGCCGTGGTCGCTGGCACCGTGTCGGGCATCGCGATCGGCCTCGTGACCGAGTACTACACGGCGGCCGGCCCCGTGCTGCGCATCGCCAACGCCTCCAAGACGGGCCCCGCGACGAACATCATCGCCGGTCTCGCCGTCGGAATGGAATCGACGATCATCCCGGTGCTGCTCATCTGCGGCGCGATGTACGTCGCCGTGTGGTCGGCCGGTCTCTACGGTGTCGCCATCGCCGCGGTCGGCATGCTCGCCACGGTCGGTGTCACCATGTCGGTCGACGCCTACGGCCCCATCGCCGACAACGCCGGCGGTATCTCCGAGATGAGCCATCTCGGTCCGGAAGTCCGCAAGATCACCGACGGCCTCGATGCCCTCGGCAACACCACCGCGGCGATCGGCAAGGGCTTCGCGATCGGTTCCGCTGCGCTCACCGCGCTCGCCATGTTCTCGGCGTACGCGTCGGCCGTCGGCCTCCGCACCACCGGCCTCAACCTCATCGACCCGATGGTCGTCATCGGCCTCTTCATCGGTGGCGTCATGCCGTTCTTCGTCGGTGCGCAGACGATGACCGCCGTGGGTCGCGCCGCGCAGGGCATGGTGGAAGAAGTCCGCCGCCAGTTCCGCGAGATCCCGGGCCTGCTCGAAGGCAAGCCGGGTGTGAAGCCCGACTCTGCCCGCTGCGTCGACATCTCGACGGCCGCGGCGCTCAAGGAGATGATCATCCCCGGCGTCGCGTCGGTGCTCCTCCCGGTGATCGTCGGCAAGTTCTTCGGCGTGAAGGCCCTGGGCGGCCTCCTCGCCGGCGCGACCGTGACCGGCGTGATGATGGCGCTGTTCATGGCCAACGCCGGTGGTGCGTGGGACAACGCGAAGAAGGCGATCGAGGGCGGGATCCTCGGCGGCAAGGGCAGCGATGTGCACAAGGCTGCGGTTGTTGGTGATACGGTGGGCGATCCGTTCAAGGATACGTCTGGGCCGGCGATGAACATTCTCATCAAGCTCATGAGCGTGGTTTCGCTGGTGTTGGCCCCTTGGTTTATCGCGTAAGGGCAGATGGGAGATGGGAGATGGGAGGGGGGAGGCCTTTCGGCCTCCCCTTCTCGTTTCTGTTCGCTCACCTCTCGTTTCGGCCGGCTCGCTCCGGACGCTGTCGGTCGGCTCGATCATCTGTGCAACTCTCGCGTTTTCGCAGCTTCTCCTGGACTCGCTTTCTCAGGCCCATGAGCATGCTTTGAACCTCGGAGAGTCGGGCTTCGAGCACGGCGTACTCCCTCGCTGTGATGAGTTCGAGGTCCTTCGCAAGCAGTAGGTGATAGTCCGCCTCCCGCGCGCTAGCGAGTGCGATCTCGAGGTAACGGTTGAACTGGGCCTGCGAGGCGTGGCCCGCGCCTTCCGCGAGGTTCGCAGGGATCGCGGAGATGGACCGTCGCAGCTGACTGCTCAGCCCCGGATAGCGACGGGCCAAAGGACCATCGACGGCGCGGTGAATGCGCAGCGTCAGTTCGTGGGCTTTCTCCCACACCTGGAGCTTTCGGAACGGATACATGACCTGAACCTCGGGTCCTCGGCACCGAAATCCGGTATCAGAAGCCCGCGAGTGGTTACCTTACATCTCCCATCTCCCATCTCACTTCTCCATGCTTTCCTTAGGCATCGTAGGCCTCCCCAACGTCGGCAAGTCCTCCCTCTTCAACGCCCTCACGGCAGCGAAGGCAGAGGCCGCCAACTACCCCTTCTGCACCATCGACCCCAACGTCGGCGTCGTCACCGTCCCCGACAAACGGCTTGATGCCCTCGCAGTCGTGGTGAAGCCGGAGCGCACGGTGCCTGCGGCGGTGCAGTTCGTCGACATCGCGGGGCTCGTGAAGGGTGCATCGAAGGGTGAAGGCCGCGGCAACGCGTTCCTGAGTAACATCCGCGAGACTGACGCCATCGTGCACGTCGTGCGTTGCTTCGACGATCCTGACGTCATCCACGTCGATGGCTCGGTGAATCCGGCGCGCGATCGCGAGACGATCGAGTTCGAACTCGCGCTCGCCGACCTCACGGTGGTGGAGAAGCGGCTCGACAAGGCCAAGCGCGCGGCGAAGACCGGTGACAAAGCCGCCGCCACCGAAGCCGCCGCGCTCGAGAAGGCTCACGCGCCGCTCAGCGAAGGCCGCGCCCTGTGGCACGTGACGCTCACGCCCGAGGAGCGCGCGCTCATGCAGCCGCTGCAGCTGCTGACGCTCAAGCCCATCCTCTACGCCGCCAACGTCACCGACGCCGAACTCACGGGGCAGGAAGGCCCGCACGTCACCGCGCTGCGCGCCGCGATCGCCGCCGATCACGAGCCCGCCGAGGTCGTCACGTTCTCGGCGAAGATCGAGTCCGAACTCGCCGAGCTCCCGCCGGAGGATCGCGCGGAGTTCCTCTCATCGCTCGGCCTCGAGTCCGCAGGGCTCGACCGACTCATCCAGGCCGGCTTCCATCTCCTCGGCCTGCACACGTACTTCACGGCCGGTGAGAAGGAAGTGCGCGCGTGGACGCTGCATCAGGGCGACACGGCCCCCAAGGCCGCCGGCGTCATCCACTCGGACTTCGAACGCGGCTTCATCCGCGCCGAAACGGTGGGCTACGACGACTTCATCGCGATGGGCGGTTGGAAGGGCGCGAAGGAGAAGGGCGCGGTGCGGGCGGAAGGCAAAGAGTACGTCGTGAAGGACGGCGACGTGTTGCTGTTCCGCTTCAACGTCTAGCGCGCGCTCGTTCTAGTCGCGGGCGCCGCGCACGGCGGTCCACGCCCGCCTGAACGGACGCAGCACCGGATACAATCCCACCAGCGCGTCGGGCAGTTGCACGGCGTTCCATTCCTGCAGCGTGGGATCGAACGTCGCCCGCGCGAGCAGACGGGCGCGGTCGCCGCTGCGCTCGGTCCACGCGAGATCCCAGCGCAGCGGCGGGCGCCACGCGGTCTCGCCGAGCCGCCAGCGTTCCTCCACCGTGGCGACCAACGACGGGATCGTGGGGTCCGCCCCCACCGCGCCCGCCAGTTCGCTGGGCAGTGGCAACTCGAGGGCGCGTGCGATGAGCGCCGCACCGAGACGCACGCAACGTCCGCCGCCGTTCGACTGCGCGCGTTCATGCGCCGCCACCAACGCCCGGGGTTCGCGCTGCGCCAATGCGGCGAACACCGCCACGTCCTCCAGCGAACTCCAGCCGTGTTTGGTCGCGTGCTGCGCGAGGAGCGCGAGCGTGTCGGCCATGCAGGGCACCGGGATCAGCGTCCCGGCGAGTGCGACATTGGTGGCGCGCTGCAGCACGTCGCGCACCGGGAGCCGACCGGCGTAGCGCCGCGCGCTGAACTCCCAGTGCAGCTCGAGCAGCCCGGGTTCGGCGTCGCCGTGGAACTCCCACGCCGCGAGTCCGTCGAAGATGGCGCGCTCCTGCGCCCGACTCATCGCGTGGCGCGGCGTCCACCCGAGGGCCAGCACCGCCGCGCGGGCGTCGTCACGCGCGTCATGCGGCACAACGATGTCGAGGTCGGAGAACACCCGCAGACTCGGATCGCGCCAGGCCTGCACGGCGAGCGCCGGGCCTTTCCACGCCAGCGCGGGCACACCGGCCGATGCGATCGCGGCCATCAACGTACGCAGGGTCTGCGTAGCCACGAGGGCGCGGAGGGCATCGCCGCGGGCGAGGTCGGCATCGATCGGCGCGATCGTCGCGGGCAGCAACGGCCGGATGAGCGGGAGCACGCGGTGCGCGACTGCGAGTCCCTGCACGGTCGCCCATTCCTCGGGTGCGACGGCCATCGCGTCGAACGCGAGACGATCCCCGGTCACGCGCGCGCGCAGCGCGGCGCGGAGTACTGCGAGCGCGCGCGGCGGCGCGGCGCTCAGTGCGTCACCCGGTGCGGCGCCACCAGAAGCCGCCGTCCACGCGGCCCGGCGCGAACCAGTTGCGCTTGGTCAGCTCGGCCGCGGACCCGTGGACCGTCAACGTCGGCGCTCGATACGGCGCACGGGACGGCGCAGTGACGCGCGGCACCGACGTCTCGTCGGCGGATCGATCGTCTGGTCGTGAGCGATTGGGTTGCATCGACGGACTCCGGGGAACACTGGGAACGATACCGAGTGACGCGCTGGTGCAGCAGGAACATCGCCTGCGCCGCCACTCTGAACAAAGACGCACACTGCCGATGGAAGATAACGTCCCGGCTCAGTCCCGCCCGTCGATGTGCATCACGAAGTGCGACACCGTCTGGACGAGCGCATCGAGCCGGCCAGGATCCTCGTGCGGCACCAGCCGCTTGACCGGCACCACCGCGGCGAGCCGACCGACCGCCTGCAACTCCGCTCCCCGCTCGGCATCGTCGAGGAGATAGTTCGCGTACGAGTTGCTGACGAGGCCGAGCAACGCCTCGCCACCACCGACGGCCTCGATGCGCGGCGCGTCGATCGACTCGCGTGGCGCGAACAGCAGCAACGCACCCACCGGCACCGCCTCATGTGCGGAGACCAGACCCGCCTGCGCGAGCGAGAGTCCCCTCTTGGGGAATGTCGGCGTGAGCGGCGCCAATCTTGACCCGGCCCCGAACAGCAGACGCTCGCTGTCCTCCCACAGACGCACCTGATCCGGCGCCGGCGTGGTCATCCAGCCGCGCGGCGTCTCACGCAGTACGAGGATGTCGTCGGTGACCACGGCGTAGCCGCGCTGCGCACACGCCGTCACCAGCGTGGACTTCCCCGCTCCGCCCGGCCCAACGAACGCCACCGCACGCCCGTCGATCACCGCCGCACTCGCGTGCAACGCGAGCAGCCCGCGCCGTCGCAACGCATAGCCGAGCACCGGACCCACCAGGAAGGTCATCGCGTCAGCGAGGGTGAGCGGCGCATCCCAATCGGCCCACACCTGACGCCCGTCGGTGGTGATGTGGAATCGGATCCCTTCGGCGTACCGCAGCACGATCGCTCCCACGGTCGGCAGCGCGGAGACCACCACCGCCGGCTCGTCGCCCTCGCGTTCGTCGGAACGGTACCGCTCCTGTTCCGGCACCTCCGCCCACGGCGGCTGCGCGTCGAGCGCGATCACGACATCCGCGTCGCCCTGCGCGCCGACCTCCGCGAGCCCGGGCAAGGGGTGCGCACTGCGCAAACGGAGTCCGAACGCGAGATGATCAGCCATGACGCGACACCGGCTGCGCGAGCCATCGCGCGACTTCGTACACGCGCCACGCGGCCATCACCGCGTTCGCATCACCCGACTCCAGGAGCACGCGCTTCCACTCCGCCACGTCGATGAGATGCTCCATCGGATGTGCGAGCGCACGAC
Organism: Gemmatimonadaceae bacterium; assembly: GCA_020853635.1. Lineage (GTDB taxonomy): Bacteria > Gemmatimonadota > Gemmatimonadetes > Gemmatimonadales > Gemmatimonadaceae > Pseudogemmatithrix. The sequence continues at coordinate 34,873 of JADYYN010000105.1, forward strand.
GGGCACCGTCCGCCGCGCGCCACGCCGCCACGCCCGCCTCGATCGCACCGTGCACCGGCGTCTTGGGACGTGCGAGCACGTCGGCCGGCAGCTGGCCCTGCATCGCCCGGCGGATCAACTGCTTCTCCTGACACCACGGGATGGGCGCGATCGCATACACGAATGTGAACAACCGCGCGTCGAGCAACGGCAGCACGACCGTGAGCGGCACGCCGGTCACGCTCGTGTCGTCGATAGCGAACAACGTCTCCCACACCGGCTGCTCGAACGACCACGCGGAGAGCGGACGCAGCGGGTGACGGGCGGACTGTGGTGGCACCATCGTGCCGTGCTGCGCGAGGACGTCCGGACGCAGCCACGTCGGCGCCCGCCAGTCGCGCGTGCGTGACGCTGCGGCGCGCCCCGAGAACTCGCGCGCACCGATCCATGGCCGACGCGTCGATCCGCCGCGGAACGCACGCCAACTCCGCCACGTGTCCGCCCACGGTCTCGTGCGCAACAGCGTGAGCAGGTCCGGCGGTGCGAGCAGTGAGTCGCCATCCTCTCCGTCAATCGTCACCGGTGCCTGCGCCGCGAGTGATGCCGCACGCGTGCGCCACATCGCGAGGTCGGGGTCGGACACAGGCTCAGGCGTGTGCACCAGCGGATCATCGCAGTGCGCGAGGAGCCCCGCGCCGTCGGCGTACGCGATCTCCTGCGGGATCCCCAGGTGGTCCGCGACACGCCGCGCCCACTGTGCTTCGTCGGTGGGCACCAGCCGCTCGTGCGAGACAGTGAGCGCCGAGAGCTTCACCGCACCCGCGTGGCTGCGCGCGGCGGCTGCGATCGCGGGGGAGTCGAGCCCGCCACTGAGCTGGATGGTCGCGCGCGGCGTGCGCAGGCGATCGCGCACCGCGGTGCCGAGCACTTCGCGGAACTCGGCGAGCACCACATCGTCGCGCATGCCGGTCCGCGAGGCCGGCACGGGGAAGTCCCAATGCCGCGTCTCCTCACGCGACCCGTCGGCGCGCCAGACCCACTGATGCGCGGGTGGCACCCGATGCACACCCACCCGCGCTGTGCGCCAAGGATCGATGATGGAGCCCGAGCGCAGGAAGTCCGTGAGCGCGCGCTCATCCGGCGTGGCGTCCACGCCCGGCAGCAGCAACAGCGCGTCGAGATCGTTCGCGAGCGCGACGAACTCCCTCGTCTCGGCCACGAATAGTGGCTTCACGCCGAAGGTGCCGCGCGCCGCGATGAGCTCGCGCGAGGCGGTGCGCAACGCCGCGAACGCGAAGTCGCCGAGGCAGTGTGCGGCGGCGTCGCGCCCCCATACCTGCAGCGCCGCGTGACAGAGCGAGGCATCGGTGGCGTGCATGGCCTCGGCGATTCCGGCGTCGCGTAGCCGGGCGCGCAGACGATCGCGATCGTCGAGCCGCAGGTCGGCCGCGAGCAGCAGCGCGTCGCGCAGGATCGGCAGGTCGTCCTCCGCGCCCACCGCGTCGGTGAACGCGGTGTGCACCGCGACGGCGTCGGCCGTACGTTGCACGCGGCTGCCTTCCGGCCCACGGAGCGCGAGCCGCGCGACCACGCGCGCGAGCACGGCATCATCCAACTGACCGCCAGCGCGGTGCCAGCACAGCAGGAACCCGCTCACGCCGGATCCCCTTCCACGAGCCGCGCGAGTTCGCGCGCGGCGAAATCGAGCGCCTCTCGTTCGGTGGGGAACCGCCGCGGGAACGCCGCGCGCACCGTGTGAGCGATCTCACCGAGCGACCGTGCGCCATCCACTTGGGCGAGCAGCGCGGCCAGTGCGTGCACCGCGTCGTCGCGCGGTGGCACGGCGGTGCTCGCACGGCGCGCGAGCCGCTCCGGGGCGAGCAGTCGCGCACCCAAGTCGGTGGCCACCTGGCGGTCGCGCACATCGCCGGTGGCCGAGCTCACGGTCACCTCCCATCGCCACACGTAGTCGCTGCCGTCATGCGTGGCGCGCATCGCAATCGCGATGCCATCGCCCACACGCACTGGCACCGTGCGCTCGAGCGGGAACCAGGCGCAGTCGTACACCGACGCGCCTGCCTCCGGCCCACTACCGAATGACGCGCCGCCCGCGAGCTCGGCGTCGAACCATCCGCCGAGTCCTTGGAGTGCGCCGTCCTGCGTCACAGTCACCTGCACGGTCCCGCGCACGTCGGTGGGGATGGCGGCGGTGAGCTCGAGCGTGGCCCACCGCGCAGAGGCGGCGAGCGGCCGCAACGCCGAGGCGCGGACGCGCTGCCATCCCTGCGCCGCGCGCGCGCGGATGGTCGTGAGATCGAGTGGGGCGTGGTGCGATGCGTGATGCGATGCGTCGTTCGATGCATCGTGGGCGGTCTCCCGTGCCGACGTCACGTGCGCGGCCGCACACGGCGCGATCACGAGGTGATCCCGCAACGCGATGTGCCGCGCGTCGGTGCGAAGCAACCGTGCACGCGCGTCCGCGAGGATGCCCGAGCGCGCACCCATGAGCGGGAACACTCCGCGCAGATCCTCAAGGAGCACGTCAGCGAGGTTCGGCAACGTGATTTGTTCGGCACGTCGCTGCAGGAACGTGATGCGGTCGCCGACCCCGTGCTGCGCGGCGAGTGCCGGCCCGAGCGCCACCGCATCGTTGGGTTCGATGGCCCACACATGGGCGGCGCCGGCGAGCGCGGCGTGCACGGCGAAGAAGCCGAACCCCGTGCCGAGCTCGAGTACGTGGTCACCTGGCCGGACGGTGGCGCGGAGTGCAGCGATGTAGGCGGACGTACGGCGAGGGTCGTCCACCATCGCCAGATAGTCCGACAGCTCGTACACTCAGCCGGTCCGGCGACCCATGAAGCCGTCCATCTGGCCCATCATCATGTTGTTCTCGGTGAGCGCGCTCACCGCGCCGAACTGCTTGAGTCGCGGGGCTGCGTACGCCGCCCGTGCTTCGCGCTCGCCGCGCGGCTCAGGCGCTGGGTCACTCGGCAGGGAATCGTCGCGTCGCATGTCTCGCAATGTGTGAGGACGAGCGCCCGAGCGTCAACCGTCGCCGGCCACCCGGGACACCAGGGCGCGGCGTTCGAGATCGTCTACGAGTGCGATGAGGTCATCGAACGCCTGCGGTTCGTCGACCTCGAACTCCTCGGCGATCGTGGCCGAGATCTCGCCGAGCGTGACCGGCTGCTGCAGCATGCTCCAGATCCGCGCGCCGACGCCGTCGAGTCCGTAGTACATGCCGTCGTGCATGGAGAGGATCACGGCCTCGGCGTCGAGCGCGGCCGACACCTGCGCGTCGGAGACGACGCAGCGGCTGGCCCGGCTCAGCGGCGTGCCGCCGGGCGAGGCCGATGACGGGGAGGGCGGCGTGGCGTCGGGCATCGTGCGCACGATACATTCGGAGTCCCTCCTCTCGCAAAGGGTGCGTATGCGCGTCGTTTCTTTCGTGGGGCTCGCCCTGCTCGGTTTCGCCTTGCCGCTGGCGGCACAGACCGCGACCGAGTCGCCGGAACTGCGCGCCGCGCGCGCGGCCTGGCAACGTCACCCGTCCAACGCCGACTCCATCATCTGGTACGGGCGCCGCGTCGGCTACACCGGCGCGTTCGCCGAGGCGGTGGCGATCGACACCGAGGGGCTGCGTCGGCATCCCGACGAGCCGCGCCTGCTGCGGCATCGCGGCCATCGGTACATCTCCCTTCGCGACTTCCCCAAGGCGATCGCCGACCTCGAGCGCGCGCGGCAGGTGGTCGCGGGCAAACCGGACGAGGTGGAGCCCGACGGCCAGCCAAATGCGCGCGGGATCCCGACGAGCACACTGCACTCGAACATCCGGTACCATCTGGCGCTGGCGTACTTCGTGACCGGTGACTTCGCCAAGGCCCTGCCGATTTGGGCCGAGGACACACGGGTCGCCCCCAACGTCGACCAACGGGTAGCCGCCACGTATTGGTGGGTGCTCACTCTGGCGCACCTGGACCGCCACACCGAGGCCAAGGCCGAGCTGGCGAAGATCCGCGCCGACTGGGACGTGATCGAGAACGGGAGCTACCACCGGCTGTTGCTGTGGATGAAGGGGGAGCTCGCCGAGGAGGCATTGCTCGGCGCCGCGCCGAGCGCGCTGGAGCGGCAGACGATTGGCAACGGCGTGGGCCAGTGGCACGCCGCCCACGGTCGGACGGCGGAAGCCCGAAAGGCCTGGGAGGCCGTGCGGGCCACGGGCCCCTCGGCGGCCTTCGGCTACATCGCGGCGGAACAGGGGCTGGCCCGGTTGACCAAGTCCCGATAAGCCAGTAGCTTACGGGGCTGTCCAATACGGCACGTTTTCAGCCCGACCCTCCGAGCGGTCGGGCGACTGCCGCTCTCCTCCGACGTCGGCAACCCGTCAGAGGCGATCACGACCAAAGGGAGGATTGCCGCATTGTCTCGTGAATACGAGGCGGTGTACATCTTCGATTCTGCACTCGAAGACGCCGCCATCGCTGAGAAGATCGAGAAGCACCACGCCCTTCTCGGCACCACCGACCCCATCACGCTCGACCACTGGGGACGCCGTCAGCTCGCGTACAAGATCGGCTCGAAGGAAGCCGGCTACTACGTCGTGGCCCGCTTCAAGGCCGAGGGCAAGGTGCTGCCCGAGTTCGAGCGTTCGCTCAAGCTGGACGACACCGTGATCCGTTACCTCATCTCGGTGCACGAGCATGAGCTCGGCGCTCCGCCGATGACCGAAGAACAGCTCGCCGCGCGCCGTGCGCGTGATGGCGACGACGACGACGACGAGGAGTAGCCCCATGCGCCGCAATAAGAAGGTCTGCCCGGTGACTGAGGCCGGCATCCGTTTCATCGACTACAAGGACGAGCGCTTCCTGTCGCGCTTCGTGACGGACAACGGGAAGATCCTCCCGAGCCGTCTCTCCGGCGTCGATGCCCGCCACCAGCGTCAGCTGGCCAAGGCGATCAAGAAGGCGCGGTACCTCGCGCTCCTGCCCTACACGCGCAGCCAGAACGCGCAGTAAGGCGGCGTGACCGAGGACGGAGCAGTCCCCCCGCGTGAGCGAGGGTGGTGGGGTCCGATCCTCACGTTGGTGTTGGTGTGGTGGCTGGCCTCGGAATCCACCACGCGGTTGATCCTCCCGGTGATCGACCTGATGCTGCTGCTCGCCCCGGCCTGTGCCGGGCTGGCGATCATCGGGTGGCGGAGTGGTGGGCGGTTGTCGTTGGCCGTGCTCTGGTCGCTGTTCGCGATCTGGGTGGTGACGCAGGGATCGCGCAGTGATGGTGCGTTCGGTGCGTTCGCGGTCGGCTGGTCGGTTGCGTTGGGCATCGGCTTCACGGTGATCCTCGGGATGACCCCGGGGCAGCACTTTCTGAGCCGAGCGTTGCGGACGCTCGCCGTCGTCGGCGGCGTCAGTGGCGCGGCCCTGCTGGGGTGGCGTGGCGGACCCTCCGGGGTGCTCACGCTGGTCCGGACGGAATCGGCCACACGGGCGGCGGCGGCTCGTGCGGAGTGGGAGACCGTGAAGTCGTCTCCCGAGTTCGCGCAGTTGCCGACCGACTCCGAGGGTGGTCAGTGGTATGTGAAGCTCGTGGAACTCGGGCTCGAGACTTGGCCCGACGTGGGGCTACGGTTCTTCCCCGCGCTCCTCGTGCTGCAGTCCCTGTTGGTGCTGGCGTTGGCGTGGTCGGTCTATCATCGCGTGGGTCGGGAGCGGGTCGGTCCGCCGCTCAGTGCCCTGCGGGAGTTCCGCTTCGACGAATCGCTGGTGTGGGGTGTGGTCCTCGGATTGCTCTGCCTCGCAGTGCCACTGGGCGAAGCCGTACGAGTGCTCGGATTGAATCTCCTGGTGGTGTTCGGCGCGCTCTGCGCGCTGCGCGGACTCGGAGTGATGGTGTGGTTCCTCGCGCCTGGCCGGGTGATGGCGGTGATGCTGACGCTGTTCACCCTGCTGTTCTGGCCGTACATCATGCTCGCAGCTGCCGGGTTGGGACTCGGCGATACCTGGTTCGATTGGCGCCGCAGCCCGCGGCAGCAATCCCAACGTTCGGAGTAAACATGGAAGTCATTCTTCGGCAGGCCGTGGACAATCTCGGACATCCCGGCGACATCGTGGACGTCTCGTCCGGTTATGCCCGCAACTTCCTGCTGCCGCGCGGCGTCGCCTACGAGGCGACCCCGGGCAACAAGAAGCGCATCGCGCAGGAGAAGGAACGGCTCGAGGCGGCGGAGAACGCCCGCCGCGACGCCGCATCCGTCATCGCCAAGAAGCTCGAAGAGGTCTCGCTGACCTTCTCGGCCAAGGTCGGTGAAGAAGGCAAGCTCTTCGGCTCGGTCACCTCGGCCGACATCGCGCATCAGCTCGAGGCGCAGGGCTTCACGCAGGTCGAGAAGCGCATGATCGACCTTCACGAGCCCATCAAGGCGCTCGGCGTCTACAAGGTGCCGATCCGTCTGCACGCCGACGTCAAGCCCGAGATCAAGGTGTGGGTGATCAAGGGGTAAGCTGACGGCAGGCGGTTGGCTGGGTACATGGATCGTGGGGCGGCTCCCGTTCGGGGCCGCCCTTCGCCGTTCGCTGCCAGCCGCAGACTGCCGACTGACTGCTGTGAGCTGACCGGGCGGCGGCGCGGCGCGCTTGGGCGCCGCGCGGCCGCCCGGAACCTTTCGCCATCCTGCGGGTTCGCTCCTGAAACGGATCCCCTCCTCACCGACGCGATGGTCACCGCCGCTCCCGAAGTGCTTCGCTCCGCCC
>JADYYN010000106.1 GCA_020853635.1 Gemmatimonadaceae bacterium
GATTCGAGCCTCCGATCATCAAGATCCAGGTGAAGAGCGGCGACGGGAGCACCGGAGATCCCGCCGTCTCGGCGCTGTATGGGAAGATCGAGCGGGGCGAGTACGGACTCGTCGTTTCCCTCGGCCCCTACACGAACCAGGCGAAGAGCTTCGCCAGGAGCAAGGCGAATCTGCGTTTACTCGACGGTGAGGGCGTCGTCGACCTGATCTTCCAGCACTACGAGCAGCTCGACTCGAAGTACAAGGGGCTGCTGCCGCTCAAGCGGGTGTATGTGCCGGAGTCGGCGGAGGAGGGAGGCGAGGGGTAAGCCGAAGCACTCAGGCGATCACGCATCGTGGACCGCAGTCTCAGCGACGGTGGACCGACATGGGCGAGAAGGGATACAACACGAATCTGGCGGCCGAGTATCACGTCATGTCGGTGCTGCACCGACTGGGCATGAACGCGTCGCTGACCTTGGGGAACAAGAAGTCTGTCGACATCGTGGTGATTCCTGGGCCCGGCGAATCGATCACCCTTGATGTCAAGGGAGTCGCGGGAAAGAACGACTGGCTCGTCGGGCGGCAGCCGCGGGAACCACGAGAGAATCACTTCGCGATCCTTGTGGGCTTTGGAGGCACGATCGCGGAGCTTCAGACGGTACCCGAGGTGTGGGTCCTGCCAGACGCGCAATTCCTGTCGCTCATTCAGACCGCCTCGACCGGCAATGCCTGGTTCATCCGCCGGAAAGACATGAAGAGCGAGTCGATGAAGGCCTACCTTAACGCGTGGGCGCAGTTGGAATCGCAGTATCGCGAGCGCGGCGGATGACCTGCGGCGCGCGAGACGGCCAGGTGCCCTCTATCAACCGATCGGCAGATAGGGGCGTCGTATCTGTCCAAGACCGCGATTGATCAATAACCGTCGCCGAGTCGCCCGCCCGTCGTTGTGCACGGCTCCTTACCGCCGCATCCGCTTGCACCACCATCCGGCTCTCCGCTTCGTCTTCTTACCGCCGCTGCCGCTCCAGGTGAACGCGTAGCCGAGTGCACGTGCCTCCCGAATCGTCGGCTCGAGCTCCTTGCCACCGACAATCCAGAGGGCGCCGCCCTTCGGCCGGGAGTCGACAACCTTGCAGCCGTGAGACCTGAAGAGTTGACGGAGACGTTGCTCCGGGCTTGCCGTTTCATCCGCGGACTTCGGATGGGGAGCCTCCGATCGTTTCGCACGCGCGACCGGATGCGCGGCGGCGATATTGCCCCCCGGGCGCCGTCTGATGTGTCGCGCGCCTGTCTCGGGGGCAGCCATCGACTCGTCGACGCGTGACTCTGCGAGAGGCGCGCGCGTTGCGTCAGGCTGCGCATCATCGCGCATGCTGGGACGTGTGGGCGGCGACGTTGGCCGAATGTCCGAGTGCTTCTCCCCGCTCGGTTGCACCTGCTTCGCCGTTCGCGTAGAGCGAGGATGACTGCCCCCATTCTTCCGATTCCGTCGCTCTGCGGGCGTGGCCGGAGATGGCTCGAACGGCAGCGACATCGCGCGCATGATGTCGTCGACACGTGCCGGCGCGAGCTCCTGCACACCTGGCGCACCCGACCGCGTCGCGCCCGATCGCCGCAGCAGATTCGCGCACGACTCGCACACCTGCGCTTCACGACCATTCACCATCACGCGCGTCCACGCTCGCCATGGGCGAGCGACCTCGCGGCTGCCTTTCCCGCCACACCGGCGATACTGGCACTGCTCCTCTGGCGGCAGGTTCGAATACTTACCCATCGCCGTCCCTCCCGCTCGCCTGTCGCCACTCCGCGAACTGGTCGCGCGTGATCCCATACCGACCGATCACCCCCTCATGCATCGCCTCGAGCAACATCCGCGCAGTCGTCGCGAACAACTCCATGTCGTCAGCCACAACCCCATTCAACTCCCCCCACCGCACCAACCACCCCGCATCCGCAACCACTCGCCCTAGCACCACCTCCCGCACCACCCCATGCAACTCCCGCCGGTACCGCAACCGGATCGGATCCGGCTCGACCTCCCGCACCTCTCCCTCCCCAAGCCGCTCGCACGACCGCTCGTACCCCCACTCGAACACGTCGCGAAGCAGGGAGTGCTTCTGGTACTCGAAGTACCCGCGCACACCATTCATATAGAGGTCGCGCGGCACCCCCTCCCACGTCATCGGACACAGGTTCGCCCGCACTAGTGGGATGCTGGCCGCTACCCGAGCTACCGCCTCGTTGAGCGCGAAGAACGGGTTCAGGTACGGGAGCTGGAGGAGGAGGAAGAACGCCTGCTCAAACGGATCGGGGATGGCGGTAAGGCGCTCCAGCAGGAGATCCGACCGCTCGGCGATCTCCGACTCGCGGGCGAGCGGTACCAGTGAGGTCCCGGGGAGGAGCACCCCACGCCATCGCAGCCGCCCCTCGTCGCTCGGGTCGGGGAGCAGGTTCTCCGCCAGCGCCGCGTGCAGATTGCACAGCGACCCCCGGTCGAGCCCAAGCGGTGACTCGGCGTCCAGCAGGAGCTCGATGGCGCGTTTGTGGTTGAGGATGAGCTGCGTCTCGGTCGCGCTGCGCGTCGGA
>JADYYN010000107.1 GCA_020853635.1 Gemmatimonadaceae bacterium
CCCCCCCCCGCCCCGCTTTTTCGTGCACACGCGACCGCGTCGTTACTTCGCCAGCTGAAACACGAACGGCTGCTGGATCAACTGTTTCACCGGCTTCCCGCCCAGCTCCGCCGCCTTGAACCGCATCGACGGCAGGGCCTCGCGAATCGCCTGAGTGAACTGTGCATCGGAAGAGCGCACCGCCTTGAACGTCGAGACATCCACGCGTCCGTCGGTGCCGACGACGAATTGCGCCAACACCTCGCCGCTCACGCCAGCGCTGCGCAACGCGGTCGGGTACCGCGGCGAGCCGGAGCCCGGGATAGGTACCGCCGCCTCTTCCACCTGGAAATCGAAATAGACATCGGCCCGCGCACTGAACTCGCCGAGCGAGCGATCGCGCGGGAGTTCGCGTTCCTCGATGATCTTGCCGTCCGGGAGTACCTTCGCGGGGGTCGCACCGAACTCGCGCGGGAGCACACGCTCTTCGAGGATCTGACGTTCAGGAGTCACCGGCTCGGAGGCGCAGGCATACAACGTCGCCACAAGGGCGACAGCAGCGGCGCTGGTGAGCGCGATGCGACGGCGGGACGTGCTGGCTGGGCGATCGGTCATGGCGACGAGTCTCCGTTCGAGTTGGGAAGGACGTTCAGCGAAAGCGAGGGCGCCGAGTCGCACACTCTGCGACGCGGCAGTGAGATCGATCAGCAGGGCACCGTACACATCGGTCGGCGTGCCACGACGTAGCACGCGCGCATCACAATCGAGCTCGGCGGCCAAGCGCAGGCGTGCGAAGCTCCACCATGCGATGGGACTCCACGCGAGTAGCACGGTCGTCGCGGCCGCGACGGACAACAGCGCGGGATCCTGCGCGCGCAGATGCTCCACCTCGTGCGTGATCACCAGGTGCTGCTCGGCAGGATGTCGTGTGAGCAACCAGCGCGGCACGACGATCTCGGCCCTGCGCACGCCGACCACGGCAGGGCCGAAGTCGTCGCTGAGGCGCACGGGCACATCGCGCACTTCCACTTGAGGTGCGGTGGCGAGCAGTGCTCGCTGCCGGCGGTAGCCGCCAAAGAAATAGATGAAAGCGCTCGCCGAGGCGGCGAGCCACAAGAGCGCGACGGCGCGATCGACGGCGAAGGGCAGGCGATCGCTCGCTTCAACGACCTGTGTGGCGAGGCGCATGGCGAACGTGCTGCGCCCCGTCGTGCCGGGCACGTCCGCTCCGCGCATCGCAGCAGCCACCTCGGCGGCACGCGCTGCCTCGCGCCGGGCCATGCGCACCGGGGCAAGTGCGACGAGGAGTACGGTCAGTGTCATCGCCGCGAGCCACACGAATCGCGTCTGCATCCGCAGCGGACGCAGCAGGCGATCGACCAGCCACGCGGCAGCACCCAACGTCGCCGAGATGAGCAGGGCGTAGACCAAGAGCGCGGTCATTCGCTCACCTCCTTGAGGCGTGCGGCGAGCAGACTGCGGAGACGCTGCAGGTCCTCTCGGCTCAGGTCGCGATCGCTGAGCAGCTGCGCGACCATACGCTCGGCGGAACCTTGGAAGATCGACTCGCGGATGCGCTTGAGCGCGCTCCCGCCCGCTGCCTCGGCCTCGACGGTGGCGAAGTAGCGGTACGCGCGGCCCTCGGCCTCGTGGCGGACGTAGCCTTTGTCCTCCAAGGTCTGGAGGGCCGAGAGGACCGAGGTGTAGGCCAGCTCCTCGTCGAGCGATTCGCGGACCTCGGTGACGGTGGCGCCTCCGGTCTTCCAGAGGACGGCCATCACGGCGAGCTCGCGCGGCGGAAAGTAGACATCAGCCATCTGTACCCCCTTGGCAGTACTGGATATTCAGTAATTGCGGGTGTGGGGGCGGTTTTGTCAATAGGGGGATGGCGGATGGTGGATCGGGGATGGTGGATCCAGCGTGACTGCGGGGCCTGCAGGCTACTCGGGCTGCGGGACTTCGGGCGTGACCGCCTTCACGTCTTCCTCACCGGTCCGGATTCGCACGATGCGCTCCACGGGCAGCACGAAGATCTTGCCGTCGCCCACGTCGCCGGTGCGGGCGCCCTTCACGATGGCGTCGATGGTCGGCTGCACGAACGACTCCGAGACGCCGATCTCCAGTCGCACCTTCGCCTGCAGATCCATCTTCACCGTCATGCCGCGATAGGTCTCGACGTGTTCGGTCTCGCCGCCGTGGCCCTGCACCTTGCTCACGGTGAGGCCGCGCACGTCGGCGCGGTAGAGTGATTCGAGCACGGCCGTGAGGCGCTCGGGGCGGATGATCGCGACGACGAGCTTCATGAACGGTCCGTGCAGTGGAATGAATGAGTGGGCATCACGCGCTCTTCTGCAGCACGAGGATCGCGCCTTCGCCGTCGCTGTAGCCTTCTTCACCGTGTTCGCCCACGTCCACGCCGCCGGCTTCATCGCGGGCGCTCACGCGCAGCGGGGTGACCATACCGATGAGCGTGAGGATGCCCCAGGTGGCGATGGCGGTGTACGCGATGGTCGCGACCACGCCGAGCGCCTGCAGGCCGAGTTGACGCACCGAACCATCGAGCAGACCGGCGGGGCCGTTCCATGCGGTGCTGGTGACCACGCCGGTGAGCAGCGCACCGACCACACCACCGGTGCCGTGTGCACCGAGCACGTCGAGTGAGTCATCGAGACGCGTGCGCGCGCGGTAGACGATGGCGAAGTGGCAGGGGATCGCGGCGAGTGCACCGATGGCGAGTGCGGCACGCGGACTCACGAATCCGCAGGCCGGCGTGATCGCCACGAGGCCCACCACCAGCGCGGTGCCTGCACCCACGGCCGTCGCGCGTCCGGTGCGCCAGAGTTCGATGACCATCCACATCATCATCGCGGCCATCGGGGCGAGGAGCGTGTTCACGGTGGCCTGCACGGCGATCCCGTTCACCGCGAGTGCGCTGCCGCCATTGAAGCCGACCCATCCGAACCAGAGCAGGGCCGCGCCGGTGAGCATCATGGGCACGTTGTGCGGCAGGAACGCCTGGCGTCCGTGATCGAGCCGCGGGCCCACCTTGAGTGCGGCCACCCATGCGGCCGTGCCGGCGGTGATGTGCACCACGGTACCACCCGCGAAGTCGAGCACGCCGAGTCGGCCCATCCAGCCGCCGCCCCAGACCCAGTGGGCCACGGGCGAGTAGACGATGAGCGTCCACGCGGCGAGGAAGAGCAGGTACGCCGCGAAGCGCATGCGTTCGACGATCGCGCCGGAGATGAGCGCGACGGTGATGATGGCGAAGGTGCCCTGGTACGCGAAGTAGAGCAGGTGCGGCAGCGTGGTGCCGGGCCGCAGCTCGAGGTCGATGCCGGCCATGAAGACGTGGCCGAGTCCGCCGAGCGCCTCAGCGCCTGGGGCGAAGGCGAGTGAGTAGCCTAGGCTCGCCCACAGGACGCCAACGACGCCGACGGCGACCAGGGACATCATCATGGTATTGAGGATGCTCTTGGCGCGGACGAGTCCGCCGTAGAAGAGCGCGAGCGCCGGCGTCATGAGGAGCACCAGGGCGGTGCTGATCAGGACGAAGAGGGTGTCGGTGGGGGAGAAGGCGGGTGGCAAAGTCGGCGCGGTGTGGGGACCCGGGGTTCGCGACCCGATGATACCCACACCGCGCAGAAAATGCAAACTCGACTACTCACATATCCAGAAAACCACCCGAAAGTATGGTCTCTGTCAATGAATTCCTGCATTTCATGCACAAAGACGCCATCAATCGATGCGTCGCGGCGCCGTCTTGAGGGTCAGGACGAACACCCCGCCGGCCACCAACAGCGTGAGCAGCGCTGAGCCCAGCGTCAGCCCCGACCCGATGTCGTCCGGCAGAACGCGTTTGACCATGAGCTCGTGCGTCCACTCCCACAGCGGTCGCCCCTCGGCGCGTTCGAACCCGCGCGTCGGACCGTCGCCGCGCCAAATCGTACCGAACCGATCCTGACCGAGCGAGGTGGCCAGTTCGGCGAGCAGTCCCTGCGTAATCCGGCTGCGCTCGGACGTCATCGAGGGTTCGAACATCACGACGTCCGGAAGAAGTCCGTTGACCTCGGTGGACATCGTGGCGAACTCATCGAAGAACATGCGATCGAGTCGCGCGAACACGGTGTCGGATGCGGAGAAGTGCACGTCACAGAGCACCGGGCGACCCGCGCGACAGCCGCGCAGCGGGATGTTCGCCGTGAAATAGCTGCGCGTCTTCAACATGGCCGTGTCTTCGGCCACGGACGCCGGCGCGGTGAGGTAGGCCGCACGTTCGAGCTTCGTCTCGCGAAGCCACTCGTGCATGCCGGCGCCAGGCGCGCCGTACGCCGCGTGGAACGCGCAGCTGCCGAGCGTGCGATCCATGCTCGAGGTGCGGAAGTAACCGAACTGCCGAGGCGGGATGTGCAGCACGACCGTGCACGGGCCGTCCGCGCGCTCAGGCAGCACCACCGCGCGCCGGTATCGCGGCGCCTTGGTGGCCGGGTCGCTCGCGGCGATGACGACCACCGGATGACGCGGTGATTCGAGTCCGAGGGCGCCGAGTTCGGCCCGGACGGTGGTCTCGATGGCGGTTCGGACCTTGGCCGGGAGATCCGGTGAGAACCGGAAACTCAATGTGGACGCTGCGGGCGGCGTTGCTGCGTTCGCGAGTTCGCGCGCCATCGCGCGCTCTTCGGCGGCCTGGTACTCGAATGCGGCGCGGCGACTGAGATAGAAGCGGTTGTTGAGCTTGCCGCGTGCGGTGGTGTCGAATTCGTAGCCGCCCCACCAGCCGCGCTGCCGCGGCTTCTCGCCCGGCTTGAGCGCGAAGACGATGAGCAAAGCGATGGCGATCGCCGCGCCGATGCGTGCGAAGGTGTTGTTCATGGGCGCTTCCTCGTGACGGCGAGCAGGACGATCGCAGCCCAGCCGAAGGTTGCGAGGCCCACCGGAGCAGGAGAGGGGACTGAGGCCGCGACGGAGCGACTGAGCGTCGTCTGCCACGAGCGCAGGAGCGAGTCTTCACTCACACCGGCGAGCGCGGCGGCCCGCTGCAGTGCCGGTGTGCCGGGCGGCAGCGCGCGCATCCGCGTGATGCCCTCGGTGCCGCCCATGCGGAGCGCATGTTCGATCATGGTGGCGCGGAGACCGCCACTGAACGGGTCGGGCACTCGTGCGAGTTGTTCGACCACTCGCACGCAGGCGGTGTCGGCGCCTTCGAGGCAGCGGCGCTTGGACGCGAAGACCGTGGAGTCGGCGTCGCGGGAGAGTTCTCCCGAGGTGACGACGGCACGATAGTCTGCCGGCGTGAAGTACGTCGTGAGTCGCGCGTCCGGCGGTGCGACGGTGAGCACCGCGCGGCAAGCTGCGGGCGAACCAGCGGCGCACTCGCGGCCGACCGTGGCCCACGAGAGCGCGAGTTCACGTCCGGCGTTGGCGAGGCGCTCGCCGCGCACGTTCAAGGAGAATGCGCCGCCGGTGTACTGGTACAATCCGGGCACGTTCTCCACGAAGTTGCGGCCGGCCGCGTTGAGGGCGATCGATTCGATCGCCTCGGACCTCACGCTGAACTGCCAGAGTGTCCAGGCGGGATCTCTCGTCGCCCAAGTCTGACCGGTGCGCACGCTCAGTCCGCGACCGTAGCGCGTGCTCTTGTCCACGCTCGCGCGCCACCGCATCGTGTCGCGGAACAACGTGAGGTCATTGCCGAACTGGCTGCGCAACGTGGCCTCGGCGGCCTCGAGGCCCTCGCGGAGCGCGTCGAGTTCGTCGGCGGTCAGTCGGCCCGGAATGATCCGCACCGTGCGACCGCCTGCGACGATCGAGTCCGTGAACAGCGCCTGGTAGTCGGCCTCCAACTGCTTCAGCGAGTCGGCGCGCGCGCTGGCGATGCGTTCGAACTCGATGCGGCGCGCGTGCAACTCGGCGGATGTCGGTTGGGAGGTGTGCGCCGGCGCGGCGCTCGTCTGCGCAGCGAGCGGCGCCTGCACAAGCCCCATCGCCAGCGCGACGATCCATGTCAGACGACGCGACACGCGCGACTCAGACATCGATGAGCCTCCACTCGTTCGCGAAGATGGAGAGCGGGCCCGGCCACTCGACGAACCAATTGCCGATGCGGTCGGCGATGTAGTTGTTGCCCGTCATCGAGAGCAGCATGAACCCACCGAAGACGGCGACCAGCAGCACAAGCAGCGTCACGGCCGCGCGACGCCCCGCCACGTACTGCAGCAGGAAGCTCAGCGAATACGCGAGCAGCGTGCCGAACAGGAAGCGCAGCGCGAGCGTGCCTGGGTAGGCGCGCAGCGACTCCGGCACGTCGATCATCGCCAGCACCAACAGACAGCCGAGCCAGAGCGCGAGACTCGGCACGAGCAGTGTGAGCGCCCCGGCGCTGAATCGCATCGACACGTAACGCTGCCAGGAGATGGGCAGCGACAACGCGTACACGTGGCGCGACTGGGAGTCCGCACCCCACGGCAGCGCCGCGAGCAGGAAGCCGAGGACCCACGCGGAGACTACCAAGAACGGGCTCAGTGTCGCGAAGCCGTTCATCACGGCGATCGGTGCGATCGTGCGGGAGTTGTATCCGGCCCCGCCCACGTTCCACGCAAGCATCGGCACCGCGAACGTGAACACCGCCATCGACAGCAGCAGCGTGCGCGTCCACTTGAGTTGGGTGAACAGAATCTGCTGGAACATCAGCGGGTCTCCGTGGTGGTCGCCACGCGGGAACCGCGCAGCAGTTCGACGAAGGATTCTTCGAGGTCGAGGTCCTGCACGTCACGCACTTCGGCGCCCACGCGCACGAACCACTCCTGCATCTCGGGCTGCCAGCCACGCACGACCCACTCTTCCAGGTGCTGCGTGGGTGTCTCACGCGAGAGCAGCGCGAACGGGGTCGCGTCGCGGCTCACCGGCGCCTTGTGCACGCGCAGCCGCTTGATGCCCGAGCGGAACTCCTGCATCGGCAACTCGGCGATCAGTCGGCCGCCGTCCATCACGCCCACCCAATCGCAGATGCGTTCCTGCTCGTGCACTAGATGGCTGGAGATGAACACGGTGGCCTTGGCGCCATC
>JADYYN010000108.1 GCA_020853635.1 Gemmatimonadaceae bacterium
AAGGAGCACCTCGAGGCGAGCGGCGGGCCGATCAACAACGACATCACCGGCGTCGAGATCTTCAATACCGTCATCGCTCTCGCCGAGGACCGTCGCGACGCGAACATCATCTGGGCCGGCACCGACGACGGCCGCGTGCACGTCACGCGCAACGGCGGCACGAGCTGGGCCGAAGTCACACCGCCCGGCATGCCCAAGTTCGGCACGGTCGAGGAGATCGTGCTCTCGGCGCACAATCCCAATCGGGTGTACGTCGCGGCGCAGGCATTCCGCATGGACGACTTCAAGCCCTATGCTTGGCGTTCCGACGATGGCGGCCGCACGTGGACCAAACTCACCGAGAACAACGGCATCCCGTCGGACCACCCACTGCGTTCCTTCGCCGAGGACCCAAAGGCACCCGACCTGCTCTACGCCGGCAGCGAGTACGGACTCTTCGTTTCGTTCGACGGCGGCAAGCAGTGGCAGCGCTTTCCCAAGCAGTTGCCCATCACGCCCATCGCAGACCTCGAAGCGCGTGACGACGACCTCGTGATGTCGACGCAGGGCCGTTCGTTGTGGATCATCGACGACGTCGCCCCGCTGCGCGAACTCTCGGCGCGGGTCACGGCGAGCGCGGCACACTTGTTCACGCCGAGCACTGCAGTGCGCGCACTCAAGGGCAGCGATCCGTTCGATCCGCAGCCGGTGCTTGCGGACCAGCCCGACAACGGAGCGATCCTGCACTACTGGCTTGGCGCTGACGCGAAGGATGCGGTGAGCATCGAGATCGTCGATGCCCAGCGTCGCAGCGTGCAGCGCATGTCCTCCGACAGCGCCACCGCGAAGACACTGCGCACGCCGCGCCTCAAGGCGGTGCGCGGTCTGCATCGTATCATCTGGGACCTCACCTACCCCGGCCCCACGCCGGTCGACGGTGCGGTGCTCTGGGGCTACAACGGTGGCGTGAAGGCGCCGCCGGGCGACTACGAAGTGCTCTTCACTGCGAACGGTGTCACCACGCGCAGGCCGGTGCGTGTGCTGCCCGACCCGCGCCTGCCGCACATCACCGCCGCCGAGTACGCCGAGCAGTTCCGCATGGCGAGCACCGTGCGTGACTCCATGGATGCGGTGAACACGTCGATGCGTGACCTGCGCGATGTGCGCACGCAGATGGAAGCGCTCATGGGCGCCGCGAAGCGTGTCGGCGCGGACGCTGCGCTCAAGGCGCAGGTGGATTCGCTCGCCGCCAAGATGCAGCGACTCGAGGTGCAGCTCACGCAGACCAAGAGCCGCAGCGGACAGGACCCCATCCGCTTCGCGGGGCAGATCGACAACCAGTGGGCCGAGCTCTACGGCAACATCAACGGGCCCAAAGGTTACATCTCCGGTGGCACCGAGGGTCGGCCCACGCGTGGCGCGAGTGAACGGCTCGCCGAGCTCACCGTGCGATGGGAGAAGCTGCGCGTGGTGTGGCAAGACGTCGTGACCAAGGATCTACCAGCGCTCAACGCCGCCGCGAAGTCGCTTGGGCTCGGTGGCATCGCGATCCCGCAGGGGAAGGTGGTGCCGTAGGCACGTTCAGCGTTCAAACCCTTCCGGTCGATCCGGTATCGAATCCACAATCGATACCGGAGTCCCCCACCAGCCAGGGAGGCGTCATGCGAGAGCTGACCCGCCTGTTCGTTCTGATGACGTTCGCCACGAGCTCGCTCGGCGCTCAGGATGGCATCGCCAGCCTGCGCGCCGGGCGTCAACCGCAGGTGCTCGTCCTCGGCACGTTCCACTTCCAAGACGCCGGGCTCGACGGATACAAGCCGACGTTCCCGTTCGACATCCGGACACCTGCGCGCCAGCGGGAACTCGAGCAGGTGCTCGAGCTCCTCGCAGCGTGGAAGCCGACCCGAATCGCGGTCGAGTCGAGGCCGGGGCGACAAGCGCAGTTGGACTCACTATTCCGTGCGTTCCCAGGCAACGGGATGGACACGCTGCGCAATGAGACCTTTCAGATCGGGTTCCGCCTCGCGCGTCGACTCGGGCTCTCGGGGGTCAGCGCCATCGATGCTCCAGCGAGATCCCTCGACTCCGCGATGACTGAGGCGGAGTGGAATCGCCGCGAGGCCGCGCTCACGCCGGGCCCGCTCTCCGCGACGGACTGGGACGCACGGTTCGCGGCGTTGTACCGTCAGGACGACTCGCTTAAGACTGTGCGATCGCTGCGCGAGACGCTCGTACATCTGAACAGTCCGGAGCGGCTGCGCGCGGGACACGGACACTATCTGGTCGGGAACCTGTTGAACGGCGCAGTCGATGAGCACTTCGGCGCCGATGGCTTCGTCAGTGCCTGGTACAATCGCAATCTCAAGATCTACAGCAATATCGCGCGGCTCATCCGAAGCGACGACGAACGTGTCCTCGTCATCATCGGGGCTGGGCACGCGTCGATCCTGCGCGAGTTGTTGCTCAGTTCGCCGGTCGTGCGATACGTCAGTGTGAGCGACGTGCTGCGATAGTCACCTGAGCGTGACCGCGCGCCGCACCCACGCGATCGCCGCATCGAACGTCGGCCCCATGTTGTTGTGCCCCTGCTCGGCGAACAACGTGTGTTCGAACTGATGTCCCGCCGCGCGCAGTGCGCTCAGGTTGCGGATCGAGAGATCGACCGGGATGCTGCCGCCCTGCCCGCCGAAGATCCAGAAGCCAGGAATCGACAGTTGCGCCAGGTCCTCGACGGGATCCGTATCGCGGCCAAGCAGGTCCGTGGGCCAGACGTACGGTGACGTGCGCGCGGCCAGTGCCGTGGCGAACGTCGGACGGTCCGGGCCGTCAGTGTCGCGCGTGAACTTGCTGTAGATATCCTCTTCGCTGACTCTGCTCACCGGCGCGCTCCACAGCAGCAGGAACTTCGCGTGGTGCGTGCGAGTAGCCGCCAGCGGTGCGATCCATCCGGCCTGTGAAATGCCCGCGAACCCCACCGGCACGGCACGGAGCTCGGCGCGAGCCGCCAGCGCATTGAGCGCCGCCACTGCGTCGTCGGCCAGCAACGAGATGTTCATCCCGGTGACACTCTGATTGCCTTCGTAGGTGCCGCCGGACTTGCCTACACCGCGTTTGTCGTACACGAGCGCCGCGATGCCGCGATCAGCGAAGCGTCGTGCGAGTTCGATGTTGCGCGTCTGCGGGCCGGAGCCGTGGATGAACACCACGGCCGCCGTGGCGGACTTCCCCTTGGGCCACACGATGGAGCCAGCGAACGTTTCGCCGTGGCTGACGAAGCGCACCTCCTCGGTGCGCTCGTCCTGCGCGTGGGCAAGAGCCAGCGGAAACCCCAGCGCGGCGATGACAAGAGACAGTGTTCGGATCATGGCGAGTGCTAGATGCTCCCGGTTGCGGCGACGAAGGCGACGAAGCCGCCGACCAGGCTCCAGATCGCCGCAGCGATGAGCAGGGCACGGACCGAGCGCCGCCGGAAGTACCCTTGCACGAGAATCCCGAGCACCAGCACGGGGACACCGATTCGTATGAGGAGCTCCAGCACACCGAGTCCATCCGGGCCGGGTACCGCCCCCGCTAACGTCGGCCCGATCAATGAGAGCACGATGAGCTGAACGAACCGGGTCCACGCGCTCACATGCGCGTACCCGGCTGGAATGAGGAACACGAGCAACAACGCCGAGCACACGGCCCCGAGCAGGAACGCGAGCAGAACGGCCCCGACTTGGCGCATGCGCGATACTGGCTGCACACGTGGCTGATTCATGTGGCCGTCGCCCTCCGTCGAAAGAAGCCCATGAGCAGGATCACCACCGCCCCCACTCCAAGCACCGGCGTCACCCGCCGGATCTCGTCGGGAACGGTGAGCACGTCCGGCACTCCCGTCTGCCACAGCACCCACTGCGCACCCAGCTGCGAGGCGATCGCCTTGCTGCCCGTCGCCAACACGATGATCGCATCCTGCGTCTCCGGATTGATGCGCACCGTGACATTGATCGCGGGCTGGTTCTCGTGCCTACGAGCGCCAGCCGCCTTTGGTGTCGCAGAGCGCTATGCTACCGCTCTGCCGGACGCACCGAGAGCGCCTCCCGGATCCCCCGCTCAACCAAAGGCGCCATCACCCGATACCCCGCCTCGGTGGGATGCACGCCGTCGTACGCGAGCCCCTCGCGCATGCCCCCCGCCGAGTCCGCCATCGCGGCGTGATAGTCCACGAACGTGTGCCCGTGCTCGGCCGCATACCGACCGATCCAGGCATTCAGCGCGATGACCTTCGGCGCGGGATCGAGCCCGCGCCGCCACGGGAAGTCGGCCGCGGGCAACACCGACGACAGGACCACACGCACGCCATTCGCACTCGCGATCTCGCACATCGACGCGAGATTGTCCTGGATCATCTCCAGCGTGCTCGGCCCGGTGTTGCCGGCGATGTCATTGATGCCCGCGAGTATCACCACCACCGCCGGACGCAGCGCGACGACATCCTGACGGAACCGCACGAGCATCTGCGGTGTGGTCTGTCCGCTGATGCCGCGGCCGATGTAGTCCTTGCCGGGAAACTGCGCCGCGAAGTGCGGCGCCCATGCCTCGGTGATGGAGTTGCCGTAGA
This sequence comes from Gemmatimonadaceae bacterium, assembly GCA_020853635.1. Classification (GTDB taxonomy): domain Bacteria; phylum Gemmatimonadota; class Gemmatimonadetes; order Gemmatimonadales; family Gemmatimonadaceae; genus Pseudogemmatithrix. The sequence continues at coordinate 4,583 of JADYYN010000108.1, forward strand.
ACACCACGCGGGCTTCACCAGGTTCCGGTGCCCGCAGCGCCGCATTCGCCTCGCGATAGCGGGACAACGACGCCCAGTCGCCCGCGGGTTGCGCGCCGATCGCCGCGGCGCATGTGACGAGACAACAGATCACCAGAGCGGAACGACCGCCGCGCACGACCCGAACGCTCATGTACCGACCTCGACCAATCGAGTGATCGCCCGCATCCCCTCCTCCCCCACATCCACCGACCACTCGTTCACATACAACTGGATGTGCTGCCGGCACACCTCCTCGCTCATCTCCTGCGCATTCGCCCGCACATACGCCGCACTCGCCGCCGGCTGCGCGAACGCATACGCCACCGACTCCCGGATCCCCCGCTCCATCTCGCGCATCGTCGTGACATCGAGATCCGACCGCGCGCAGATCCCCGCCAACGGCACCGGCAGCCCGGTCTCGCCTTCCCACCACTCGCCGAGGTCCTGCGCCTTGTGCAGCCCGTGCTGCATGTACGTGAAGCGACTCTCGTGGATGATCAACCCCGCGTCCACCTCGCCCTGCTCCACCGCACGCAGGATCTTGTCGTAGCGCATCTCCACCGTTTCGGCGATCACCGGCGCGGCTAGCCGCAGCAGGCGATACGCCGTTGTCTCTTTCCCGGGGATCGCCACGCGCCCACGCACCGCCTCCGCCAACGTCATCGGCGTGCGCGTGACCACCAACGGGCCTACGCCGTGGCCAAGCGCCGCGCCGCTGCGCAGCATCGTGTAGCGCGCACCCACGCCGGCGAACGCACCCACACTCAGCTTGGTGAAATCGAATTCACCCTGATGCGCGCGGCGGTTGAGCTCTTCGATATCGAGCAACACCGGGCGCACTTCGAACGGCAACTGCACCAGCCCATGCGTCAACGCATGGAACGCGAACGTGTCGTTCGGACAGGGCGAGTAGCCGAAGGTCAGCGTACGCACGCGGCGATCTCCTCGAGCACCCGTGGTGTCACAGCAGTGATCGCTGCGAATGCCGCGTCGAAGTGCCAGCGCGCGCGATCGGTCTCCTCCACGTCGTTGGAGATCGCACGCAGCTCCAGCGCGGGCACGCCTGCCAACTGCGCCGCGCGCAACACGGCGAATCCTTCCATCGCTTCCACATCGCACTCCGCACTGCCACCCACGCCGCCGCCCACGCGCGCACTGGTCGCGATCGGCATCGCCAGCGCCGTCGGTAGCGCCCGCTGCGCCGCCGCCAGCAACGCCACGTCGGCCCGGAGTTCTCGCGGGGCGAGGTCACTCACCAGCACCAGGTCACTGTACCGCGCCGCCGTGCCGATCACGAGACTGCCGGCCGCGATGCCAGCGGCACGGCGCGCGCCGGCGATGCCTACGTGCAGCACGGCCTTCGGCCTGTGCTGTGCGATCGCCGCCGCCGTGCGTGCGGCGGCCTCCACGGGGCCCACGCCGCAGAGCAGCGTGGCGCAGGGGAGGTCGGCGGCGAGCTCGCGCGCGGTGGCGGCCACGACGAGGACGGGAAGAGCGCCAAGCATAGAGGGGAATCTAGCGCACGCCCCCGCATGCAGGCGGATCACGGATCCCACGGGGCGTCGCGCAGTCGGCGACGGGTGTATCTTCCGACCCATGGCGGAATCGACGACCGACCTCCAAACGCGCGCGCTCCGCGCGATGAGCGCGGACCAGAAGGTCGGCGTTGCTCACGCGCTGTGGGAAGAGGCCCGAGAGGTGCTCGCCGCCGGCGTGCGGAGTCGGCATCCGGAGTGGACCCCGGCGCAGGTCGAGGGGCAAGTGCGGGAGTTGCTGCGTGGCGCCCACGCCTAGCCTCATCGGGCTCTTCGTGGTGCCGCTCGAGCGAGCCGGCATCGAGTACATGGTCACTGGCGGACTCGCCGCCATCGTCTACGGGCATCCGCGGCTGACGCTCGACGTCGACCTCGTGCTCCGGATGCCCTCAACCTCCGCCAGCACCTTCACTGCGCTCTGGCCAGCGGGCGAATTCTATGTGCCCCCTGTCGAAGTGGTCGCCGAGGAGTGTGCGCGGCCGGGGGCGGGGCATTGCAACGTGATCCATTCCACGACGATGCTCCGCGCCGATGTCTATTTCGCCGGTGACGACGCGCTCGCCGCCTGGGCGCTTGGCCGGCGCGTGGTCCGCGAGGTGCAGGGAGCAGCGGTGCGATTCGCGCCCATCGAGTATGTCATCCTCAGCAAGCTCCGGTACTTCCGCGACGGCGGCTCTGATCGGCACCTGCGCGACATCGCGAGAATGCTCGAAGTCAGTGGCCCCGAGGTCGATCGCACGACGCTCGAGGGCTGGGTGGAGCGACTCACGCTGGAACGGGAGTGGCAACTGGCGCGCAAGGTGGACGGAGAGGCCTAAGTCGTCAGCCGTCAGTCGCGAAACAGCCGGTCCGTGCGCGCCGTACGCTACGACAACAGTCGTACCCCACCCCTGTACGCCCCCCGCGGCGCAGGCCCTCGCATGGACTCCACAGCCCTACCTTCGCCCGGCGCCATCCACTCCCTGCGCCGCACGGCCCGACTCACCGGTCTCTTCTACTTGGGCCTCGCCGTCACCGGCATGCTCGGATTCCTGCTCGTCCGCGCACAACTCTACGTCGCCGTCGACCCCGCCGCGACGCTCGCGAATCTCACGAGCAAAGCCACACTCGCACGCGTCGGCGTCGGACTGGAGATGGGCATCGTCCTCACCCAGTCGCTCGCCGCCGTGTGGTTCTTCAAACTCTTCCGCAGCGTCGACAGCTTCGAGGCCGGCGCGATCGCCGCGTTCGGACTCATCAACGCCATCGCGATCCTCGTGAGCGCAGCACTCATCGCGGGCGCACTCAAGATCGCCGGCGATGTCTCACTGATCGCCGGCGGTGATGCCGCGGGAACCGTGCAACTCCTCTACGTGCTGAGCGGCAAACTCTGGGGCGTCGGCGCGATCTTCTTCGGCCTCTGGCTCATCCCCATGGGCACACTCGTGCTCCGCTCCGGCTGGATGCCACGTGCGCTCGGCTACGTGCTGGTGGTTGGCGGGGTGGGCTACGTGCTCAGCGCGTTCCTCGGGCAGGTGATCCCCAACATCGGCATGTGGGCGGACCTGCTCACCATCCCCGCGTCCGTCGGGGAGTTCTGGATGATCGGTTATCTGCTGTGGTTCGGTGTGCGGGAGTAGATACCGCCGCCGTTCCTCCGACTCCGCCACGCGCTTGATCACCTGCGCGCGCGTCCACAGGAACCGTCGCAAATATGCTGAGGACGCTGATGTGACAGCGCCGTGTACCGGCAGGTATTCACGGTGAATCCGCTCCTCACCGTCTCGTGTCGAGGTCCCCGTGCGTCCAGTCGTCCTCTGCCTCCTCATTGCCCTCGCCGCCTGTGGCGGAGAGTCCCCCTCCCCGGTCGAGCCGCCGCGGAACCTCGAACCAGTGAACCTGCAGTGGGCCGACGTGGGCCAAGCGTGCGGTGCGACGGCGCCGGCCGTCCCGCTGAGTGATGCCGCGCGCGACTCGCTCGGCCCGCCGCCTGCTTCCTTCCCCGGCTCCGACACGTACTTGGCGAGCGTCGCCCGCAGGGTCCCCGGTGGCTGGGGCGGCAACTTCCGCGCGAACGGCGTCTTCACCGTCTACCTCGTCGACACCACCCAACTGGCCGCGGTGCGCACCGCCCTCGCACCCGAGGGATACACGGTCCCGGCCGACGCGGTCGCGAAGCAGGGGCGCTGGAACTTCGCGCAACTGCACGACTGGTTCCAGCACTTGATAGTGGGCATCGCAGGTCGCGGGGTCACCTTCCTCGACATCCAGGAGGCGGAGAACCGGATAGAGATCTACGTCGAGAGTGAATCCCGGCGGGCCGGCCTCGAAGCGCATCTCAGGTCGCGCGGCGCGGTCTGCAATCTCGTGGCGATCGGCGTGCAGCGACCGATCACGTTGTTCTGAACGGCGCATTGTAGTCGAACACCGCGCGCATGAGCGTCCCGTCGCGAGGGAACTGGATGATCGGTCATCTACTGTGGTTCGGCGTGCGCAACACGAACCACTCGGCAACCACCAAGTTGGGCACCCAGCAGACCCACGCCACCGCCTGATACGCGTCGGCGAACGGAATGCCGACCACCTGACTCAGCGGCAGGAACACGCGCAGCGTGACGGCGGCGAGCGTCAGGGCGAAGCTACGGATCATCCACACGCGGTGCCCCGCCTGATCCCCGGCGCGTATGCGCCGATACGCCTGCAGCGTGGACGCCAGCCAGAGCACACCGAGCATCCCGAAGCCGAGGTGCGTGACCAGTCCCTCCATGGAGACCGTGGCCAGCGCGAGCGCGCCGAGTCCGCCCACCAGCACCGCGATCACATACACGCGCCCCAACAGCCTATGCCGGAGGAGCGACAGCGCGCGGAGCCGACTGTTCATCTGCCATGGACCGACCGCGAGGGCGACGAGACCACCCGCGAGATGTGCGTAGAGCGCGATGGGCATGTCGAGGCGGCGCTCTGCGAGGAACGGCGGTCCGACGCCCGGCATCACCATCAGTCCGAACGCGTACAACGCGACCAGCATCGCGAGCGCGGCCATGCTGACCCACAGCGCCTGTCTCAATGTCCGCCTCTCATGTGTGCGGGTCGAGGTATCGTCGCCACTCTTCTGACTCGGCGACCCGCTTGATAACCTGCGCGCGCGTCCACAGGAACCGGCGCATATATCGCGTCAGGAACAGTCGCTCGGCCAGCACGCCGAGCGGACCCAACGGCGCGTTGTAGTCGAACACCTCGCGCATCAGCGTCCCATCGCGATCGTGGACGAAGAAGTGATCGTGATCGAACCGCGCGAACGCCCCGCGCACCATCGCGTCGCGGAAGTGATCGGGACGTTCGAACTGCACGATCTTGCTCGTGAGTTCCTGCCACACGCCGAAGTGTCGCGCGCGCCAGGTCACGGTCTCGCCGTGCTCGATCAAACCGCTGGCCCGACCAGCGACCACGCGCTCACCGGTGGTACCGGTGGACGCCATGTGCAGCTCGATGCTGCGCGCGAGATCGAAGCAGCGTGCGCGTGGCGCCGCGATGAAGACGCTGAACTCGATCCGGGGCACGATCGACGTCGCCTACGCGACCGGCGCGCAGCAGTCGGCGCACACCGTGCGCCCCCGCACCGCCTGCGCGCCTTCCCACCCGATGATCGGCACCATCACCAACGCAGCCACCGGGTCGGCCCACCACCAGCCGAGCGCGGCGTTGAGCAACAGCCCCGCGAGCAGGATCGCCGACAAGTAGGTACACAGCTCCGTCTGCTTCGCCTCGGCCGTGAGTGCGCGGCTCGAGAGCTGCGCTGCGACGCGACGTTTGGCGCGGGCGAGCATCGGCATCACGATGAGTGAGCCGCACGCGAGGGCGATGCCGAGCAGCGATTCGGACGGCGCCTCGCGCCGCCAGAGGGCGAGGCTCGCATCCCAGCACACGTAGACGGCGAGCACGAGGAAACTCACGCCGATCACGCGCAGAGCCAGTTGCTCCGCGCGCGCGCGATCGGCCGGCGCGGCGTCCGCACGCAGGCGCCAGAGCCCGGCCACACTGCTCGAGACCTCGACCACACTGTCGAGCCCGAACCCCACCAAGGCGATGGATCCCGCCACGATGCCCGCGCCGATGGCCAGCACGGCCTCGAGGCCGTTGTATGCGATGGTGGCCCAGGTGAGCCACGTGCCGCGGCGGACGGCGACGGCGCGGGTGAGGGCGGGAGCGGTCACGGAGACGCGGAGTCCGCGTTCATCGTACCGGGATCTCCAGAGTGAAGTTGTTGAACGTCGTCGTCCGCAACATCAAGGGCCCCACCCCCGCGCGCGGAGTGACTTCCACATCGATCGTCTCGCCGGGACCGAATCGCAGTCGCGCCGGGCCACGTGCCGGCGCGCGCAGATCGGCCCCATCCTTCGCGACGCGCCGCCACTGGACCGTCGTGCCGCCCTGCATCGCTTCCACGTCGATCGCATCCGCCGGCGTGATGTTGATGAAGCGCAGCCGATACGTGACGCCACCTCGCATGGGGGCGCCGGACTGATGTGCCACCACCAGCGCGGAGTCGCCCACACCGGCCACCGCGAACAGCACCACGCGGTCCCGCTCCGCATCCCACCGTGCCCCGGGCTCCAGCACCACCATCGCACCGAACAGACCGAGCGAGAGTTGGCGCACCTCACTGAAATGTGAGTGATAGATGAACGTGCCCGCGCGCGGCGGCGTGAACCGCGCGACGAACGAGTCACCCGGCGCGACGTCCGGTGCGATCCGCGTCGCACTCCCACTCCATCCCCCGACACCGTCGAAGTAACTCTCGAGCTCTAGTCCGTGCCAATGCACCGACGTGGGGATCGTAAGCCGGTTGTGCACCGTGATCGCGACCGCCTCGTCGCGCCGGAGCACGAGCGGAGGCCCGGGGATCTCGATCGAATCGGCAGCGATCGTCCCGGGAGGACCGAGCACGAACCCGATGCCGATCGTGTCACCGAACACACGCTCGCGCTGCTGCACGGTCAGGTCGATCCGCCGCGGATCCACTGCCGCCTGCTCACCGACCGGTCCAGACACGTCGATCCCCATCACGAGGCCCGACATGCCGTGTACCATGTCGTCGCTATGCGTCTCAGCGGTCAGCGGCGTGGTGTCGCCACGCAGACTCGCGGCCCACATGCGCGACGCCACCGGCATATCACGCTCCTGCGAGTGATCCACATGGAAGGCGTCGTGGCAATGGAAGAGCCAGCGCCCGGCGCGCTGCGGACTCCACGTGATCGACATCGTCTCCGCGATCCCAAGCAGCTCCGTGACGGCGAGGCGCTGCTGCGCCGCCGTGTACGCGGTGTCACTCGTGCGCGTCCCGCGCGAATCCACGCGGAAGTACGCGCCGTGCAGATGCATCGGATGCAGGCTCCCCGCGAAGTTGATCACGCGCCAGTGCACCGAATCGCCCACCGCGACCTGCAGCCGCTCCGTGTGCGGCCACATCTTGCCGTTCATCGCCAGCAGGAACGTCGAATCGCCGCCGATCGGCGGCGCACCGACCCATGCGGTGATCGCGAAGATCCGATCTGGCCGCGCACCTACCGAGTCGACCACAATGACACCCGTGAGCTGCCCGCCCCTTCCCCCACTCCAGCGCTGCGCACCGCGACGCGTGCTCCCGAAGTAGCCGTAGAGTCCCGGCGTCTCGCCGCGGAACCGGGTGCGTCCGGTGTCGCCCGGAGCAACAACGAGCGTATCGCTGCGGCGCGGGTCGATCAACCCAGTGACGAAGAGCGTATCGCGGAGTCGATTCACGAGCGTGATCGACACCGAGTCACCAGCCGCCACGCGCAGCAGCGGTCCCGGGACGCTCGGCGCCCTGCCGACCTCCGCGAAGGTGGCGACTTCGAGCGCAGGACCGTCGTCGGCCGACGGATGCCAGAGCGCTTGCCGCGCTTCGAGCGCGACGTCGAGTCGCCGTCCGACCAAGGTGCCGGCCGTCGCCCGGAGGTCGTTCGGTCCTGCCACTGGAGGGCGCATCTCTGAGACCGCGGGTCCCCCACACGAGAGCGTCGTGGCGAGGCACGCGGCGAGACTTGTCGCCACGAGCGCCTCGAGCGGCCCCCCGAAGCGTCGGCGATGCGGCGATGGTTGCTCTGAGCGAGGACGAACGGTGGCGCGCGACAGGGAGCGCTCGTGTCAGGAGAGAAATCGGAAGATGCAGTCCCGCCGCCCCCGGGACAAATCCGCGTCGCCCGCAGACAACGAAGCCCCCGCAGCCAAAAGGCCGCAGGGGCTTCCAGACCAACCATAGCTGGGGCGGGACTCGAACCCGCGACCCCGGCATTATGAGTGCCGTGCTCTAACCAGCTGAGCTACCCAGCCGTACCCAGCCGATCCCCCGGCCAGCGTCCAAAGATAAAACCCTCCGCCCCTCCCACCAACCCCGCCCCCCATCCCCCCTCGCCCTTCCCACCATCCCCACTCCAACATCCCCCACCACCGCAAAACGACAGGGCGCCCCCGAAGGGGCGCCCTGTCGTTTTGCATCCATCGCGGGGGCGGGATTTGAACCCGCGACCTTCGGGTTATGAGCCCGACGAGCTACCAGGCTGCTCCACCCC
>JADYYN010000109.1 GCA_020853635.1 Gemmatimonadaceae bacterium
CATGGTGCGCCTGTCGCTGGTGAACCTGTACCTGCACGGCTTCACCGACCCACACATCGCCGAGTACGACGCGCTCACCAGCCAGGACAAGTGGAACGAGCACGCCGACGTGATCCTAGCCAATCCACCCTTCATGTCGCCGAAGGGCGGCATCAAGCCGCACAACCGCTTCTCGGTGCAGAGCAAACGCAGCGAAGTGCTGTTCGTGGATTACATGGCCGAGCACCTCACGCCCGGCGGCCGCGCCGGCATCATCGTGCCCGAAGGTATCATCTTCCAGAGCCAGACCGCGTACACGCAGCTGCGCAGAATGCTCGTGGAGGAGTACCTCGTCGCAGTCGTTTCCCTGCCCGCCGGGGTCTTCAACCCCTACTCCGGGGTGAAGACCTCAATACTCATCCTCGACCGGTCGCTCGCAAAGCAGGCGCCGACCATCGCCTTCTTCAAGATCGAGAACGACGGTTTTGGCCTCGGCGCCCAGCGCCGCGAGATCGAGAAGAACGACCTGCCCCAGGCCCGGGTCGAGATCGACAAGTACCTGCGCCGCCTTCGCGCCAGCGAATCCGTGGCGGACTTCCAGCCGGCGCTCGGGTTGGTGGTGCCGAAGGAGAAGATCGCGGCGAACGGCGACTACAACCTGAGCGGGGAGAGGTATCGGGAGGGGGCGCCGACAACGACGGCATACCCGCTCGTGCCGGTCGGGCGATTGATGAGGGAGGGCGTGAACACTATCGATCCTCGCAAGCTGCCCGATGAGGTATTCGAACTCTGGAGCATCCCTGCGTTTGACGCAGGGTGCCCGGAGCTGGTTCGAGGTAAAGGCATCGGTTCGCAGAAGAAGGTAGTTGCGCCTGGCGACGTCCTACTGTCGCGCATCATCCCCCACATTCGCCGAGCGTGGGTCGTTCGCGCGAATCCGGAGGGTCGTAGGCAAGTCGCCTCAACCGAATGGATTGTTTTCGCAAGCGACGAGGTCGAGCCCGGCTTTCTGCGCCACGTTCTTGTGTCCGACTTCTTTCATGCGTCGTTCATGCAGACGATCACTGGGGTCGGGGGCTCGCTGTCGCGAGCGAATCCAAGTGCCGTTGGAGAAATCCGAGTCCCCCTCCCGCCGCTGGACGTGCAAAAGGATATCGTGGCGGAGTTGGATGGTTACCAGAAGGTCATCGACGGCGCCCGGGCCGTGCTCGACAACTACCGCCCCCACATCTCCATCCACCCAGACTGGCCGATGGTGGGGTTGGAGGACGCGTGCGAGATCAACCCGGAGACTATCAATCCAGAAATTGAGTATCCAGACCAGACCATCAATTACATTGACATCTCATCGATCGAGAACGTCACTGGCCGCTTCATGGGCTACACGGAAATCTCCAGTGCAGAAGCCCCAAGTCGGGCTCGACGAGTCGTGCGTCCGGGCGATGTACTCCTGTCGACGGTGCGCCCAAATCTCAAGGCATTCACCTTGCTCAAGGACGTCCGAGAGAGAGCTTTGGCATCAACCGGGTTCGCGGTGCTACGAAGTCGAGCGGATCGTCTCCATCCGATGTTTCTCCTTACTTGCATCTTCGCGGATGGCGCGATCGACCAAATGGTTGGGATGATGGGGCGAGGTGCTTACCCCAGCATCAATCAATCCGATGTTGCGGCAATCAGGATTCCTCTGCCGCCCTTGGAGACCCAGCGCGACATCGTCGCCGAGATCGAAGCCGAACAGGCACTGGTCAACGCCAACCGCGAGTTGATCGATCGCTTCGAGAGCAAGATTCAGGACACCCTCGCCCGCGTGTGGGGCAGCGATGAGCCGGCCCCGTCGGAGGTGTGAGCAATGGAAGAAGCCGCCGAGCTGGGCAACTACCTGCCGCTCTCCTTTAAGAGCCCGAAGGAGCAGGAGTACATTGAGTTCCTCTGGGACGCCTTCGAGACCAACTACACGCACGGCAAGTACCAGTTCGCGTTCCTTGCCTATCACATGCTCACCATGAGCTTTGTCTACTTCGAGATTTGGCAGATAAAACAAACCCGCGCGAAGGACTTCGAGATGGCGATGGTCGGTTTCAACAAGGACGTCGAGAGGGAGCTGCTCGACGCGACCTCGCCGTTCACTTTTTGGCGGGTCAACGAAAGCAGCGTGCTCCGCTTCCTCAAACTGATCGGCTGAGACAACGCCAAAGTCGGCAACTATGCGGCACTCGTCAAGGAACGCAACGAGACCGCACACACCAACGGCAACATCTTCTTCAGCACCCCGGCAGCGCTCGACGCCAAGATCAACGAGATCCTGCGCGTCGTGAACGAGATCCAGACGCACTCCAAGCCGGTTATCGAGCGCTGTTACCGCGAGTTTTTGATTGAGAACCTTGATCCCGATGTTCGCGCGTATCCTGATCCTGCGGATCAGATCCGCGAGGTACTCATACACGGCAACTACCTCTCCCAGCGCGACATCGACATCTGCCTGGGTTTCGACGTCGAGAGCCTGAAGGAACACGAGGGAATCGAGGGGATCAGGGCGCTCCACGAAGCGCTCGCGGAGGAGTACAACACTGATGCTTCGAGCGGTGCTGAATAGCAATCGGTGGCACGGGACGGTCCGTCGCGCAGCCCGCCGCCGAACCGGAATGTCTTGCTGATCTGGAGAGCTGTCACGTGACAGAAGTCTTCCAACTGCTCGCGTTCACCGACGTCAAGCATGCGCTGGGCGCACGCCGATCGCACCTGCTGGTCGGCAACGGGTTCAGTATCGCTTGCGACCCTATCTTCCGCTATGAGAGCTTATTTGAGGCTGCAGTGGCGGCCGGCCTCAGTGCGAATGCTCAGGCGGCATTCCGACGCCTCGGGACCAACAACTTCGAAGGTGTACTTCGCCTTTTGGAGGATGCTCACTGGCTTTGCTCGGAGTATGGGATCACACATCCGAACACGATGCATCTTCAAGATGACATAGCGGTCGTGAAGAACACGCTGGTTCAGGCGGTCACGGTTTCGCATTTGGAGCACTCCGGACTCGTATCCGACGCGAAGAAGGAAGCGGCACGCGAGTTCCTGAAGCCGTTCCATAACATCTTTACCACGAACTACGACCTGCTCCTCTATTGGACTGTGCTCTCAGGCGCGAAGGTCAGTCACGGAGATGGGTTCAGGTCGGACGAGGATGACCCGGACGCTCCTTACGTCGTGTTCACTGAGCGACTCGGAGGTGCCAAGGGCATCTTCTTTCTACACGGTGCCTTGCATCTGCATGTCAAGGGCGGCCAGCTACGGAAGCACTGCTGGAATCGAACGCAGCGCCGGCTCACTGATCAAATACGAGAGAGCCTAGGGCGCTCTGAGTACCCACTCATCGTGGCTGAGGGTACACCTGAGAAGAAGCTCGAGCAGATTGAGCGCAACGGCTACCTGTGGTACGCTCTCGATAAGTTGCATCGTATCGAGGGCCCCTTGGTCGTCTTTGGCCATTCGCTTGGTCCCAGCGACCAACACATCGTCAATGCCATCGCTTCGGCGGAAAAGTTGGACCGTGTGTTCGTTTCACTGCACGGCGCTCCGGACTCTGAGGCGAATCTGCAGATCCGCGCGGCCGGCGACCGAATGAAGACACTGCGAGGAGCGCGGATTGCTCTGCGTGGCGGCAAGGACCTCGATGTCGAGTACTTTGACGCAGGCTCAGCAAGGCCGTGGGGTTAGCTAGGCGTGCGCCGGCACAACGACGCTTGCCGCCGACCCGCGCAAGTGCGGTGGCGGTTGTGGGGCCGCTCCTCCATTCTTACCGAAGGACTCCAGCGGCCCCACAATTTCGTTTGAAGGGAGCGCTCTCAGCAGAAGCACACGTTATGCCGAATACCGAGCATCGATGCCATACAACCTTGATTCGCCGGGCCGGATTGGCTCGCCCTGCCGCCTCGATGCTTTAGAAGGGTGGTTCGCTTCCGAAGCGTCAGGGCTTCCGGATGGCGCGGAACGCAGGGTTCTCCTCGATGTTGCAGAAGCACTCGATTCATTCGTTCGATTTCCGAAGCGCGCGCTATTGCTCTGGCGCGGTTGCGACCGAGTCGCAGTCCCGCCAGCCAAGATGAGATATCATCAGTATCCAGATGCGCTGAAGCGCGCAGCCAAAGAGGCACAGGTCTACCTCGACGGTCGCCCAAACGGGCCAGCCATCGCCGCATTTGTGTTCGCGGGCGGCGATCGCCCAAGCCGTTACGGGAGCTCCAACGCGTGGTCAGTCCATCATCTTTACTCTGGCAAGTTTCCCTACCCGGGGCGCAGCAACACTACCCACGCGGCCAAGCACGGGGATCACTTCACACAGAGCGCCGGGCTGGTCGCCGTTCATCCCGTCGCCGATGCGCTCGTAGACGAGTTTCCACCTTTCACCTGGCTGCTACGAGCCCACGCATATCGGATGTTTGGCTACGATCCCGATGCGGTGTTCTCCTCACCGCAAGTCCTCGGATTTGAGCCTGAACGACAGCCAGAGATCCTGTTCGCATCGTCATAGCGCCGCTTGCTCGGGATTCCCCCCGAGCTAGGTCCCGTCTTTACCGGACGACAAGATGACTTCGGCCGGTACGCAATCGGTAAATCGAGCCGCGAACGCGGCGGGCGTCAACCCGGCGAGGGAGCCCCCCCCGGCGCACCCCACCCCCCTCATCTCCACCGCACCCCCCCGCGTGCCGTTCAGCAGCATCTCAAGCTGCCCAGTGCTTACATCGAGATCCGTACGAAACACCTGCCACCCCCCACCAGCCCGCGCCCGCACGCGCGCCTCGTCGATCACGCGCCCCGCAGCATTCCGCACCACGTACGTCAGCACCCGGTCCTCACTCCCGCGATTCCGCACCTCAAGCTCGCGACCGCACTTGTAGCGCAGGTCGAACACGCTCGGGTCGACCACGGCCGGCACCCACGGCACAATCGTGCGAACGCACGCCGCGAGCCGCCTCATCTGCACCGACTCCGTTTGGTCATCCCGCACACGGTCGAGTGCACGCGCCGCCATGACATCGGCCGCATCCGGAAACTCGCCCTCACGTGCGAAGCCGCCGGAAGGGCGCCGCCCGAGCTGGCAGCGTCCCTCAGGCAGCGTCACGGTGAACACGTCGGCGGTGGTGGTACCATCGATGGCTTGGCCTCCGCCAATGAGTGCCGAGACGATCAGCATCGCGGTGATCCGCACGCCGCTCGATGCCGTCTTGTCCCCGAGAACTTCGAGCGAACGTGAGAACACCTCACCGGTCCGGAGGTCGCCGAGCTGGCGAGCCAGCAGCGAGAGTCGTGCAGTGTCGGTCTCTTGGCGAGCATCGACGAGCGCGGAGAGCAGGACCTGCGAACCGCCGGGGCAATACGGGAGCCAGCCCACCTCCGCGTGCGCACGTACGGTGAGCGCGTTGGCCCAGGCTCCGCACTCGGCCGCGGTGGGGGGCGCGGCGAGGCGGAGGTTCACGGGCTTCCGAGAGCAGGCGCTCAGGGTTAGGATCGCGCAGAGGGCTAGCGGTGAAGCTGCGATCGTGGAGGCGGGGACGACGCTGAGTCGCATGATTGCAAATCTCCTCATTCGTGCGGCGACCGCTACCCCGTCCGAACGCGTGACCGGCCAAGGATGCAGGGAGGGCAGGGCGGTGCTTGCGTGGTGCCGGCTCGCCTCCATGTGCGGAGCGGAGTTACCCGGGGGGACGCAGAGCTATTGACATATGGAACCGGCGGCGGTACCATGTCTAATGTGACTGGTACCTTATGCGGAACCAAATAGTGCCGAGACTCCTTGATGTCCAAGTGCGAGGCCCTGCGGGCAAAGGCGCAGAACAACCCCAACGGCCTCCGTTTCACGGAGCTTTGCGCCCTCGCTGAGTGCTTCGGCTGGGTTCTCGATAGAACGCGTGGAAGTCACTGTGTGTACAAGCGCGCCGGCGAGATGCGAGCGATGGTCTTTCAGAACTTCAAAGGCTCCGCGAAACCGTACCAAGTCAATCAGCTCCTTAAGGCAATCGATTCTCTCCCCGACGAGTCTGATAAAGAATGAGCTCCTCCACGTATAGCTTCCGGGTCATTTGGAGCGACGATGACAACGCATTCGTCGCGACGTGCCCGGAGTTCGAAGGCGTATCCGGCTTGGGCGAGACCGCAGCCGAAGCACTCGCAGAGGCGGAGGTTGCGCTCGAACTGATGCTCGAGACCTACGCCGAAGAGCGCTGGCCACTTCCCGCTCCGGCTACCCTGCAGGAGTACAGCGGGCAGTTCCGGCTCCGTGTACCGCGTTCTCTCCACGCTCGACTCGTTGAGGCTGCGGCGGACGAGGGCGTATCGCTCAACACGTATGCGCTCACCCTTTTAGCGGAAGGCGTCGGCGAGGCGCGCACGGTCAAGCAGGTGCGGCGTTGCATGGACGATCTCGCGCTACACCTGCGGGGCGACGTGTTCGGAGGATTCTTCGCGGGGCCAAACCCGGGTAGTGCCTATGTGCTTCCGGCACCGGCAGGGAGGCTCATCGCCCGAGAAGGATCAGCAACGACTGGAGGGTATGTATGGCCAAGCTAGTCTGGGCGCTCGTGTGCCAACGAGTGATCATCGATGCACAGACGAACCTCGTCTCGTACATCGACGCACTCGATGCAGTTGCGGTCAATAAGTTCCCACTCACTGCGCCACTAATGTTCGTCGGCACGCTCTGGCAGCGCGGTGCGGAGAAGAAACTCGAGATGAGAGTGCAGGTCTATGCTCCCTCCGGTGCGCTGCTCAGGATGTTCGAGGCGCAACCGCTGGATTTCCAGCCGGAGCACAAGCGTGCGCGAATGAACTGCATCGTGGCAGGATTCGACATCGCTGGACCAGGGCGCTACGAGTTCGGTATCGAAACGCGCGAGAAGGGAAAGTGGATCGAGGTGCACCGAGTGCCGTTCGACGTCGACTCTGTACAAGCATCTTGATGGGCGAATCGGAGCTGCCAACGGCGAGGATGATCAAACTGGACGGCATCGATCATGTCGCACTCCGCGTGCGCGACGTTGCGGCCTCCGTCGCGTGGTACGAGCGCGTCCTCGGTCTCGTGCGCATCCACGAGAGTGTGTGGGGTGATTTCCCCGCGATGGTTGGCATTGGATCGACTGCGCTTGCCCTGTTTCCCGTGCCAGCGGGCGAGGTTGACCCGGGGCAGGGGACCCACGTTCTGACAATCAGACACATCGCGTTTCGGGCGAGTGCCCAGGCGTTTCTGGATGCGCAGCGCCACCTAGAGAAGCTGGGCATCTCGTTCGTGCAAGAGGATCACCAGATCGCGCATTCCATCTACTTCCGTGACCCGAACGGTCACGAACTCGAGATCACCACATACGAGATCGCACCGCGAGAGGGGTAGAGGATCTAGGCACCGGAGTGGTGCGCCCATCAGCGCACCGCAAACAACAGCGCGAAGATCACGACATCCTGCAGGAAGTGAATGAACCACGCCCACCCCACGCCGTTCGTCTCCGTCACGGAGCGAGCGAGCACGTAGCCGAGGAAGCCCGCGAGGACGACACCGGGTGCGCCACCTGGCACACCGAAGTAGTGCACGGTGCCGAACACCACCCCCGACAGCATGGCGGCGCGCGGGGCACCGAGGACATCGACGGTTCCCTCGAGGAGCGCGAGGCGAACGAGGCCTTCCTCGGTGGCGGCGTTCGCGGCGGCGAACGGCAGCGCGAGCAGCAGTGACATCGGCAGTGCCGCGAGCAGGCGGATCGCACCGGCGGGGACGCGCGCATCGCTCGCGCTCGCCCTTGGCTGCCATGCTGCCGCAGGAGCGATTGGATCAGGCACTGACCCTCCAGGCCCGCTACCGTGAATCCCTCGGCGCTGCTGGACAGGGACTTGCTCGAGTTGTCCGCATTGTTCCGTTCGAACGGAGTTGAGTCCCTCAACCTAGGGGACCATCCGAATGCGGAGTTCCTCGAGCGGCTGTGAGTCGTGAGCGATCAGGGAATGAGCGGCGCTCTGATCGCCCGCGCCAGCACGTCGAGAATGGTGAACGCATTCTGGCGCACCGTGGTCCCTCGTCCGGCGCCCAGCGCCGCGATGAACGCGTCCAGCTGCTGGCGGATGGCGGTGCGCTCCGTCGTCGCGGGAAGCAGCGCCGAGAGCGTCGTGCAAGTCTCCGCAGAGGGAATCCAGTCGGTCGTTGAGCAGATGGTACGGAGTTCATCCGACAGGATCCGGAGCCCGGCTGCCGTCTCAGCGACGACCATGGGATCGTACTTGGGCGCCGGGCTCTTCACCCGTGCCGCGAGTCCAGTCTCGGTCTTCCCCAAGAGACTGTCGACGACAGGCACGAGCGCCGCGTTCCGCGGATCGCCAGCCTCCGCCGGCCACGCCGGCATGCGGACCCCGCCGCGAGCGAGGATCGCGCCGTCCACCGTCCCCGCGAACCGCGGCACGCTGAAGCGCAGGTCATCGCCCGCCTCGCCGATCCCTGCATTGACCTCATAGCTGCAGTAGGTCTGCCCGTCGACCTGCCGGAGCGCGCGCCAGTCGCCGCCGGCGAGGTCGCGCGCCTGCGGCGAGCACGCGATCCGGACCCGCGCGAGTGGCTGTGGTGACGTGGCGAGCGCCTTCACGTGATAGCGATACTGCACCGACGAGCCGGAGTCGATCTGCACGAGTTCGACCTCGACCAGCACCTTGTTCGGGGGGTCGATCCGCAGCTGCCGCGGCACGCCAGCCGCATCGAAGACCGTCACGAGGTAGACGCGTTGCGCCTCGTCCCACGCGACCTGCGCGGAGGCGGCGATCGGCGCCAGTGAGGCTCCGAGTGCTATTGCCGAGAGAACGCTGAGTCGCATGCGCATTGCCTCCATGTAAGGAACTTAGTCCAACCGGTCGTGGTTGCCTTCGTCTGCCACGAATCCGCAGCATCGGCTGTTATGATGGCCCTTGCGGGCGTGTGGTCCGCAGGACGTATTGTGGGGCGTTGCGCAAGGGCTGGCGGCGGACGCGTCTTCTGCCCGACATGCTGATCTCCACGCGTGTACACGAGACGCCACCTCGAACCGCAGCGGTGCCGCGCCAGCAGACACGCTCGACGCGTTGATGGTGATCGCGATCGGCCAGGAGAGTGGCGAGGACACACAGATCCTTGCGCGTGCATTCAGTGGATTCCGCAACGCGCACGGACTGGTCGTCGCGAACGGTTCACCGCCGGAGATTCGTATCTATGACACAACCGGCACGCTTGTGCAGCGGATCGGTCGTCCGGGTGGCGGCCCTGGCGAGTTTCAACAGCTGACGTGGATCGCGGCGCTTGGCGACTCCATCGCCGCGCTCGACGCAGACGCGCTGCGTATCTCCATCTTCGATGCGTCCGGCCGCTTCGCACGCGCCGTTCGCATTGACGCGGCCGAGTACGGTGGGGCAGGGTGGTTGGGTGTTGTTGATGGTGGATTTGCCGTTGGAATCACACAGCGGGCCGATCCGCGACAGCTCGCGCCAGGCGGGATGGCCCGAGACTCCTTCTCAGTTGTGGTCGTGTCTGCCACTGGCGAGGCGAGGGCCAACAGTCCGTCTATCGGCGGGGCGTGGTGGCAGCGGATTGCGTCGGCGAGTGACTCCCCGATCGCGATGCGCCTACTCGGATCTCGATGGGATACGGTGCAGCTCGCTGCGCCATCGGCCACAGCATCTACTACGCCGCAGCCGGTGCTTCACACCGAGATCGTCGCGGGTCCGTCGAGCGAGATCTGGATCGCCGACACGCTCGTCACGCCGGATGGGATGCGGCGTTGGCGGGTGCTCGATGCCGCGGGGAGGCCACGTGCGGTGCTTCAACTGCCGGCGTCGATCAGTCTTTGGGCGATCGGCTCGGACTGGTTGCTGGGGAGGGCGATCACCGCTGAGAGCGTCGAACAGGTGCAGCTGTGGAGGCTGGTTCCGCGGCCGTGAGTCGGGTCGCGGCAAGATGAAGCTTGCTGCGGTTGAACACAGCACGACCACACGTTAACGCAACCGCCCAACCGTCTGGGCCGATGCCGGTGACGCCGAAGGGTCGGCCGAGGTAGTGCAGTCAGACTGTGGTTGCGCGCTTCCCTCAGATGCGGTCACCGTGCCGCTGTTGTCCGTGTGAGGCGTCGGGCCGTTCGCGCCGTAGCTGACACGGGTATCGTTGCAGTGCTGCAGACGTGTGAGCTTGTGGCACTAGGTGATGTTCTCTTTAAGGATGGTTTCACGTTCCAGCGTCGTGGTGCACCGCTGCCCTAACGATCATTTGTGGAATCGGCCACCGCACAACTCAACGTCATCGCGATGCCAACCATCCTCGCAAAGCGGCCCACCCGAGCTCCACGCGGCGTCGTGTTCCTCCTCGCCGGCTTCGTTCTCGTGACTGGAGTTCAGTGCCGCGACTCCGCGCCGACGGTTCCCGTCGATGCTACACCACTCGTGGGTACGGAGTGGCGGCTGCTGTCGCTCGAACCCGGTGCCCCGCTGGTGTCCGTCGCCCCCCAAGGGCGCGAGCCACTTCTGATCTTCGACCGGTTTCCTTCTCCGCCGCGCCTCTCGGTCGGCGTGCGAGGACCGTGCAACGCGTTCGGCGGTGCCTATGACGCAACGCCTGAAGGACTCCTGTGGATAGAATCGCCGCTCCTGGGTACGCGCATCGGCTGCGAGGGAGAACGTGGCGCGCTGGAGGCCGCATATCTGGACCGCCTGTATGCGACCGTCACGTGGGCGCGGCACGCGGACACGCTCGTTCTTCGAACGCCCGATGAGCGGTGGCTGCGCTTTGTGCTTCAGTGACGCGCCAGGGTAATGTGGTAGAATCCACCAACTCCTCATGCAGGTGAGCATGCGATCGCGTATCTGGGCGTCAACGCTACTGGTCGTCTTCGCCTTCGGCTGCCGCGAATCCGTGGCACCGGAGGTCGTCGCCGAGCTTCACCCGCTCGACACGGCGTACGTCGCCGTGGCCATGGGCGGTGGGAGTTACTACACCCTCGACGTGTCGCTGCGACTCACCAACACCGGCCGGACGACGATCGAACTTGAAGCATGTGGCCCGAACGCCTCCACACCGATCTATTTTGTTGCTGGCGGAAATGACGGGTCGAGTGCGTACAATCCCGCGTGGGCCTGCACGGGAGGGGGAGGGGGTGTCCGCGTGCGTCCAGGCGAAGTGCGGGTCGACACGCTTCGGCTGCACGGGTCGCCGAGATCGAGGTTCAACCCCTCCCTCGGCTCGTTGCAAGGACTGATGGTCGTCGGCTATGTCGTGGGGCGTGAGCGTATCATCAGCAGTCCTTTCCGCGTGTCGTTGCCGGTGCCGTGACTGCGGCGCGGAGGCATCTTGCACTTGAGTGACTTCCGAAGACTGCACGGACTCTTCGGAATCTCCGTCGCATGGGCGTGGATGTGGGTCCCGCTAGGATTCCTGGTCTCGATCGCTGATGCGCTCATTCGCGGGCGCGCGAACTCTCCTCGGTGCGCAGCGGCGAAGTATCCGATCCGGGACGGTCGCTCCCCCCGGACGCGTGACGACGGTTGATGACCAATGGCCGCACGACGTGTATCGTGGTGGCGGCCCCTCCTCGAGGAAATGAACCATGGCATCGCCACGCACGTGGGTCGTCGTCTTCCTCGGCGTCGTCTCATGCTCCCACCCCCCGGCGCCGAGTCTTGCGCCCGTTCCGATCGACGCCGTCGTCACGTTCGGGTCCCGCCAGGCAACCGAGCATGTCTTCGCACTGAACGTCCCGGAGCGAATGGCCTGGCTCACCGCACCGACCATCGCCGTCCCCGAGTACACCGCATTCGGCCTCGTGGCCGTCGGCGACACGGCCGCCGCAACGCAGCCGTTCGTCTTCATCGTGAGCGGACGGCGCGGTGCGCCGGGCTCCTTGGTCATCGACGGCGTCCCGCCAAGTGCTCGGAGTCATCTCGGAGGAGCCGAGGGGGTCTCCGTCACGACACAGCCGTGCATCGGAGCGAACTGGGTGTCGGCATTCTTCGTCGAGGGTATCGGTGCGGCACCGACGGCCCCGGTCGACGTGGTGTTCCGTGCCGACAAGACCGTCTACACCATTCGGCTCGATCCGAGACGAGACGTGATGAAGCTGCGTGAGGCACCTCGGCTTCGTGCAGCGGATGTGCCGACGCGCATCGCCGCGGACTCCCTTCGCGTCGTGTCGTTCCGACTGGGAGCGACGAAGGTGGGAGCCGTGCCCGTGATCCTCGCGCGCGATGACCGCCGTTGGCAGACCGCCGGTCGTCTTACCAGTACCGTGGAGCACCTCGACGTGATCGCGAGAAGCGGACGGGGGACCGCGGTCGAGTGGGTGTTTCTGCTGCTGGAGCCGCCGCCGAGCTGTATCAGCGAGTTCTAACGCGCCTCAGACTTCAACGTCACACCGACAGGTGCGTCGCAACCACGATGCGCACAGGGTAGTACGGTGGAATCCACCAACTCCCCATGCTGCTGGACATGCGATCGCGTGTCTGTACGTCAACGCTACTGCTCGTCTTCACCTTCGGCTGCCGTGATTCCATGGCACCGGAGGTGGTCGCCGAGCTTCACCCGCTCGACACCGCGTACGTCGCGGTGCCCATGGGCGGCGGTAGTTATTACACCCTCGACGTGCCGCTACGCTCCGCCAACAGCGGCCGAACGACGATCGAGGTTCAACCCCTCTCTCGGCTCGTTGCGTGGTAGGTCCGTGACGCCACGGTTGGTCACGCCGCAGCGGCGAGTGGTCCCAACACTGCCGGTGTGTCGCGGGCTCCGTGTAGCTTGAGGTGACGCGACTGCCACCACGCACGCCAAGCCTCCAAGACCATGCACACCCCGTCCCGCACCGTCCTCGTCTGCGCGGTTGCCGTGTCGCTCATGGCGACGACAGTCATCACTGCCAGCGTGAATGCGCAGTCGGCATCCACAGGGAGCGCGGCGACAGCCGCTCCAGCGCAAGCCCGTGACGCCGATCCGGCCGACGTTGCCTCAGTCGACGCGATCGTCCGCGCGTTGTACGAATCGATCTCCGGCCCCAAGGGTGCCCCGCGCGACTGGGCGCGGCTCCGCACGCTGTACGGTCCCAATGCGCGCATGATCTACACCACGGTCGGGGCGGATGGCAAAGGCCGGCTCATCAATTGGAACGTCGAGGAGTACATCGCCGCGGCCGGTCCGGGACTCATGGCCAACGGCTTCTATGAGCGCGAGATCGGCCGACGCACCGAGTCCTTCGGCAATGTGACGGCGATCATGAGCGCGTACGATTCGAAGTTCACGCTCGAGGACGCGACACCGTTCCAGCGCGGCGTGAACAGCATCCAGCTGTTCTATTCCGGCACACGCTGGTACATCCTCTCGGTGATGTGGGACTCCGAGCGCGCGGGCAACCCGATTCCGGCCAAGTACCTCGCGCCGCGTTGAACTGACGTCGGTCTCTTACGTGAAGCCAGCGCGCACGTCGATCGGCAAGCACACATCCGTATGATTGATCGCCGCCCCCACGGCCACCTGCGCCGTGTGGTAGATCTCCACCGCGGGTAGCCCCCGCGGCGTCCAGCGCGCATGGCGCAGCAGCCGCTGCATGATCTCGCCGTAGGCTTTCGGCAGCGTCGCGTACGATCCCACATGCGTGGTGAGCGCGAAATCGCCGCCCGGCAACACGCGGTGCACCACATCCCCATCCGCCTCGAAGGGGTCGGCCACCACAAGCGCCGCGTCGAATCGCAGTTCCTCCGGCGGCGTCATCGATGGCGCATCGTGCCCGATGCCCATCCACACGCGCGGCCCGGGCAGAGCACGCGCCGTCGCCCAGGCTGCGAGGCGATCGAACAGGGACTCCGGCACCGTCTCGTAGGGTCCCACGTGGCGGATGGTGGCGAGGTTCAGGGTCTGCAGTCGCACCGCTCGCGTCGCCGAGAGTGTCATCGCGCCGGCGGCATCCAGTGTGGGCGCGTCGTCGGGTTCGCGTCGTGCGCGCTGCGTCATGGTGCGCCATCGCGCGGGTGAATCGCCGAATCGCCGGCGGAACGCGCGCGAGAACGTGTCCGGACTCTCGAACCCGCAGTCGAGCGCGATGCGCGTGAGCGAGGCGTCCTGCACGAGCATGCGGAACCGTGCACGCTCCAACCGTTGGCGCTCCACGTACGCGCGCGGCGTCTCGCCGAGCAGTGCGCGGAAGAGTCGATGCATGCGGAACGGGGAGATATCGACCGTGCCGGCCAGCGTCCGCAGGTCGAGCCGCTCGTCGAGGCGCGCATGGATGGCGTGCAACACCGTCGCCAGTGTGCGCCAGGCATCGGTCATCGCGAAGTGCTCGAGCGCTGAGTCGCGGACATGGCGCCGAACCACGCAGCGCTGAGCTTCACCACGTAGTTCGCCGCCACCATGCCCCACGGGATCTCACCCTGCGCCGCCGCCAGCAGGATGGCCAGATCGACGACGACATAGCCGACACCCAACGCGATCGCACTCGCCCGCGCAGCCTCGGGGCGATGGCGCGCGAGCCAGCGACCGAGCCCGAAGAACACCGGAATGCCAAGCACAAGGGATACCCACGGCCCCGAGACCTGCGCGTGCGCCTGGTAGGCGGCGATGGACTGGCCGGGTGCGATGAGGTAGCTGTAGATCGCGACCCAGGCGACGGCCCCCGCGATGAGCATCACCTGCGCGATCAGGATGGCGCCGAGTACGCGCGGCCAGTGGGGGCGGTGCGGGGGAGTGGGACTGGGCATCGGGGGCCTCGGTGCGGGGTGGAAGTTGCAAGATGCCGGTCCCGCCGGGGGGCTGCCAGACGATTCTTGCACTCGGGGGCGGGTGGCACCCGTGCGCGGTCTGGTCGTCTCCGGCAACCGAATGCGCCGGTTGGTATTGTCACGATTTGACCAGATTGGTCAAATACACCAGATTATCCGCATGGCGAAGAAACGCACGTACTCACTCTACGAGGCCAAGTCGCAACTCTCGGCGATCGTCCGTCGCGTGCGCGAGGGCGACTCGGTGGTGGTCACCGTGCATGGCCACCCGGTCGCTGAGATCCGGCCGGTGGCCCCCGCGGCGACGGGACTCGAGGCGCGTTACCACGACCTCGTCGCACGAGGTGTCATCACGCCGGCGAAGAAGGGGCTACCCTTCGACTTCAAGCCGATCGCCCGGCGCGCTGGGGCGCTCAAGCGCTTCCTCAGCTCGCGCGACTGATGCGGCTGGCATACGTCGACACCTCCTGCCTCGTCGCGCTCGCGCTTGGCGAGGCGGACGCTCCGGCGATGCGGCGCCGTTTCCGGACGTTCGACGGGCTTGTGTCCTCGAACTTGCTCGAGGCCGAGTATCGCGCGGCGATGCGGCGCGAAACCGTCGATCCGATCGACGATCACCTCGACCGGATCACCTGGATC
>JADYYN010000110.1 GCA_020853635.1 Gemmatimonadaceae bacterium
GTTCTTGTCGAACGTCGGCCCGAAGTGCACCAGCGTCACGCGCGCACCGCAGCGCCACAGATCGAGCGCCGCCTCCGCCGCCGAGTTGCCGGCACCCACCACCACGGCATCGCGCTGAAAGGCCTCGTGGCCCTCGCGATACAGGTGCGACACGTGCGGCATCCGCTCGCCCGGCACGTGCAGCATGTTGGGTGACCCGAAGTACCCGGTGGCGATCACCAGCGCTCGCGCGACGGTCTCCACCACGTCGCCACCCTGCGGCCGCGAGTGCACCACGAACGCCTCGCGCCGACGCCAGACCTTGTCGACCGGTTCGTACTGCCGCACATCGAGCCCGAAGTGCGTCACCACCGTGCGATAGTACGCCAGCGCATCCCGGCGCGAGGGCTTCTCGTTCGCCAACGGGAACGGCAGTCCGGCGATCGCGATCTTCTCCGCCGTGGAGAAGAAGTTCATGTAGAGCGGATACGACGCGATGGAGCTCGCCACACAGCCCTGGTCGAAGGAGACCACCGGCAGCCCCGCCTTCTGCAGCGCCACGGCCGCAGCCAATCCGCACGGGCCCGCACCGACCACCACCACCGGTGGTCCGCTGCGCTTCGACTCGGCGGCGACGAGGTCGGGGCCGCTCCGCGCTTTGCCGCGCTTCACGTCGCCCATGGCGCGCTCAGGACGTGAGCCCGATGATCTGATCGCGCCGCGTTCCGACCGAGACATACTGCGCGGGACATTCGACCAGTTCCTGCATCCGATCGAGATACTTTCGTGCGGCCGTCGGCAATGCCGCGAGCGTGCGCGCGTCGGCGGTCGACGACTTCCAGCCGTCGAACCACTCGTACACCGGCTCGATGCCCTCGAGGTCCGCGAGATCGCCGGGGAACTCGGTGATGACCTCACCGCCGATCTTGTAGCCGGTGCAGAGTCCGATCTTCTCGAGTGTGTCGAGCACATCGAGCTTGGTCACCGCGAGCCCGGTGAGCCCGTTCACGCGCACGGCGTACCGCACGACCACGGCATCGAACCAACCGCAGCGCCGCGGACGGCCCGTCGTCGCACCGAACTCGTTGCCGAGTGCGCGCACATGTTCGCTCATCGGCCCATCGAACTCGGTGGGCATGGGGCCGGCGCCCACACGCGTCGTGTACGCCTTCACCACGCCGAGCGCCGCGTCGATCGTCCGCGGGCCGATGCCTACACCGATCGCGGCACCACCGGCCGTGGTGCTCGACGAGGTCACGAACGGATACGTGCCGTGGTCGATGTCGAGCAGCGAGCCCTGCGCGCCCTCGAGCAGGATGGCCGCGCCCTGCTTCTGTGCGCGCGACACCGCAAGGCCCACGTCCTCGGCCACCGCGAGCAACCGTGGCGCGATCTTCTCGAGCTGCGCAAGCGTGAAGGCCGCATCGGCACGTTTGGTGGATCCGAAGCCGGCGAGGATGTGGTTGGCGTGATCGGTGCCGCGCTCCACGAGCGCCTTGAGCCGCGCCGGATGCCGCAGGTCGAGCACGCGGATGCCGCGCCGCGCGACCTTGTCCTCGTACGCCGGCCCGATGCCGCGTCCCGTGGTGCCGATCGCCTTGCTCGCCGCGCTCTCCTTGTCGACGAGCTTGTGGTACGGCATCACGAGATGCGCGCGGTCGGAGAGGTAGAGTCGCCCTTCAACGTCCACGCCGTTGGCCACGAGTGCGTCGACTTCCTCGAACACACTCTCGGGGTCGAGCACCACGCCGTTGCCGATCGCGCAGCGCACGCCCTTATGGAGAATGCCGCTGGGCACCTGATGCAGCACCGTCGATTCGTCGCCCACGTGCACCGTGTGTCCGGCGTTCGCGCCGCCCTGGTAGCGCACCACCCAGTCAGCGCGCTCGGCGAGCACGTCGACGAGTTTGCCCGTGCCTTCATCGCCCCCCTGCGCGCCGACGATGACGATGGTCCGGGTCTTGGCGTCGAACATGGGGTCAGGCTCCTTCGGGCGGATATGGGATGGACACAAAAAAACGCCCCGGCAGTCGGGGCGTTGGGATAATCTACGTATGGGGTCGGGCGAGGGCAACGAGACGGTCGCGACGGCAGCGAGCGCGGACGGTCCGGCACAACCCGGGAGATGGTTGACGTGTCTCACTTTTCAATGACGATCACACCAAAGCGATTCTTCTGCGCCATCGGACTGCGGGGTCGCACCCTCGGTGTGGCCGCGCTCGCCGGGCTCTGTGCCGCGCCCGCGCAGGCGCCCGGCCAGACCCCGGAGCAGACATCGGCGTCGGTGTCAGTGCCCAGCGCGACTCCCGATACCACCGGACTCGCCCGCAGCGTCGAACGCGCGCGCGAGGCGCTGCTCGACCTCGGTGCCCTCTGGCGGATCGACGGCCGCGACGTCGAGTGGATCTTCACCGACGGGCAGACTCACCTCGCGACACAGCGGCGTGCGGGTCGTGATTCGCTCGCGCCGATCTTCCTGCCGGCAAGCACCACGATCGCCAACACCGCGGTCGACGTGGACGGCCGTCGCTGGGCGATGGTCGTGCTCCCGCTCGCTGGGTCCGACGAGAGCCGCGTTCGCCTGCTCGTGCACGAAGCCATCCACACGTTCCAGCCGGAGCAGCTCCCGCGGCCCGGAAACACCGAAGCCGGTGAAGGCGGCGACCTGCTCGATGGCGAAGCGGGGCGCACCTGGCTCTTCCTCGAGCTCCGCGCACTCGCCACCGCCATCACGAGCACCGGTGACGCCCGCCGCAATGCCGCACGCGATGCCCTGCTCTTCCGTGCGCGCCGCGACTCGTTGGCCGCGCCCGCCGAACGCACGCGACTCGACAATCTCGATGTGGTCGAAGGCATTCCCGAGTACAGCGCCTGGCGACTGAGCGGTAGCAGCACCGATTCACTCGCCGCTGCACTCCGGCGTACGAATGAGATGCCGATCAGCTGGGTGCGTGCCGTGGGCTACTGGACCGGCCCGGCCTACGGATTCCTGCTCGACCAGCTCGCCGGCAATGCGTGGCGCGACGCGCAGCGCCAAGGCGCACGATTGCCCACGATCCTCGCGACGGTGCTGGGCTCCACGCCGTTCACCACGCAGCTAGATGCGCGCGCGCGGCTCTACGGTGGTGATTCGATCCGGCGCGCCGAACGCGCGCGCGTGGTGCGTCGCGCACAGGTGCTGGATTCACTGCGCACGCGATTCGTCAGTGGGCCTGTGCTGCGACTCATCCCCGGCGCATTGCAGGTCTCGTTCGACCCCAACGGCCAGACGCCGCTGGCCACGGACGGTACCGTGATGACGAACTTCCGCTGGGTGGGGAAGGACAGCGCGGAGCTCGTTGCGCCGCTCGGTGCGCTCGTGAGTCCGACGTGGAGCTACGTGCAGGTCCCGCTGGGCGCGGTGGAACTCGCGGCAGGAATACTCGAACAACCGCGCACCCTCGAGGGTGACGGTTGGAGGCTCACATTGCCTGCGGGCTGGCGTGTGTCGCGCGTGGGACGTCGCGTGGAGTTGCGCCCGCCCGAGTGAAGCGGTGGTGGAGGCGCGTCTCGCGCCTCCACCGATGTGTGATCAGCCCAGCGCGGCCACCATCTCCGCATGCCCCGCGGCATCGAGCGGCAGAAGCGGCGACCGTGGCACACCACCCGTGCGCCCGATCTTATCGAGCGCGGCCTTCACGCCCGGCACACCGAGCTTGGCGACGATCACATTGGCCATCGGTGTGAGCACCGCCTGCGCGGCAGTTGCACGCGCGGTGTCGCCGGTGTTGTGCGCCGCGAACACCTCGAGCGCCTTCGCGGCCGCGAACAACGACACCGCGAGGATCCCACCGCGTGCACCAGCCTGCAGCCCCGCGTGCAACCCCGAGCCGCTCCCGGTGATCACCGAGAACGTCGGCGACTGCGCGCCGAGGAATCCGGTGAGCATCGCGAGATCGCCCGAGCTGTCCTTGATGCCGATCACGTTCTCATGCGCCGCGAGCTCCGCGACGAGATCGGCCGCGAGTGAGAAGTGCATGTACTTCGGGATGTTATAGAGGATCACCGGCAGCGGCGACGCATCGGCGACGCGACGGTAGTGATTCACCAGATTCGCGCGCGCCATCGCGTTGGAGTAGTAGTGCGGTGCCACCACCAGCACCGCATCCGCCTCCGCCTTCTTCGCCATCTTGCAGCGGTCGACGCACAGGCGCGTGGACTCCGCGCCCGTGCCGATGATCAACCAGCGATCGCGCGGCACCACTTCGCGCGCGACGGCGGCGAGCATGGAGCGTTCGTCATCGTCGAGCAGTGCGGCCTCGCCGGTGGAGCCGCCCACCACGATGCCGTGCAGGCCGTCGGCGACATGCGCCGCGAGATTGTGCTGGAAGCCCGCGACGTCGAGATCCTCGTTGGACGCGACGAAGGGCGTGGTGACAGGAGCGAAGATGCCGGTGAGTGCGCGGGTCATCCGTTCAGGAACTCCATGCCTGCACCGAATCCGCCGGTGAGAGGCTCAGGGGCGGAGGGGGGATCCACGGCGCGCTGCGAACCGCTCGCGGTGGAGGGACGCTTGAACATCTGCATCTTGAGCTGGAAGTCCGACGGGCGCGTGCTCGCCGCCAGTGCGACCGCGTACTCCACGGTACCGCTGGTCACGAGCTCCTCGAGATGCTGATCGAAGGTCTGCATACCGTACTGCTCGCGGCCCTCGGCAATGAACTCGCGGATCTCGCCCACACGGTCGCGGTCGAGCATGAGCTCGCGGATGGTAGGCGTCACGATCATGATCTCGAGCGCGGCCACGCGACCCTTGCCGTCAGCACGCGGGAGCAGACGCTGCGAGATCACCGCGTGCAGCGACTCGGCCAAGCGTACACGCACCACGTCCTGCTCCTCGGGCGGGAACATCGCGATGATGCGCAGCACCGTGCTCTGCGCGTCGGGCGTGTGCACGGTGGAGATGAGCAGATGGCCCGTCTCGGCGGCCTTCATCGCGGTGTCGATCGTCTCCGTGTCGCGCATCTCGCCGATGAGCACCACGTCGGGATCCTGGCGCAGTGCGGCGCGAAGACCCATGCGGAAACTCTCGGTGTCGACGCCGATCTCACGCTGCGTGATGGAGCTCTGCAGGTCGCGATGCAGGAACTCGATCGGGTTCTCGAGCGTGACGATGTGCTTGTTGAGATGCTGATTGATGTGGTTCAGCATCGCCGCCATCGTGGTGCTCTTGCCGGAGCCCGTCACACCGGTGACGAGCACCATGCCGCGCTCGGCGTCGGAGATGGACTTGAGCACCGGCGGCACCGCGAGCTTGTCGAAGCTCGGCACCTCGAACGGGATCACGCGCATGACGATCATGAAGCTCGAGCGCTGCCGCAGGATGTTCACGCGGAAGCGGCCGATGCCCGGCGCACCCCAGGAGCAATCGTAGTCCTGCAGCTTGTCGATGCGCGCGCGGTCATCTTCGTTGGCGATCAGCCGCAGCGCGATAGAGCGCGTCTGGTCCGGCGTGAGCGCTTGCTTGGTGAGCGGCACGAGTTTGCCGTCGATACGCGCACGGAATACGTCGCCGGCCTTGATGTGCAGGTCGGATGCGCCGCGGTCCACCGCTGCCTTGATGATCTTCTCCATCGCTGTCGATCCCGTCTCAGGTTCCGCCATCGGTCCGACGCGTCGGCGACGCGTTCGGGTCTACTGCGTGGAACTCGTCCGTACGTTCACGGTTCGGCAGTCCACGTCGATCGGTCGCACGTCTTCCCCCGGCACGATGGTCACCATCGTGATGCGCCGTGGCGCGCGTCTGTGCGAACTTCGCCTCGTGCGCCTCTTGGGCGTCGTTCAAGTATCGGCGCTCCACCCAGCCTAGTCCAACGAGGACGATCATCACCGTCACGGTGGAACCGAGCGCTTCGACGAAATACCCCGCCCCGATCGTCAAGCCGAGTGCTGCCACCACCCAGATGGTCGCCGCTGAGGTGAGTCCGGTGATCTGGCCTCGTGTATGGAGGATCGTCCCCGCGCCCAGGAATCCGATGCCGGTGACCACCTGTGCCGCGATGCGCCCCGGATCGCCGCCGTGCACGGCCGCCAGGTTCATCGAAAGGTCCATCAAGAGCGCCGAGCCGACGCAGATGAGGATGTTGGTGCGAAGGCCGGCCGGCTTGCCCTTGAGTTCGCGCTCCAGGCCGATGCCACCGCCGATGAGGATCGCCGCGATGAGTTTCGCCGCGAGGTCCAGGCGGAAGGCATCGACGATGAGATCGTTCACGCCGTCGCCCCGCTGGGCGATGACGTCCGTGCATCGAGTCCCATCGCATCGCGCACGTGGGCGATCGTCTCGCGCGCCACCGCTCGCGCCCGCTGCCCACCGTCGGCGAGCAGCTCATCGACCATCGCCGGCTTGGCCTGTAGTTCGGCCGCGCGCGTTTGGATCGGCACCAGCTCGGCCGCGATGTTCGCGTGCAGCACCTTCTTGCATTCGATGCAGCCCCACTGCGCGCCGCGACAGTTGGTCTCCACCTGAGTGACCGTCTCCGGCGACGAGAACGCCTTGTGCAGCGGATAGATCACCGGGCACTTCTCGGGCTCGCCTGCATCGGTCTTCCGCTGGCGCGCGGGGTCGGTGACCACGGGGCGCAACTTCTCCCAGATCGCGTCGGGCGACTCGAGCAGGCCGATGGTGTTGCCGATCGACTTGGACATCTTCGCCTGCCCGTCGAGCCCGGCGATGCGGCGTGTGGGCGTGAGCTTAGGCTGCGGCTCGGGAAAATACGGCGCGTCGGGCGAGAAGCGCGTGTTCCAGTTGCGCGCGACCACGCGCGACAGCTCGAGGTGCTGCACCTGATCCTCGCCCACCGGCACCGTGTCGGCCAAGTAGAGGAGGATGTCGGCGGCCTGCAGCACCGGATAGTTGAGCAGCCCCGCCATCACCTGCTCGGAGCGGCCGGCCTTGTCCTTGAACTGCACCTGCCGCTCGAGTTCACCGAGCGGCGTGATGGTGTTGAAGATCCAGGCGAGTTCGGTGTGCTCGGGCACGTCGGACTGCACGAACACGACGCACTTGGCCGGATCGAGCCCGGAGGCCAGGAGCGAGATCGCCATGTCGCGTGTGCGGCGGCGGAGTTCGTCCGGCGCGAACGCGATGGTGATGGCGTGATAGTTTACGATGCAGAAGAACGACTCGTGCGCATGCTGCAGCGCAACCCAGTTCTTGACCGCCCCGAGGTAGTTGCCGATATGGAGCTCACCCGAGGGCTGGATCCCGCTGAATATTCGTGGCATCACTCGAAGTTACGGAGCGACCGATGGGCTATCAACCGGAGCGTCAGGAACTGCTGCTCTTGGTGGCGCAGGCGGCACGGGAGGCGGCAGCGGTGATCCGCGACGCCGCCCCGCGCCGCGGCACGATCGACTGGCAGTCGAAGGGGGTCACGGACTTCGTGAGTGAGGTCGACCTGGCCGCCGAGGCGCGCATCCTGAAGGTGCTCACCACGGCGCTCCCCGGCGCGACCGTGCTGGCCGAGGAGTCGGCGGCCCACACGCCCGCGGAGAAGGTCGCGAAGGGTCTGGCCGTGGTGATCGACCCGCTCGACGGCACGACAAACTTCCTGCACGGCTACCCGGAGTACGCCGTCTCGATCGCTGTGCTCAGTGAGGGCGAACCGGTCGCCGCGGTGGTGTACGACGTCCCCGGCGACGAGGTGTTCACAGCGACGGCCGGCGGGGGCGCCCATCTCAATGGCGTCCCGATCCGCGTCTCGACCATCACCGAGCCCAACCGCGCGCTCATCGGCACCGGATTCCCGTTCAAGGACCCCGCCGAGATCCCAGCGTATCAGGAGCAGA
>JADYYN010000111.1 GCA_020853635.1 Gemmatimonadaceae bacterium
GGCGATGAACCAGTGCGCCAACGTCTCGGCGCCGGAACCGCGCCTCCTCGTCGTCACCCCGTTCGACAAGGGCCAGGTGAAGGCGATCGAGAAGGCGATCCGCGAGTCCAATCTCGGGCTCGACCCCTCGGTGCAGGGCCACGTGATCCGCGTGCCGCTGCCAGCGATGAACGAACAGCGCCGCAAGGAACTCGCGAAGCAGGTGCACAAGTTCGCGGAAGACGGCCGCATCGCGGTGCGTCATGCGCGCACGAATGGGCGTGACCAGCTCAAGAAGCTCGACGGCGTCTCCGAGGACGAAGTGAAGCATGCGGAGAAGGATCTGCAGAAGCTCCACGACGAGGAGATCGCGCGGATCGATACGCTGATGAAGGCGAAGGAAGCGGAGTTGCTCGAGGTCTGACCGGCTCGCGCCGGCCCTCACCCACCGATGACCGCACCCGAACTCCTCGACCAGATCCGCGAAAGCGGCGCCGTGCCGCGCCACGTTGCCATCATCATGGATGGCAACGGACGGTGGGCGCGTGAGCGCATGCTCCCACGCCCGCTCGGTCATCGCAGCGGGATGAAGTCGGTGCGCGAGGTGGTGGAAGCGTCCATCGAAGCCGGTGTGGAAGTGCTCTCGTTGTTCGCGTTCTCTCAGGAGAACTGGCAGCGACCGCCGGTGGAGATCAACGCGTTGATGTCACTCCTCGAGGAGTACATCCAGAAGGAAGCGGACGATCTCGAAGAGCAGGGTGTGCGCGTCCGCGTGCTCGGCGAGACGGAGCGGCTTGCACCGGCGGCCCGCGAGGCCGTTTCGCGCGTGACGCAGCAGACCGCGCACAATCGCAAACTCACGCTCAACCTGTTCATCTCGTACGGCTCTCGCGCCGAACTCGTGCGCGCCGCACGACGGGTCGCCGAGGAAGTGCAGGCGGGCACGCTCAAGCCGGAGCAGGTGGACGAAGCCGCGATCAGCGCGCGCCTCTACACCGCCGACTGCCCCGATCCGGACCTGCTCATCCGTACCTCGGGCGAGCAGCGCATCTCCAACTTCCTGCTCTGGCAGTTGGCATACACCGAGCTGCATATCTCGCCGGTGCTCTGGCCCGATTTCGGCCGGACGAACCTCTTCGAGGCCATCCTCGACTACCAGAACAGGGACCGCCGCTTCGGCCGCGTCCCGGTCTGACGAGCCCGTGTCGGAACTGACGAAGCGCGTCCTCTTCGCCGTGGCCGCGATCCCGGTCGTTGCGGGCGCGGTGTGGTACGGTGACGCGCCGCTCGCGATCCTGCTGTCCATCGCCGCCGCATTGGGCGCATGGGAGTTCGGGCGCATGGCCGAGGCGACGGGAGCGCGGCCGTTCAAGGCGTTGATGATCGTGCTTGCCGCCTCGGTGCCGTTGGCGGTGCATGGCGTGCGACTCGGACTCTGGGTACCGCCGCTCGGACTGGTGGCGATGCTTGTGCCGCTGCTGCTCACCGTCGCGATGTTCGTGCGCGGCGTCGAGGGCAAGCCGATGGCCGCGGTGGGTTCGACGCTGCTCGGGGCGTGGTACACGGGCGGCATGCTGGCCTTCGGCTACGCGCTGCGGTATCACCGCTTCGCCATCGGGGCCACGGCCGGCGCGCTGCTGCTCATGCTGCCGCTCGTGCTCACGTGGGCGAACGATGCCGGCGCGTTCTTCTTCGGGAAAGCATTCGGCAAGACCAAGCTCATGCCGTCGGTGAGTCCGGGAAAGACCATCGCCGGGGCCGTGGGTGGGTTGCTCCTCACGATCGTCGGCACGTGGGCCTACGTGCGGTTCCTGCTCGCGCCGTACGGTTCGATGGGGCTCACGTTGCCGGGCATCCTCGTGTGCGGCACGCTGATCAGCATCGCCGCGCAGGTGGGCGACCTGGTGGAGAGCCTGCTCAAGCGTGAGGCCGGCGTGAAGGACAGCTCGACGCTCATCCCGGGCCATGGCGGTGTGCTCGACCGCACGGATTCGCTGCTGTTCACGGTGCCGCTCGCGTACATCCTGCTCGACTTGCTGCTCGCGGTGGGCGGATGACGACGGGGATCGCGCTGCTCGGCGCGACGGGGTCGATCGGTGAGACGGCGCAGCGTGTGGTGGCGCGCCATACGGATCGGTTCCGGTTCGTCGCGCTTACGGCCAATGGCAATCGCGACGCGCTGAGCAAAGCGGTGGCGCAGTGGTCGCCTGACTATGTGGGGCTGGTCGAGCCTGGCACTGCTCCGCTGCCAGCGGGCTGGGGGAAGGGGACGGACTGCCTGCTCGAAGCGGCACGGCATCCGGACGCGTCGATCGTGCTCAACGCTGTGGTCGGTGCGGCCGGGCTGGGCGCAACGCTCGCCGCGGTACATGCCGGCAAGCGGGTGGCACTCGCGAACAAGGAGTCGCTCGTGGTGGGCGGCGCGCTCGTGCAGCGCGCAGCGCGCGAGAGTGGCGGCGAGGTGATCCCGGTCGACTCCGAACATTCGGCGCTGCTGCAGTGCCTGGCGGGGCGCGTGGGCGGTGATGGACCTGGGCTGCTTCCGGTGCAGGGTGTCCGGCGGTTCATCATCACCGCGTCAGGCGGTCCGTTCCGCACCTGGGAGACCGAGCGCATCCGCGGCGCCCTGCTCGCCGACGCGCTGAATCACCCGACATGGGCGATGGGGAAGAAGATCACCGTCGACAGCGCGTCGCTCGCGAACAAGGCGCTCGAGGTGATCGAGGCTCATGTGCTGTACGGGGTGCCGTACGACCGGATCGAGGTCGTCGTGCATCCGCAGAGTATCGTGCATTCCATGGTGGAGTTCGAGGACGGGAGCATTCTGGCGCAGTTGGGCGTTCCATCGATGGAACTGCCCGTGCTCTATGCGTTGGGATACCCGGACCGGGTAGAGGACGTGGGGGTACCACGCTTCGATCCCGTGGCGGCCGCGTCGTTGACGTTCGAGGCGGTCCGGCATGATGCGTTCCCCACGTTGGAACTCGGGGTGTCCTCGGGCCGTCGTGGTGGGGCGGCTCCGGCCGTGTTCAATGCGGCGAACGAACAGGCGGTCGCCCGTTTCCTCGCCGGTTCGCTCTCTTTCGCTGGGATCCCGGCGGCCATCGGTGCGGCGCTCGATCGACTGGCCGATCTCCCGGGTGATGACCTTCCTGCGTTGCTGGCTGCGGATGCAGCGGCACGCACCTTCGTGCAGGAGTTCAGGTAATGCTCAGCTGGCTTGCTCCGCTGCTGGTCCTCGGGCTCGTGATCTTCGTGCACGAGCTCGGACACTTCCTCGCCGCCAAGTGGGCGGGCGTGTACGCGCCGCGTTTCTCGCTGGGCTGGGGATCTCCGCTGTTGAGCTTCCGCCGCGGTGAGACGGAGTATGCGCTGAGCTGGCTGCCGATCGGTGGCTATGTGCGCATGGCGTCCAAGGAAGACGAGACGGCGTCGGCGCTCGAGGGTGGCGGTGAGACGGGCGAGGTGGAGAAGTCCAAGCACTGGGACGAACACTCCATGATCCCGCACGGCCCGCACCCGATCCCGCCTGACCGCTGGTTCGAGTCGAAGCCGCTCTACAAGCGCGTGGTGATCATGCTGGCCGGTGTGTTCATGAACATCGTACTCGCGGTGTTCGTCTCCACCGGACTCGTGGCGTACTACGGCAACGGCTACGTGCCGGCGGTGGTCGACTCCATCGTGCCAGCCAAGCCGGCGGCGCTGGCCGGTATGCAGCGCGGTGACTCGGTCGCGTCGATCGACGGGAAGGCGGTCAAGCGATGGGACGAAGTGTTGACCGCTGTGTCGTCAGCCCCGGGCAAGCCGGTCACCTTCGCTGTGGTGCGTGATGGCGCGGTGGTGAACATCGTCGTCACGCCCGAAGCGGCTGAGGTGGCGGACGCCACCGGCGCGATGCAGACGGTGGGCCGCATCGGCGTGGGTGTGCGACAGACCGTGATACGCACGCCCGTTTCGCTCGACAAAGCGATCGTCGGCGGGTGGAACGCCACCTGGAACATGGCCGGCAACGTGCTCGGCGTGCTCAAGAGCCTGTTCATGGGGAAGGTCTCCGTGTCGCAGCTCGGCGGGCCGGTGGAGATCGCACGTAGCAGCGTCGCGGCGGCGCAGGCGGGCGGTGAGAATCTCTGGGCGCTCATCGCGTTCTTGAGCATCAATCTCGCCGTGCTCAACCTCCTGCCGATCCCGCTGCTCGACGGCGGGCAGATCCTCATGCAGGTGGCCGAGGCCGCGTACCGGAAGCCATTCCCGATGATGGTGAAGGAGTGGTACGCGCGTATCGGGCTCGTGGCGATCGGTCTGCTCTTCGTCACCGTGACGTTCAACGATCTCAAGCGGATCGTGATGGGGTGGATCGGCAGCTGAGCGGGTGGGCGAATCGCGCTGGGAGGGAAGGGCCGGTCCGGGTCGGACGGGGGGTTTACAGACCCGCAAACAGCGCCTAACTTACCGTGCTACAACGGAATCGGCATTTCAAACGCACTGCGCGCGCAGGCAAGGATTTCAGGGATGGCGTTCGTCAAGACGTCGGCGATCGAGAAGTATCGCCAGCACGAGACCGACACGGGCTCGTCACAGGTGCAGGTTGCGGTGCTCACTGAGCGTATCAACTACCTCACGGAGCACTTCCGCGCCCACCACAAGGACCACCACAGCCGTCGTGGTCTGCTCCGCATGGTCGGCAAGCGCCGTCGTCACCTCGACTATCTCAAGAAGACCGACGTCGAGGCCTACCGCAAGATCATCGCCGATCTCGGCCTGCGCTACTAAGCGCCCCACCCACACGAGCGCGCGACCGCACTGACGCGGATCGCGCGCTTCGTGTACAGATCAGAGACAAAACCGAATGATGCATCGTATCGAGCGGACCTTCGCCGGCCGCCCTCTCGTCATCGAGACCGGGCGCATGGCCAAGCAGGCCGCCGGCTCCGCCCTTGTGACCTACGGGGAGACCGTCCTCCTCGCCGCCGTCACCGTCAGCGAGAAGAAGAGCCCGCTGCCCTTCTTCCCGCTCACCGTCGAGTACAAGGAAAAGACCTACGCCGCGGGCAAGATCCCGGGTGGCTTCATCAAGCGCGAAGGCCGTCCGCGCGATGAGGAGATCCTCTCCTGCCGGATCATCGACCGCTCCATCCGGCCGCTGTTCCCGGAAGGCTTCCAGAACGAAGTCCAGGTCGTCATCTACGTCCTCTCCGCCGACCAGGAGAACGACCATGACGTGCTCGGCCTCATCGCCACCTCGTTCGCGCTGAGCGCGAGCAAGATCCCGTGGGCCGGCCCGATCGCCGGCGTCCGCGTGGGCCGCGTGGAAGGCAAGTGGGTGCTGAACCCCACGTTCCAGGCGCTTGAGTTCTCCGACATGGACATGATCGTCGCCGGTTCGGCTGACTCGATCATGATGGTCGAAGGCGGCGCGCTCGAAGTCTCCGAAGACGACGTCGTCGACGCGCTCAAGATCGCCCAGAAGGGCATCGGCGAGATCGTCTCGATGCAGGAAGAGCTGCTCAAGAAGGTCGGCAAGACCGAGAAGATGGCGTGGACCGCGACCGAGATCCCGGACGACGTCAAGAAGACGGTCACCAAGGCCGCCGAGAAGCGCATCGAAGCCGCGATCAACCAGAAGGACAAGGCGACCCGCATCCAGGCTGTGGAGAAGGTGAAGGAAGAAGTGAAGGCCGAGATGGCGACGGTCCTCGATCCGGCGCACGTCGGCCTCGTGGGCATGATCGTCGGCGACATCGAGTACAACGCGCTCCGCGCGCAGGTGCTCGACACCGGTCTCCGCGTCGACGGCCGCAAGCCGAACGTCGTCCGCGACATCTCGGTGGACACCTCGCTGCTCCCGCGTGCTCACGGCTCGGCGCTCTTCACGCGCGGCCAGACGCAGGCACTCGTGGTCGCGACCCTCGGTACGGCGAATGACGTCCAGCGCATGGACAACATCGACGACCCGAAGGAGACCACCAAGTCGTTCATGCTGCACTACAACTTCCCGCCGTTCTCGACGGGTGAAGCCAAGCCGATGCGTGGCACGGGCCGTCGCGAGATCGGTCACGGCGCCCTCGCCGAGCGCGCCATCCAGGCCGTGCTCCCGGCGTTCGAAGAGTTCCCGTACACCATCCGCATCGTCTCCGAGATCCTCGAGTCCAACGGCTCGTCGTCGATGGCGTCGATCTGCGGTGGCTCGCTGGCCTGCTTCGATGCCGGCATCCCGCTCAAGGCCC
>JADYYN010000112.1 GCA_020853635.1 Gemmatimonadaceae bacterium
GCCTGGGTGCATCCCACCGCGGTGATCATCGGGAACGTCACGCTCGAGGCGGACGTGAGCGTCTGGCCCGGTGCCGTGCTCCGCGGCGACGTGGAGTCGATCCGCGTGGGGCGCGGGAGCAACGTGCAGGACGGGGCGGTGCTGCACTGCGACGCGGGGAAGCCGTGCGTGGTGGGCGCGGGGGTGACGATCGGGCACCGCGCCGTGGTGCATGGGTGCACCGTGGAGGACGGGGCGTTGATCGGGATCGGCGCGGTGGTGCTGAACGGCGCGGTGGTGGGGATGGGGACGCTGGTCGCGGCCGGCGCGGTGGTGGGCGAGGGGCGCGTGCTGCCGTCGGAGGCGCTGGTGGCGGGCGTGCCGGCGAAGGTGGTGCGGGCGCTCACGGAGGAGCAGCGGGCGCGGGTGGCGGCGAACTGGCGGACGTACGTGGCGTTGAAGGAGCGTTACCGCGACGTGACCGCGGAATAGTTGCGTCGGGCGAATTAAGACCGTCGGTCCTACAGCATGTCGCGCTTGCGAGCAAGGACTGGCGTGCAGAATGGGGGTGGGGTACGTTGCGTCCCCCGAGCGAAACGGGCCCGAAGGTGTGTGTAGGGGAATCGGTCGTAAGTCGTTCGGGTGTAGTGATTTGCGACGCTGGATTGTAACGGCGTGGATGGCGTCACGGTGTCGGCACGGTGGTAGGGACAGGCGACAGTTCTGGCGGCGTGGAAAAGCCACATCCTGTGACCGATTCGTGATTGACCTCTTGTAACTCGTTGTTTCGTAGGGCCTTACAAAATGCTTGCGCGGCCTCACGATGGCCGTATGTTGCTCGCCCTCGCCCTTGGTCCAGAACCCTTCGTTGGAGAAGTTGCAATGCCGCTTCCGGTGAATCCGCCCGCCACGCCCGCGACGCTGTCCCAGAATGCCCGGACCGTGCTCGAGAAGCGCTACCTCGTGAAGGATCGGGCCGGGAAGGCGGTGGAGACTCCGGAGGACATGTTCTGGCGTGTCGCGACCACGGTCGCGGAGCCGGAGCGTCGGTATGGCGCGACGGACAAGCGCGTCGAGGAGGTCGCGAACAAGTTCTACGAGCTCATGACGCAGCGTCGGTTCGAGCCGAACTCGCCGACCCTCATGAACGCCGGGCGTCCGCTCGGCCAGCTCTCGGCCTGCTTCGTGCTCCCCGTCGAGGACGCGCTGAGCAACGGCCATAGCGGCATCTATGACACGCTCCGTTCGATGGCGCTCATCCATCAGTCGGGCGGCGGCACCGGCTTCTCGTTCTCGCGTCTGCGCGCGCGCGGCTCGATGGTGCGTTCGACCACGGGCGTGGCGAGCGGCCCGATCTCCTTCATGCAGCTCTATGACGCGTCGACCGACGCGGTGAAGCAGGGTGGCACGCGTCGCGGCGCCAACATGGGCATCCTCCGCGTCGACCATCCCGACGTGATGGAGTTCATCGCGTGCAAGGAAGACCTCACCAAGATCACCAACTTCAACATCTCGGTCGCCATCACCTCCAAGTACATGGAGGCGCTCAAGGCCGGGACGTCCTACGACCTGGTCGACCCGATCTCGAAGAAGGTCGTTGGGCAGATGGACGCCAAGGAAGTCTGGGACAAGATGATCGAGGGGGCGTGGCGCACCGGTGAGCCCGGCGTCTTCTTCATCGACGAGGCCAACCGCTACAACCCGGTCCCGCACCTCGGCGCCTACGAGGCGACCAACCCCTGCGGCGAGCAGCCGCTGCTCCCGTACGACGTCTGCAACCTCGGCTCGATCAACGTCGGCTACTATGTCGTCGACGGGAAGATGGATTGGGCGGCCTTCGCGACGGACATCCATCTGTCCACGCGGATGCTCGACAACATCATCGACGCCAACAAGTACCCGCTCCCCGAGATCGACGCGCTCGCCAAGCGCATCCGCCGCATCGGCCTGGGCGTGATGGGCTTCGCCGACGCGCTCATCCGCCTCGGCGTCAAGTACGACTCGGCCGAGGGTGTGGAGTTCGGGCGCAAGGTCATGGAGTTCGTGGATGTCGAGGGCAAGAAGGAGTCCGAGCGCCTCGCCGACGAGCGCGGCTGCTTCCCCGAGTGGGCGCAGTCCATCTGGGGCCCGGACCAGACCTGCGCGCGTGACGAGAACGGCGAGCGCATCCGCCCGATGCAGAAGCTCCGCAACTGCAACGTGACGACCGTCGCGCCCACTGGCACCATCTCCATCATCGCCGGCTGCTCGTCGGGCCTCGAGCCGCTCTTCGCCGTCGCCTTCATGCGCAACCAGGCCGGCGTCATGATGCCGGACGTGAACGAGGACTTCGTCGCGATCGCCAAGAAGGAGGGCTGGTACTCCGACGCGCTCATGGAGCGCATCGCCAAGACCGGCTCGGTGATCCACTCCGAGGTGCCCAAGAAGTGGCAGGACGTGTTCGCGACCGCGAACAACATCACGCCCGAGTGGCACATCCGCATGCAGGCCGCGTTCCAGCTGCACTGCGACTCGGCGATCTCCAAGACGACCAACTTCGCGCACACCGCGACGAATGAAGACGTCCGCGCGATCTACGAGCTGGCGTACGACATGAAGTGCAAGGGCGTCACCGTGTACCGTGACGGCTCGCGCGACGGTCAGGTGCTCTCGACCGGTGCGACCGCCGATGCGGCCGCCAAGCGTGACGGGGCGAAGGAGGATCCCTCGCTCAAGCGCGAACTCGCCGAGCTCAAGGGTCAGCTGGCCGAGATCACGAGCGACAACGACCGCCTGAAGAAGCTCCTGTTCGACGCCGAGGCCGAGAACCTCCAGCGCCGCCAGAAGCGCTCGCGTCCCGACATCCTCCGCTCGACGGCCATCCGCAAGGAGACCCCGCTCGGCACGATGTTCGTCCACGTGACCGAGGACGACAAGGGCCAGCCGTTCGAAGTGTTCATCAATCTCGGCAAGGCCGGCGGCAGCGCGATGGCCGACGCCGAGGCGATGGGCCGCCTGATCTCGCTCGCGCTCCGCTCGGGCATCTCGATGCCGCAGGTGCACCGCCAGATGCGCGGCATCTCGTCCGACCGCGCCGTGGGCCTCGGCCCCAACAAGGTCCTCTCGGTGCCGGATGCGATCGGCCTCGCGCTCGAGGACTGGATGCGCACCAAGAACGGCGTGCAGCAGGAGCTGCTGACGACGACGGCGGAGCAGCAGGCGCCGTCAGCGCCGTCCGCGGCGCCGGTGATGGTGACCAGCCAGGGTGGGGCGCAGATGCAGTTCGAGGCGATGAGCGGTGGGGATGCGTTCATCGGGACTTGCCCGGATTGCGGGAGCCAGCTCGAGTTCGCGGAAGGGTGCGTGAAGTGTCATGTGTGTGGGTTCTCTGAATGCGGT
Organism: Gemmatimonadaceae bacterium; assembly: GCA_020853635.1. Lineage (GTDB taxonomy): Bacteria > Gemmatimonadota > Gemmatimonadetes > Gemmatimonadales > Gemmatimonadaceae > Pseudogemmatithrix. Next base: position 3,358 of record JADYYN010000112.1, read on the forward strand.
TGATAGCCACGCGCTCCTGAGGTACGAAGGGTCTCGGTGCGCTGGCACTGGGACCCTTCAATAGGGACTCAAGTTTCGGTCTTCATTCGGTTTCTCATCTGCACCATACTCTCTTGGAGACGTCAATGCCACACAGCTTCAACATCAAGATTGATCGTGAACACTACAAGGTCGAGGCCGAGGAACTCACCGGTGCGGCGATTCGCGCGACTGCTAACCCGCCGATTGGAGGTGGGCATGATCTCTTCCTCGTTGTGCCTGGGGGAACCGACCGGAAGGTTGGAGACGAGGAGGTCATCAAGCTGAAGGATGGGATGCGCTTCTTTAGTGCTCCCTCGCAGATCAATCCTGGACGGACAGACTTCGTGAGGAGGAGCTCAAATGCTTCCTGCCGTTGACCTGCAATTCTTGCAGGAGAAGTCCGTTCTCTTCGAGGTGCTCAGCGAGTCAAACATGACGTGTGTTCTGCTGAAGGACTACGAGTTACCTCCAGGATTTGATCGTGATCGGGCGGACTTGCTTCTGAGGCTGAGTCCGGGCTATCCGGATGTCCCACCCGACATGTGGTGGTTCAAGCCTCCGGTCCTGCTTGCCGGTGGTACTAAGGCCCAAGCGACTGATCTCATGGAGACGTATCTGGGTAGCAGTTGGCAGCGGTGGTCGCGCCACCTTGAGCAGGGCCAGTGGCGCTCAGGATGCGACGGATTGGAGGGCTTTCTAGCAGTAGTGCGTGGCAGTCTCGAACAGGCCGTTCGAGGATAGGATGACCGTAACGCTAGTTATCGACTCCTCGCTCGCGAGTGAATTGGAGCGAATGCTCCGCCTGCCTGTGGAATCCGGCGGCGTGATGTTTGTTACAGCAGTGAGTGGTCGAAACGGTGATACGCGTCTACTCGGAAGAGGCATGCGCTGGATCGCAGATGCGCAGTATCATCGGCGTGAACACAACTCACTCACTATCGCACCTGAAGCGTACGTGCCCTTCCTTGCCGAGGCGGAGGAGATCGGCGCCGCCTGCTTGTGGGTGCACACTCATCCGGGTGAAGGTTCAGACCCGACTCCCAGTGCTCACGACGTCATCGTCGATGACCTGCTGCGTCCACTGTTCGAAGTTCGCACCGGCTCGCCGCTCTACGGCGCGCTCGTTCTAGCGCCAAATAACGGGGGGATCGCGTTCTCGGGGCATCTCGAGCGAGATGGCACTCGTTTCGCGATCGAGCGGATCTGGCAGATAGGTGATCGTTTCAGACAGTACCGACATTGTTCTGAAGCGCCGCTAGAGCTCTCTCCCGCCTATGACCGGAGCATCAGGGCGCTGGGATCGGCCGTTCAGGAGACGCTTGCGGGACTGCGAGTCGCTGTGGTTGGATGTGGGGGCACTGGGTCAGCCGTGGCCGAACAGCTGTTGCGGCTCGGTGTACGCAGATTCCTCATGTTTGATCCTGATGTACTCTCGCAAAGCAATGTCACGAGAGTTTACGGTTCGCGATACGTAGACGTCGGTCGCCCCAAGGTCACGATTCTGAAGTCTCACTTGCTAAGTATCGCGTCCGACGCCCAGGTCGATGCAGAGCAAACGATGATCACAACAGTTGGTGCGGCGAAACTGCTCGCAGAGTGCGATGTGGTGTTCGGTTGTACCGATGACAATGCAGGTCGAATGATCTTGTCGCGCGCCGCCACGTATCTGATGTTGCCCGTCATTGATTGCGGCGTGCTGCTCAGTTCGAATGATCGGGGTGAGCTGAAAGGCATTGATGGTAGAGTGACGACGCTCTTGCCAGGGGCCGCTTGCTTGATCTGCAGGCAAAGAATTGATCTGCGGCGTGCGGCTGCCGAACTTCTCACGCCGGATGAACGAGTGCGCCGTGAGAATGAAGGCTATGCGCCAGCGTTAGCAGGAGTTGAACCTGCGGTTGTGACGTTCACCACGCTTGTGGCAGCATCGGCAGTCGGCGAGCTGCTGGAGCGTTTGACCGGATTCGGCCCCACCCCTCGACCAACGGAAGTACTTCTTCGTTGTCATGAGCGCGAAGTGTCCACCAATGTCGCGTTGCCACGTACTGGTCACTACTGTGATCCGAATGCAGGATTCATCGGACGAGCAGACGTCACGCCGTTCCTCGGACAAACATGGCCGACACCGTAGCAGTCCCCATATGGGCGTGGCTTCCGTTTCAGCCGTGGCGCGTAGTAGCACAGGCAGAGAGCGCGGATGAGATTCCGCCGCGCTTGCCGAAAAAGTCTGCCGTTCTGGTCGGTTCACTCGGTGCGCCGAAGTGGCTTGTCTTTGACTGTCCTTGTCGGTCAGGTCACAGGATAATGCTCAACCTCGATCGCTCAAGGCGTCCTCGATGGCGATTGACGAGCGAGCGGCCGCTCTCGGTCGAGCCTAGCGTCGACTTCAAGAGTAGTGAGCGAAGGTGTCACTACTTCCTGCGAGCCGGTGTCGTCATTTGGGTGCCGACGCCTGAGCGTAGTAGGCGTGATGGAACGTCGAGAATGGAGCCCGAATGACGAAGAAGACTTCTAGTGCGATAGCTCGGCCCGAGTTGGTCTTTGCGACGGTTGCCGGCGTGGGCTGTCGGCTGGCCGATCTCGAGACGCGTCTCGCTTCTGAGCTCGCTGACTATGGTTACCGTGTCTCCGTGGTGAGCATCGGCGAACTTCTGGCATCTGGCTCCGATGTGCCTGACGATCTTTCGTACGGCGATAGGGTTCTGGCGCTTCAGGCGGAGGGGGACAAGGCGCGAAGCGAGGCCCGAGACGGAGCCATGCTAGCGAGGATGGCAATTGAGAGAATCCGTGAGGTGCGTGCCTCGCTGACCGGAGACGCTGACACGCCCGCTGATTCGCACGCGTACATCGTTCACCAGCTGAAGCATCCTGCGGAGGTCGATCTGCTGCGGCGCGTCTATGGGCCATCATTCCATCTCGTCGCGGCCCATGCATCGCGCGAGCGGCGACTGCAGGAGATCCAGAAGCGAATCGCGACTGCTCGCGCTGACCGCGGAAACGAGCACAGGTACGCCGTGCAGGCAATGCAGATTGTAGATGGAGACGAACCAGAGGATGACGAGTTCGGGCAGAACACGCGGGATACATACCCGAAGGCTGATCTGTTCGTCGATCTGGAGGGTGGGGCGGGCGAGAAGGAGCTCACTCGGTACGTGAGGCTCCTTTTCGGACACCCGTTTTGCACGCCGACGCCGCACGAGTACGCGATGTACCAGGCGTACTCCGTGTCCCTTCGCTCCTCGGATTTCTCGCGGCAGGTCGGTGCGGCGGTGGTGCAGTTGTCGCGCGATCAGCTGGACGCGAAGCGTTTCAGTAATGCTGACATCATTGCGGTCGGGATGAATGAGGTGCCGCGCGCGGCCGGTGGCTTCTATTGGGACGGGGTTTCGCCAGATAAGCGAGATCAGCGATTGCTTCACGACGACGATGACAGGCCGTCGGCGCTGAAGGAGGCGATTCTCTCGGAGCTTCTCACCAGACTTCACGAGCTTGGTCACCTCGGTGATGCCGTGCCGCCCGCGCGTCTCGCAAAAGAGCTTGTGCCACGCCTGAAGGGCACGAAGTTGTTTCGGATTGGTGAGTTCCAACGCATGGTCCACGCTGAGATGGCAGCCCTGATCGATGCTGCGCGTCGCGGTGTCGCGGTGGACGGCAAGGCCATGTTTGTAACCACGTTCCCTTGCCACAACTGTGCCAAGCACATTATCGCATCAGGCCTCGCGGAGGTTGTGTTCTTGGAACCATACCCGAAAAGCAAGGCGAAAGACCTTCACGGCGAGGAGATTGCCGTCGACGAAGGTGAGCGACGGAGTGGGGACGTTCGGGTCCGATTCATCTCATTTGCAGGAATTGGGCCGCGGCGCTACGAACAGTTCTTCTCGATGGCACTGCGAGGCAGAACGCAGGGTGATTCCCTCAAGGACTGGGAGGGGAAACTGCTGACGCTTAGGCCGGCTCACATTCCGTTCTTCATCGAGCGCGCACAAGTGGCGGCGGAGTCTGATGCGCTGCAGAAGTCTGAGTAGCTGGCAGCCGCTCCGCCTTGGCTGTGCGTGGAGCGTGGGGTCTTCATCTGACAAGGCAGTACGGGTTCACCTGGATCATTGCCGCATGGATTCGGCCGGATCTATCGCGCCCGCCCGCCCCGCCGGCCCCAAACTCGCGAACGTCACCGTCCCCAGCAGTAGCAAGGCAACGCCCACGAGCACGACGGGATCCATCGCCCGCACCTCGAACAGCATCGCCTCGAGCGCGCGATTGGACGCCATCGCCCCCACGAGCCCGATCACCACGCCGACCACGCCGAGCCGCAGCGACTGCATCACCACCAGCCGGCGCACCCCAGCGGCCGTATCCCCGAGCGCAAGCCGGAGCCCGAGCTCACTCCGCCGCTGCTGCACCAGATAGCTCACCACGCCATACAGCCCGACCGCGGACAGCACGAGCCCCAGCACCCCGGCAAGCCCCAGCAACGCGAGCGTGAACGACGTCCGCGCGATCGACCGCGCGGCGACCGCCTGGAACGTCGTCGGCTCGATGATCGGCACCCGCGCGTCGATCCGCCGCACCGCATCACGCACCTGCGGCAGCAGTGACAGCGGGTCGCGACCGTCGGTGCGCAGGAAGAACGCCACATCGTTGACCCACTCCCCGCGCTCGTTCGGGATGAGACTCGTCGCCGGGTAGAGCACGGCCTCGGTCGGCTTCGCATCGAGCCCGTCGAGGTGCACGCTGGGGACCACGCCCACCACGTGGTAGAACGCTTTCGCGTCGGGGCCGTTGCTGCCGATGCCGCGGCCGATCGGATCCTCGCCGGGCCAGAGGCGGTCGGCGAGGGCGCGCGTCACGACGGCCGGCTGCGTCCGCGCGTCGAGGTCGCGCCAGGTCGACGTCGCACCGTCCACGCGGATGCCGAGGGTCTCGAACCATCCCGGCAGCACCGACGCGGACGCGACGCACGGCGTCTCCTCGTTCGAGCCGTACGGTCGCGACTCGCGATAGACCACCGTGCAGCCGCTCGCGAAGTCGCGCAGCGGCACGGCGCCGGCGCCGACGCGGCGCACGCCCGGGATCGCCGCGAACGCGTCGTGCAGCGCACGGTGCGCGACGATCGCCTTCTCCGGCGTGTCGTACGCGACGAAGGGGAGCGAGACGTTGAACACGAGCGTGCGGTCGGTGTCGAACCCCGGCGCCACGGCACGCAGCTGCGCGAAGCTCCGCCAGAGAAGACCGGTCGCGGCGAGGAGCATGAGCGAGAGCGCGACCTGCGCCACCACGAGCGCGTGGCGCGCGGCACGCCGTCGCGGCGAGGCGGACATCCCGCGGCTCGCCTCGCGCAGCGCGCCCACGTCCACGTCGCGTCGCAGCAGGGGCAGGATCCCCAGCACGACACCGATCGCCAGGCCGATCGCGAGCGCGACGCCCGCCGTCCGCGCGTCGAGCGTCACCGCCGCGAGGCGCGGCACGTCGGTGGGGGCGACGAGGAGCACGAGCCGGAGCGCGGCCCACGCGACGGCGAGTGACACGAGCGACGCGCTGCCGCACAGCAGCAGCGACTCCGAGAGGTAGTGCGCGGCCATCTGCCCGCGGTCGGCGCCGAGCGCGGCCCGCACCGCGGCCTCGCGGCGGCGCGCCTCGAAGCGCACGAGGAAGAGGTTCCCCACGTTCGCCGCGGCGATGAGCAGCACTACGAGCACCGAGCCGAAGAGCATCCAGAGTGCGCGCGGCACCTTCGCGCCGAGGACGGCGTCCTGCAGCGGGGCGACCTCGACGCCGAACCCGTAGCTCGTGAGGAACTTCGCGGAGTAGGCGTTGGGCATCTGCTCGGGGAAGCGCGCGAGCAGCGTCGCGAACTCGGCGTTCGCGCTCTCCACCGCGGAGCCCGCGCGCAGCCGGCCGACGCCGACGTTCGGATGGTTGTTCCAGAACGGTCCCGCCGGATCGATGCGCTGCATCATCCAGACATCCACGCCGAAGGTGCGGAGGTCGGACGCCTCGGCGAAGGGACCGGGCATGGGCAACGCGACGCCGGGCGTGGTCACGCCGACGATCTCGTAGTTCCCGAACGCGGTCTCGAGCATCGTCCCGACGACGGCGGGATCGCCACCGAAGCGTCGCTGGTGGTACTCGTGACTGAGCATCACCCGCCGCGCGGCACCCGGCCGGTCGTCCTCGGCGCCCAGCAGGCGGCCGAGTGCGGGGCGCGCGCCGAGGATGCCGGCGACCTCGTGCGTGGCCATCGCGACCCGCGCGAGCTCGGCGTCGCCGCCGCTCGTCACCGTCACGGTGAAGGTGCGGTAGATGCCGAAGTCGGCGAGCGTGCGCGCGTCACGCTTGAAGTGGACGTAGCCGCCGGGCGACACGCCCCAGCGCTGCGGACCGCTCCCCGGGACGACGGCCGGATGCATCACCGAGACGAGCCGGTCGGCATCGGCATAGGGGAGCGGTCGCAGCACGACGGCGTCGAGCACGGCGAACATCGCGGCCGTCGCACCGATGCCGAGCGCGAGCGTCACGCCGGCGACGACGCTGAACCCGCGGTCGCGCATCAGTGCCCGCGCCGAGTGGCGCGTCTCGCGCAGCAGAGTGGTGACGAAGTGCGCGCGCCGTTCCTGGCGGATGGTGACGTGGTCGATCGCGGCCGTCTGCCGACGATACGCCTCCGCGTCGCCGAACCGTCGGCGCATCTCGGCATCGGCCTGCTCGGCCGACAGGCCCGCGGCGATGAGCTCGGCACGCCGCTCCTCCATATGGAAGCGCAGTTCCTCGTCCACCTCGGCGGCGACGCGCGCGGGCGAGGGCGGGAGCGCGAAGGTGCGCTTGGGATCCCGTGAGAACGGATTCCACCAGCTCATCGGCCACCCTCCGCGGCGAGGATGCGGGAGACGGCGGCGGTGTAGCGCGACCAGCGACTGACCTCGGCGGCGAGGTGGTCGCGTCCGCGCTCGGTGAGCCGGTAGTACTTCGCCCGGCGGTTCTGCTCGGTGAGTCCCCACTCGGCCGCGAGGAGCCGCTTCTGCTCGAGGCGGTGGAGGGCGGGGTAGAGCGCCCCTTCCTCGACGACGAGCTGCCGGTCGGTGGTCTGCTCGATCCATCGGACGACGCCGAGCCCGTGCATGGGTGCCCAGGCGAGGGCCTTGAGGAGGATGAGGTCGAGGGTGCCGCGGACGAGTTCGAGGTCGGCGTCGGACATCGGGATCCCGGTTCGGGTTCTTACCTAAGCTTCTTAGGATAAGACGGGATCCAGCGGGAAATGGTTGCAACGGCGCGCCTGAACGGGCGAGAACGAGCCCAATCCTTGGACAGGAAGATCGTTACATCTGGACATTCATACGAATTGGCCTTCTCGAGAGATACACAAGTAGAGGGGGCAGTGAACTCGATCTCGCGCCGGCCGTCCGCGGCCGCGCGCGCGGTGGCAGGAAGGGGGGAGACGACGTGTGGCAGGACCGGACGCCATCCCGGTCTCCGTCGGATCCGCCCGATCCACCTGTTGGCGCAGGAGCAGGAGTCGTCGCCCGAGACCGCGGATCGATCGCGCGGACCGGGCCTTGCCGCAGCGGCGCCGTCGAAAGGGCGGGCCGCCAGTCGCGTGGTAGGGAGAGTCCCGAGCACGTCGCCGCCCGCCCCGCGTTCTCGCGGCCGGTCGCGCGACCCCACCGACCGGCCTACCCATGCGCTCTACCCGACCGTCATTCCGTCGAGCCGTCCCGCGATTCGAAACGCGTGTCCCGCGCTGCGGCGCGTGGTCCCGCCCGTGCGGCGCGCGGGACCGCGAGTGCGAGACGCGAGACCGCGAGTGCGAGACGCGAGACCGCGAGTGCGAGACGCGGGACCGCGAGTGCGAGACGCGAGACCGCGAGTGCGAGACGCGAGACCGCCCCTGCGAGACGCGTGACCGTGGCTGCGAGACGCGTGACCACGTCTGCGGGACGTGCGACCGCGGCTGCGTCACGCGCGCCCAACGCTGCGAGACGCGCGACCGAGGTTGCGGCATACGCGACCGAGGCTTCGTCACGCGCGCCCGCAGCTGCGAGACGCGCGCCCACGCCTGCGAGACGCGCGCCCGCGGCCGCGTCAGGCGCGCCCGCGACGCGCGTCCCCCGCCTCGCGTGCGACCCGACCGCTCGTGCGTCACGCAGTCCCGTGGTTCCCACTCAACCAATACCAATAGGAGCGATCCATGAAGGAGATCCAGAAGCAGCTCATCGAGTCGTTCGTGCGTGTCCGTTCCTTCCTCGAAGCGCACCCCGTCAGCGGGCCCCTCAGCTACGCCGGCGTCCGCGAGACGCTCGACGACGTCGTGCGGCGGCTGCGCGAGCACGCCGGCGCACAGCTCACCGGACGGGACCTCAGCCGCAACGAGGTCCAGCGCCAGCAGCAGATGGTGCGCGATCTCGTCGATCGGCACATGCGGCCGATCGTCGCCATCGCGCAGTCGCAGGTCGACACCGGGTCCAGCGTGCTCCTGCCGGCGGCCCTGCGGCTGCCGCGCCTCAACCGCGGCATCACGCGGACCCTTCAGGAGAGCGATGGCATGATCGAGGCCGTGCGCCCGTTCGAGGCGACGTTCATCGCCGAGGGGCTCCCGGCGGATTTCCTCGCGCGCTTCGCCGCGGCGCGCAACGCGCTCGAGGCGGTGCTCGGCGGGCGCCAGTTGCAGGTGGGTGTGCACGTCGGCGCACGGGCCGGGCTCGCCGTGCAGGCGCGGCGTGGCCGCGCGGCGGTGCGGCGCCTCGATTCCATCGTCCGCGCCTCGTTCACGGATGAGATGACGCTCGCCGCCTGGCGATCGGCGAAGCGCGTGCAGCGGTCGCGCGGTGGCGCGGCCGGTCGAACGACCGACGAGGAGGAGCCGATGCCCGCGCTCGAGCGGGCGGCGTAGGCACGCCGGTCGGGGGATGGCGACGGCCAGCGGCGCGCGACCGCTGGCCGTCGTCGTACCCACGGAGGCGCGGTAGATTCCGCCGCGACCCGGCTCTCACTCGCCCGCCCCCGATGCCCCGCCTCCTCCGTCCCCTCACCGCCGTCATCGCCTGGGCCGCCGTCCTCGTGCAGATGGTGATGTCCATCCGGCACGGCCTCGCCGCCGGCGACTCGTTCGCGCGCGCGACGATCGACTACTTCAGCTACTTCACCGTGACGACGAACACCCTCGTCGCGCTGGTGCTCACCGTGCCGTGGCTCGCCCCCGAGAGCCCCGCCGCGACGTGGCTCGCGCGGCCGCACATGACCGCGATGACCTGCGCGGCGATCATCGTCGTCGGGCTCGCGTACCATGTGCTGCTCAGCTCGATCAACCACCCCACCGGGATCGAGTACGTCACCGATCTCGGGCTCCACTACATCGTGCCGACGCTCTTCACGCTGCACTGGGTGCTCGCGGCGCCCAAGGCGGGGCTGCGCTTCGCGCACCTGCCCTGGTTCGCGGTCTATCCCACGGCGTACTTCCTCTATCTCGTGGCGCGCGGGGCGATGGTGGGGGAGTATCCGTACTTCTTCGTCGACGTGAACACCATCGGGCTCGGCGGCGCGGCGCGGAATGCGGCGGGGATCCTGGCGTTCTATCTCGTCGTCGGCGCATTCCTGCTGCTGGTCACCTCGAAGCAGCGGGCGGTGGAGCAGGGCTGATCGGATCCGGCGAACGGGGGGGGCGCACCGCGCGGAACGGTACGCGTGGCGGCATTCCGATGGCACGGGAGGACGGGGGCGACGCCAACTTGGCGCTCGCCCCTCGTTCGTTCCCGCGCTTCCTACTTGACTCATCCTGATGAGTGGTATATACTCATACTCATGACACAGCGCCTGCAGGTCCTCCTCGACGAGGACGAGTTCGCCGAGATCCGGCGGATCGCCAAGCGGCACCGGATGACGGTCGCCGAGTGGGTGCGCCAGGCGTTGCGTCTGGCGCGCGCGGACGAGCCCTACGCGGCCCCCACGCGGAAGCTCGCGGCGGTCCGTGAGGCGGCGCGGGGCGACTACCCGACGGCCGACATCGATCAGATGCTCGCCGAGACCGCGCTCGGCCAGCTCGACGGCCTCGAGGGTGGCGCGTGATCTTCATCGACGCGAACATCCCGATGTACCTGATCGGCGCGCCGCATCCCAACAAGGATGCGGCGCGTCGTGCGCTGGAACTCGTCATCTCGCGCGGGGAGCGGATGGTCACGAGCGCCGAGGTGATGCAGGAGATCCTGCATCGCTACGGCAGGATCCAGCGTCCGGATGCGATCCAGCCGGCACTCGACGCGCTCCTCGGCGTGGTGGACGAGGTGTTCCCGATCGATGCCGCGGATGTCCAGCGGGCGAAGGACGTGATGATGGGGATGAGCAAGATCTCGGCGCGGGATGCACTGCACGTCGCCGTGATGAAGCGACACGGGATCACCCGGGTGATGAGCTTCGACGTGGGGTTCGACTCCGTGGGGTGGGTCGAGCGGGTTGCCTGATCACGAGTCGTCTCGTATCATGAGATCATGAAGAAGCGTTCCGGTACCTCCGGGGCACGGAGCGGTCGGGTCTCGGAGCCTGTCCAGGTCTATCTCGCGGGTCCCGACCTCGATCTGCTCGACCGCCTCTCGACGCGACTGGGCGCGACGAAGTCGGACGTGCTCCGGCGCGGCCTGAGTGCGCTCGATGCGCAGTCGGCGGCGGCGCGCCGAGCCGACGTGGGGCCGCCCATCCCGGTCTTCACTGGTGGAACGGGACCTCGCGCAGGCGTGACGTTCGATCGCATGGCCGCCCTGCTCGACATCATGGACGAGGCGGATGATCCTCGCTGACGTGAACGTGCTGGTGTACGCGTCGCGCGACGATCTGGCGGAGCATGCGGAGTACCGCACGTGGCTGGAGCGGATGGTCGGCGCCCCGGAGCCGTTCGCGATCTCGGATGCGGTGCTCGCGAGCCAGTTGCGGATCGTGACCAATCCCCGCCTCTTCGAGGTGCCGACCCCCCTCGACGACGCACTGGGGTTCGTGGAAGCGTTGCGTGTGCAGCCGCGCGCCCGACTCATCACGCCCGGCGCGGATCACTGGTCGATCTTCACGGCGCTCTGTCGGTCGTCGGGCGCTCGCGGCAACCTCGTGCCTGATGCGTGGCTCGCCGCGCTGGCTATCGAGCACGGGTGTGAGTTCGTCACCGCGGACAAGGACTTCGCGCGATTCGAAGGGCTGCGTTGGCGGCATCCGCTCGCAGGCCGTTAACTGGTCGGACAGGGTCGATCCGACCGTCAGGACCGCGAGAACACCCGTCGCACATCCTCGTCCACGCGAGCGACGCGTCCGGTCGCCCGCGCGATCGGCACCCAGATGCTGCGCGAGGCCGCGAGCACCTTCCGGTCGCTCGCCCGCAGGATCTCCACGAACCGTTCGAATCGCACCGCCTCGGCGGCGCCGACCCAGGTGCTCGCGACGATCGCCTCACCCGGGAGCCCGGGCGCCTTGTAGTCGATCTCGTGGCGGTGGGCGACCCAGGCGTAGCGCGCCTGCTGCTCGGGCGTCGCCGCGTGCCGCCAATGCGCGGTGGCGACGTCCTGGATCCAGCGCAGGTAGACGACGTTGTTCACGTGCCCCAGTTCGTCGAAGTCCTCGGGGATGACGGGGACGGAGCGCTCGAAGCGCGGTGTGGGGTCGGCGGTCGTCATCGGGGGAACTTGGCGCAATCGATACGCACGCGGAACCTCGCCGACTTGAACCGGGCGCCGAGCGGGGGCAAGTTGCGCGCATCCCGCGTCCCGGAGCGTCCGTGCCCCGCCGTCTCATCGCCGTCGTGCTCGTTGGTGTCGTCGCCGTCTCGTCGCTCGCCCTGCGCGACCCGCGCGGCCGGGACGCGCAGGCACGGCTCCGCTGGTACAAGGGGAACACGCACACGCACACGCTCAACAGCGACGGCGACTCGCACCCGGACGACGTGGCGAAGTGGTACAAGCAGCGCGGCTACGCCTTCCTCGTGCTCACCGACCACAACGTCCTCGCGAGCGTCGAGGCGTTGAACGCACTGCACGGGCTCGACGAGCGCTTCCTCGTGATCCGCGGGGAAGAGGTGACCGACCGATTCGGCGACAAGAACATCCACGTGAATGCGCTCGCGCCGTCGCGGCTCATCGCGCCGCAGGGCGGGACGAGCGTCCTCGACGCGCTGCAGCGTGACGTGCGCGCGATCCGCGCCGCCGACGCGGTGCCCCATCTCAACCATCCGAACTTCGGCTGGTCGGTCACGGCGGACGAGATCAAGCAGGTGGAAGGGCTCTCGCTCTTCGAGGTGTTCAACGGCCACCCGATGGTGAACAACGTCGGCGGGGGCGGCGTGCCGGGGCTCGAGGAGGCGTGGGACCAGATCCTCTCGAGCGGGAAGCTCATCTACGGACTCGCGACGGACGATGCGCACCACTTCACGCGGCCGGAGGACCCGACGGCGTCGCGGCCCGGCCAGGGGTGGATCGTCGTCCGCGCCGACACGCTGACGCCGCGCGCGATCCTCGACGCCGTCGAGCGGGGCGAGTTCTACTCGTCCACGGGCGTCGAGCTGCGCGACTATCGCGCGACGGCGACGGAGATCACGCTCGAGATCAAGCCGACGGCCTTCAGCAAGTACCGCGTGCGCTTCACCGGACGGAACGGTCGGCTGCTGAGCGAGGTGACGACGACGTCGGCGACGTACCGGATCACCGGCGACGAGGGCTACGTGCGGGCGACGGTGCTCGAGTCGAATGGCGCGAAGGCCTGGACGCAGCCGGTGCTCGTGCGGCGGTGACGCGGCCGGGGGTGTGACGCGGGTCACGCGGCGATGGGGGTCTGCATTCTTGCCACCTCCGCGTCCGGACCCGCACCTTTCCTCGCATCATTAGAGCCGCTGCCCCCGACCCCGGGGACGCCAGCGGCTTGCCGTCACTCGCGAGGACCCGCGCTTGCCGCGATTCGATCGTCCGACCTTCCGCCGTGCCGTCCTGTTCGGCGCCGCCTGTCTCCTCGCCACGCTCAGCTGCGGTCGCGAGGTCACCGGTCCGCCGGGGATGTCGCTCATGCGCGGCTTCACGTTCGACGCGCGCTTCGACGCGCCGGGACTGCCGCATGGCGTCGCCGGCACGCTCGTGCCCTTCACCGACGTGCGCGTGGTGCTGGTCAACGCGAGCGGCGATACGGTGGTGAAGCGGGTGATCCCGTTCCCGAGCGGGGCGGACTCGGTCGAGCTCGCGGTGGACGTGCCGGTCTCGTCGTCCGCGCCGACGAGCGGCGAGCTGATGAGCCTCGCGCTGGCGTTCATCGATGCGCAGGGGGACACGGTCTTCCGTGGCGGGCCGATCTCCGTGCCGGTGGTGCCGTCGCGGCCGGGGCAGGCGCCTCCGCCGGCGCCGCCGGTGCCGGTGATGTACACCGGTGTCGGCTCGGAGGCCGCGGTCGTGGAGATCGCGCCGGGCGTGACGACGATCCTCTCGGGGGATCCGTTCGCCTTCGTGGCGGTCGCGCGCGACACGCAGGGGCAGCCGATCGCGGGGACGCCGATCGCGTGGTCGTCCACGGATACCTCGCGGGCACGGGTCAACGCGCCAGGCGCGGGCACGGGGATCACCCTGCCGAGCCGCGGGCCGGTGGCGATCGTCGCGCAACTGCTCACCGGACCGGCGGACACGGTGCTGCTCGACATCCAGCCGCGCGCGCAGGCGCTGCAGTTCGTGTCGGGGAACAACCAGTCGGGCACGTTCAACACGCCATTGTCACAGCCCCTCGTGGTGCGCGTGAACGCGACGGACGGGCAGGGGATGGCCGGCGTGGCGGTGAACTTCGCGGTGACGTCGGGTGGCGGCAGC
>JADYYN010000113.1 GCA_020853635.1 Gemmatimonadaceae bacterium
CGGGGAGACATGGACGGTCGCGCGCGGGCCGAGCACACAGGGACTGCAGAAGTCGCGCTCGTCGATGAGAGATATTAGCGAGATGGCGAGTGCCGGGACCAACCTCCTGCTGCGAGAGGACGGGGAGGTCTTCGCCGCCGATCGCGCGACGTTGAAGTGGCGCGCTATGCCCGATGCGGAACGGATCGCGTCCCAAGCGGGAGATCCGCGCGTTTTGGTCCTCCGTCCGGATGGGCGGGTCTCACTACTCGATGCGACGCTGCGGACACTGTGGACGACGGCCGCGGCTGTCGTGGCGCCAGATAGCGACGTCGAACACATTCTCTGGCGCGACGGGGTGGGGTACATCGCCGCGAAAGGCGGCGTGCTGGTCGAGGTCCGGAACGGGACCGTGCGCGAACTCCGTAAGCCGAGGGCGCCGCGCGGGGCGTCGAGGTAGGGCGATGCGACGCGAATGTCGCGGCGGTAAGTTAGCCGCATGCGCACACTCCGCTCCGCCCTAGTAGTTGCGGCCCTCGCCCTCGCCGCCCCGCTGCAGTCCCAAACGTTCCACCTCTCCTTCGACCGCACCACCCACGCCGCCCCCATCACCGGCCGCGCGTACCTCTTCATCGCCCGCACCGACCGCACCGAACCCCGCCTCCAGTCCGGCGCCCGCCGCACCAGCGAACCCTTCTTCGGCGTCGACATCGCCGCCCTCCGCCCCGGCGAGCGCGTCACCTTCGACAAGTCGGTCCTCGGCTTCCCGCTGCGCTCGCTCGCCGAGCTCCCCAAGGGCGACTACTTCATCCAGGGACTCATCGTCCCCTACACGCAGTTCAAGCGCGCCGATGGCCACACCATCTGGGCGCACATGGACGCGGGGGAAGGGCAGCGCTTCAATGCCGCGCCCGGCTCGCTCGTGAGCGAGGTCGTGAAGGTGCGCATCGATCCTGCCGCGCGTGCGCCCATCGCGCTGCGACTCGGCAAGGTCATTCCGCCCATCGCGACCCCCGCGGAGACCGAGTGGGTGAAGCGCTTCCGCATGCGCTCCACTCTCGCGAGCACGTTCTGGGGGCACGACATGCAGCTCGGCGCGGTGGTGCTGCTGCCCAAGGGCTACGAGGAGAATCCCACGCGGCGCTATCCGGTGGTGTACACCATCGGCCACTACAGCGATCGCGCGCCGTTCGGGTTCACGTTCGAAGGCTGTGATCGCGCCGAGTCGGCGGAGGCGCGTGCGGCGCGGCTGGCGCGGAGCAATCGAGAGCCGGGGTGTGAGTTCCAGAAGGCGTGGACGTCGGGTGAGGTGCCGCCGTTCATCGCGGTGTTCATCCAGCACACCACGCCCTTCTACGACGACAGCTACGCACTCAACTCGGCGAACAATGGGCCGTATGGCGATGCGATCACCAAGGAGTTGATTCCCGAGATCGATCGCCGCTTCCGCACCATCGGCGCGCCGTATGCGCGCGTGCTCACCGGTGGCTCCACGGGCGGATGGGATGTGCTCGCGCTGCAGGTGCACTATCCCGACGTGTTCGGTGGCGCGTGGTCGCTGTATCCCGACCAGCTCGACTTCCGGAACTATCAGTTCGGCGACATCTACGCCGACAGCAATGCCTTCGTGCGCGCCGACGGCTCGTGGCTGCCGCGCGAGGTGCCATCGAGTCGTTCACCCGAAGGCCTCACGGATCTCACCGTGCGCGAGGAGAACCAGGCCGAGTTGGTGATCGCGACCAAGGGCCGCTCGCTCGGGCAGTGGGATGGCTGGCAGGCCGCGTGGGCACCGGTGGGGCCTGATGGTTACCCCGCGCAACTCTGGGACAAACGCACGGGCAAGATCGACGCGAAGGTCGCCGAGCAGATGCGCGAGCGTGGGTACGACCTGCGCGCGTACTTGGAGAAGAACTGGAGCACGGTGGGCCCGAAGCTGGTGGGCCAACTGAACATCGCGGTGGGCGACATGGACAACTACTTCCTCAACCTCGGCGTGTATCGCATGGAGACGTTCCTGGAGAGCACGAAGGAGCCGGGGAAGGGGCCGTACTTCGCGGGGACCATCGAGTACGGGCGGCCGCTCAAGCCGCACGGGTGGCAGCCGTGGACGAATCAGGAACTGTTGCGGATCATGCAGCGGCATATTGAGCGGAATGCGGTGCGGCCGTAACGTGTCACGCACTCGTGGAGCCATTGCAGGGATGCGTCGAGTCGTCCTCGCCGTCTCGGCGAGCGCCGCCGTCGCGTGCGCGGCGCCCCCAAGGGAGCCCGAGGCGCGCGCGGCAGACACAACACAGGCCGCACCGAGCGCGGATGGCATCGGGCTGATGGCGCCTCTGCAGCGAGCCCTCAAGTCCGAAGTGCCCGACGCAGGTCAGATGAGAGTGCTCGACATCGAATACGTGGGTTGGGTCGGAACCCGCGATGACTATTTGGTGCTCGTGCAAGTGGATCGCGGGGCGGAGACTGATGCCGCGAGGCCCTTCGAGAGCTTCTGTGTCGTCGGCGTTGACGAAGCGCTGGCTGAGGTGCGAGGCATCCTCGCCTGCTTCCCCTCGCGCCGGCTCGGCGACTACCGCGTTCGGTTCGAGGCGGTGACGCCCGATTCCATCGTCGTGCTCGGTGCGGGCGCGACGTATGGGGACGAAGTCGCGAGGTTCGCGTTCCCGCTCGTGCCGGTGCGGCAGTAAGGTCCCACTAGCGGCAACTCGGCTGGAGGTGGTGGGGGCATGGTGCCAGATTTCGGCACTATGAAACGCACATTGCGGCGGTGGGGTGGGCGGTGAGCGGGGCGGATGATGCGGGGGCGGTGGGGAGTCTTGTCCTCGGTACCCACGGTCAACGAGCACCTCAAGGGTGTCTACGCCGATCGCGAGGTCGACGATGTGGCAACTATTCGGAGTTTCCGAATAGTTCGAACCGAGGGGGCGCGGCAGGTCTCCAGGGACATCGAGCACTACAGCCTCCCGGCCATCCTCGCCGTCGGCTATCGCGTGCGCGGCGAACGCGGCACCCAGTTCCGCCAGTGGGCCACCGCCCGCCTCGAAGAGTTCCTGGTGAAGGGCTTCACCATGGACGACGAGCGCCTGAAGAACCCTCCCGGCGCCGGGGTGCCCGACTACTTCGATGAGCTGCTGGAACGCATCCGCGACATCCGCGCCAGCGAACGGCGGGTGTATCTGCGTGTGCGTGATATCCTCGCACTTGCCGCCTGAGTCAGTGGCGAAGCGCCTGCCCAAGCGGTAGCGTATCCGGACCTCCAACCCGGACCCGACCGTGCCCCGCGTCTCCTCGCATCCCACCGGACAGCCCATCTGGTTCGATCTGCAGACCAGCAACGCCGCCGCCGCCCGCGCGTTCTACGCCGCCGTGCTCGGCTGGACCTACGAGGAGCAGGCGCCGGAGTACGGTGGGTATGCCGTCGCGTTCAAGGACGGCGCCGTGGCCTCCGGTATCGGACAGCAGGAGCCCGGCGCGACGTATCCGTCGGCGTGGACCGTTTACTTCGGTGTGGCGAGTGCCGATGCCGCCTGCGCGAAGATCACCGCTGCGGGCGGCAGTCTCATGTTCCCGCCGATGGTGATCGGCGACCAAGGCCGCATGGCGATGTGTATGGACCCCACGGGCGCGGCGTTCGGCGTGTGGGAGCCGATCAAGCACACCGGTGCGGAGGCGGTGAACGAACCCGGCGCGATGGTGTGGTGTGAGGTGAATACGCGCGATGCGGCGCGTGCGTCGCAGTTCTACGCCGACGTGTTCGGGCTGACGATCGAGACCATGGAGATGCAGGGTTCGCCGTACCACATGCTCAAGAACCACGGCGAGCCGGTGGCGGGGGTGCTGCAGATGACGCCCGAGTGGGGTGACATGCCGCCGCATTGGATGGCGTACTTCGGCGTGACCAACGCGGAAGAGGCCAAGGCGGCGGTGGAGAAGAATGGTGGACAGGTACACCATGGACCTTTCGACACGCCGTACGGTCGAATGATCGTCGCGGCCGACCCGCAGGGGGCGGCGGTGTCGTTCATCACGGCTGGGTAGCAGCAACGCCAGTCCAAACAACTCGTTCCGGGCATCCCACCATGCATCCGACTCCGTCCGTCACTCTGCGGCGTTCCTGCCGCGCGTTGCTCATGCTGCTGGTCGGGGCCACGGCCGCCTGCGGCGGCGAATCAGCGACGACGGATGCGATCGTCGTACGCGACTCGTCCGGGGTGACGATCGTCGAGAACGCGCTGGACAAGCTCGATGCGACGTGTTCGATCGCGGCGACGCCGTCGTTGTCGATCGGGGAGGAGGATGGGGAAGAGGCCTACCTGCTCACGCGCTCCAACGGCGTCCGACGGCTCGCGGACGGGCGGATTGTGGTGGTGATGCAGGCGGTCAAGGAAGTGCGCTGGTTCGGTGCCGACGGGCGGTTCATCCGCGCCTCGGGGCGCGACGGCTCTGGGCCAGGTGAGTTCACGAATCCGTACACCGTCTTCCGGTTGCCGGGCGACACGATCTACGTCGGCAACTCGCGCCCGTTCTTCTTCACCGTGTTCGACAGCGACGGCAACTACGTACGACGGGTGACGCCGGAGCCGGTGATGGGGAATCCGGCGCGGAGTTTCGCGATCCTCGATGACGGCCGACTCATGCTCGGCGTGAACGAGGAGGACGGCGTTCGCGGGCCCGGGATGAATGCAGAGCGCCGCCGCATCCAGCTGCACAATCGCGACGGCGTGGTGTCGGACACGCTCCGGACAATGGAACAAGGGCGGATCGGCTCGATCATCGAGGGAAGCAACTTCCGTGTCATGCCCATGTTCGAGTCGTACTCGCATTCGGCGGCACTCGATTCGATCGTAGTCCTGGGACACGGTGCGGAGCGTGAACTGCAGGTGTGGACCGGGAATCCGACGATGCGACTCAGTCGCGTCATCCGTTGGACAGGCGGATCGCGCGCCGTGACGAAGGCAGATGTCGACGCGGAGCGCGCGTTCGAGAAGGCGCGGTACGAGAAGTACAACGCGCAGCTGCGCGGCATGATGAAGGATGGATATGAAGCGAACGTGCACCCAAATCGACCGATTGCCGACGTGATGCCGGCGATGAATGGGATCCGCCTCGGGACGGACGGTCGTATCTGGATCCGCGAGTTTCAGGTGCAGTCCGACAGTTCACCGCGCCGCTGGGTGGCGTTCAATAGGGACGGGCGCTTCGACTGCCGATTGAGCACGCCGAAGTTCGTGGAGTTCCACGAGTACGGCGCGGACTACCTGCTTGTGATGGAGCAGGATACACTCGAGGTCGAACGCATCCGTCAGTACCCGCTCAAGAAGAACGCCGCGCCCTGATCAGCGCCGACACACCGCCCCCGGCGCGAGCGACATCTCGCGCCCGACAGTCCCCACACTCAGGAACTGCACCTGCGCCGGCTCCGTCGGCGCCAGCGTGATCCGCACCGCGAGATCCCCGCGCGCGCAACGCATGCGCCACACACCGCGCAGCGCGTTTTCCACGATGAACGGTCCTTCGTTCCGGCACTCACCACCGGCCGCATCACGCAGAGCAGCGATCTGCGACTGCCGACGCTCCGCCGACTCGTCGCGGAACAGGTTCATCGCCGCGAGCGAATCGGCCAGCGGCGCCGACCACTGCTGCACCAGTCGCGACACCTGCGCGCGGCGCGTCTCGAGAACCGGGGCGGGCTGCGGCTCGCGCGGCTCGAGTGCGCCCGTGCGCTTCAAGATCTCGAACGCCTGATCGACCGTCGGCGTCCACGGCGTGTACGTGAGACTGCCGAGTGCGATGATGCCCACGCCGTGTTCGGGCAGCCACTTCATGATGGAGCCGTAGCCCGGCAGGCCGCCGGTGTGCGAGACCGCGGAACGGAAGTCGCAGTTCTGATTCACACGCAGGCCGTAGCCGTAGCCGCCGGCATTGAGCGTCATCGCGTTGGCACCCGCGAACGCCGACGCCCCGCTGAAGCGCTGGATCTGCTGCATCTCGCGACGTGAACTGCGCGAGAGCACCGTGCCTTGCGCACCGTCGCGCGCAGGCCAGGCGTCGAGCATGAACGCGACCCAGCGTGAGAGATCGGCCGGGGTGGTGAGCATGCCACCCATCACACCGAACGCACCGTCGGGCAGCGGCGGCTCGAGCAACCACTTGTCGTCCTGCAATCGATAACCGTACGCGAGGCGATTGGGATCGACATCACGCGTCTCGAGCGTGGTGTTGCGCATGCCGAGCGGATTGAGGATGCGCTCGCGGAGATACCGCGTGTACGGCATGCCCGAGACGTTCGTGACGATACGCCCGAGGATGGCGAAGCCGTAGTTGGAGTATTCGTAGTTGGTGCCGGGCACGGTGGAGAAGGGGATCCCGCCGCGCATCATCGCGCTGAACGCGTCCTCGGTGGCGTCGAGCTGCTGATCGCCCCAGGGATTGTCCTCGGGGAACCCGGCCGAGTGGGTCATGAGATGCCGCACCGTGATGCGCGGCGCGTCGGCGCTGGCGTAGCGCAGCGACTTGAGTTCGGGCACGTAGCGTTCGGCGGGCTCGTCGAGCGAGAGTTTACCCGCGTCGCGCAACTGCAGGATGGCGACGGCGGCGAAGCTCTTGCTCATCGACGCGATGCGGAACACGGTTGCGGTGTCGGTGCGCGCGTTGCTGCGCGTGTCGCGGATGCCGCCGGCGACCACGTGCGCGAGTTGTCCGTCGATGACGATGCCGTAAGCGAAGCCCGGGACTCGGCGCTGCGCGGCGAAGGCGGCCATGAGGGAGTCGACGGTGGGGAACGCGGCGCGGAGTTTGGCGGCGCGGTCGGGGTCGGCGAAGCGGGCGGGTGGGGCGATGGAGCTGAGCGCGCTTGACTGCGCTGCGAGCGGATGCGTGGCGATGCCGGTCGCCACGAGGAGCACGCACGCCGGGCGCCAGAGGGATTTGGGAGCGGCGAAGCCGCGTACGGAGGTGTCGGGTCGCATGCTGGAATCTGGTGCCAACCGCGGCGGAGTGCGAGAATGGCACTATCCAGAAGCCCTGTGTCTAGTAGAGAACCCGCGTCTGCACACCTTCTCCGAGAGCACCCACCGATGGCAGAAGCCCCGCGTCCGCCGCTGCCGCCGTTCGACATCACCGCCGCACATCAGAAGGTTCGCATGGCCGAGGATGCTTGGAACGCGCGCGATCCACAGCGTGTGTCGTTGGCCTACACGCCCGACAGCGTGTGGCGCAATCGTGCGGAGTTCGTTCAGGGACGCGAAGCGATCCAGCGATTCCTTGAGCGCAAATGGAGCCGCGAGCTCGAGTATCGCTTGATCAAGGAACTCTGGGCGCACGACGGCAATCGTATCGCCGTGCGGTTCGCGTACGAGTGGCATGACGACTCGGGACAGTGGTTCCGCTCGTACGGCAACGAGAACTGGGAGTTCGACGAAGGCGGGTACATGCGGCGGCGTATCGCGAGCATCAATGATCTGCCCATCACAGAAGCAGACCGCAAGTACCGGTGGCCGGCGGGGCCTCGTCCGGCGGATCATCCTGGCCTGAGCGAGCTGGGGCTCTGAAATGCGGCCTTCGTATCTTCGGCATCTGCGACGGTCGGTGAAGTTTGCGCTTCGGCTCGTGGTCGTGTTGTTTGTCGCAGTCGAGAGCGCCGCGGCACAGGAGATCCGCATCGTCGCCAGCTTCGACGGACTCGGCCACGGCTTCGTGGGCCCGCATGGCTCGAGCACGCAGCGCAATCCCAGCGACAACTCGCTGGCCGTGGGCCCGGATCACATCGTGCAGACCATCAACACGCGCGTGGCGATCTTCACCAAACGCGGCAAACGCTTCAACGAGACGGGCCGCGTGTTGTACGGGCCCGTACCGAGCAGCAACGTGTTCCGCGGGTTCGGCGGGGCGTGTGAGCAGATCAACAACGGCGACGTGGTGGTGCGCTTCGATCAGCTGGCCGAGCGCTGGTTGTTCGTGATGCCGATCTTCCGGCGCGTGCGCCCGCGGACGGCGCCGCCGGGGCCGCGCGAGGCGGTGTTGTATCAGCCCACGATGGCCGATTCGGTGAACACACCTCGCCCGGGCGCGCCCCCGCTGCCACCGCAGCCTCCTGCCGACTCCGGTGCGTACGCGATGTGCTACGCCGTGAGCAAGACCAGCGACCCCATGGGCGCCTGGTACCGCTATGAGTTCACGCGGCCGCTGTTCCCCGACTACCCGCGGCCGGCGGTGTGGCCCGACGGCTGGTACACGCCCACGAGCACGGGTGATGAAGTCATCGAGAAACACGTGTGCGTGGCCGATCGCTCGCGCATGCTGCGCGGGCAGGACGCGACCGAGCAGTGCGTGATCGTGAAGGACGTGAACTTCCTGAATACCAGCGACCTCGATGGCCGACGCACGCCGCCGCGCGGGGCGCCGAACATCGTGGTCGCCGCCGGTGGGACGCAGCTCCGGGGAGTGCTGCGCAGCGACGAGCTGCAGGTTTGGCGCATGCACGTCGATTGGCGCGACCCCTCGCGCACGCGGATGGTGGGGCCTGAGCGCATCGCCGTGGCGCCCTACGAGTACCTCTGCGGCGGGCAGCTCACCGAGTGTGTGCCGCAGCCCGGCGTGACTCGGCGGCTGGACTCACAGGGCGACAAGATCATGGCGCGGCTCGTGTATCGGCGGTTCAAGTCGCACGAGGCGCTGGTGGCGGTGCATTCGGTCGCCACCACGCAGGGCGGGGGCGGGGTGCGCTGGTACGAGCTGCGGGTGGGCGGCGATCGCGGCGTGTCGCTGTACCAGCAAGGCACGTATGCGCCCGACGCGCGATTCCGGTGGATGGCGAGCCCGGCGATCGACCGGCTGGGGAATATCGGGGTGGGGTACTCGTTCGGCGGGCCGGCCGATTTCCCCGGGCAGCGGTTTGCGGGGCGGACGCCGGGGGCGGCGCTGGGGCTCTTCGACCTCCGGGAGGTCGAGCTGGTGGCTGGGGAGGCAAGTCAGACGAGCACGCTGCGATGGGAGGACTACACGCAGACGGCGGTGGATCCGTCGGACGATTGTACGGTCTGGTATGTGGGGGACTATCTCAAGGAGGGGGCGGTGAACTATTCAACGCGCGTCGGGGCGTTCAGGATGCCGGGGTGTGGCGAAGCAGCTCCCAGGCGTCGCGGGGGGTGAGTCCCGAAATCGTCGACTCGTCGGGCGGGGCAATCACGGCGACTTCCCGAAGTAGGTCCTCAACCCGATCGACCTGCGCTCCAGAGGCATTGAACCGCTCCGTGAGCACCCGGCGAAGTTCGACGAGATTCACCTCGCCGGTCTGCAACTCATGCTCGGCGAGGACGAGGCGCATGAGGTCCGCGCACAACCCGCGCGCCGCGAATGCGCTGATGAGGACGTTCGTGTCGAAGAAAACCTTCACGACACGTCGTCGAAAACGTCCTCATCGGTGAGGATGCCCTGCGCCTCGGCCAGAGGCAGAAGGTCCTGCCGCGCCTCCTCGAAGCGGGCGAGCGCCAGCTGGCGGCGCAGCGCGTCGCGGACGAAATCGCTGCGGCTGCGACCCTGGGCGCGGCTGAGTCGGGCTAGGTCTCGCTCAAGCTTGGCGTCGAGACGGATGGTGACGGTGGCGTCCTTCATGTAAGACAAAGTAAGACAATTCGGCGTTGCGCGCAATGGTGAAGGAGGTAATATTGCGGTATTCCGTAATACCTAGCGTTCAGAGGCCAAAAAATGTACTCCTCCCGCCTCACCTCCAAGCACCAAGCCTCCATCCCCCGCGCCGTCCGTGAAGCCCTTGGACTGGGCGCCGGTGACCGGGTGCAGTTCGTCTTTTCCGAAGACGACGGCCGTATCTATATAGAGAAGGGCGCCGCCGCCGACCCCGAAGCCGCCGCCCTCGAAGCCACCCTCGCCCCCGAGTGGGACTCCGAGGAGGACGACCATGCGTTCGGCGGCCTATAAACCCGGCGACATCGTGGTAGTCCCGTTCCCGTTCTCCACGCCGCGGGCGAAGAAGCGCCGGCCGGCGCTGGTCTGCTCACGCCAGGAGTTCAACGGCGCGTCCGGCCACCTCGTCCTCGCCATGATCACCACCGCCACGGCGAACGGCTGGCCAAGTGATGTGCGGGTGCTCGACCTGGCCTCGGCGGGGCTGCCGCCGGGTTCGGTTGTGCGCTGGAAGTTGTTCACGCTGCCGATCAGCACGGTGATCCGGAAAATCGGTGCGCTCAGTGCGCCCGATCGATCGGCGTGCGGGCTCGAGCAGCCGGTGCGGATCGGGGCAACGGCGTAGCCCAGCCCTACTTGGCCGGCGACTCCGCCGGCTTGAGCCGCGTGAACGGAAACCCGTTGCAGCCGGTGCGCGGGGTGTCGGGCTTGGCCGTCGTCACCGCCTCGGCCGATGCGGCATCGGGTTTGTCGTAGGCGATGATGCAGTAGGCCCAGGTGTACGGCGGGCTCTCAAGCGGGATCCAATCGACGCGCACCCAGCCGGACGAGCCGGTGGAGTCCTTCGGAATGCTGCGGCCGAGGATGTAGCGGGCGCTGGGATTCCACCGCACGATCTGCGTGCGCGTGTAGGCGTCCTGTCGCCATTCGGCGGCGCTGATGGTGTGCGTGCTGCCGTAGTCGTCCACGAACGCACCGGTGGGGAACGGCGGGCGCGAGCCGCTGCCGATGCTGGCGCGGCAGGAGGCGGCCAGCGAGACGAGGGCGAGCACAAGCAGAAGCGAGATGCGGCGCATGACTGAGGAGCGAAAGGCGACGGGAGGCGAAACGCGAATCCGTGCAAGATGGTCACCGGTCCGGAAGAACGGAACACGATGCGCGGTCGTGACCGAGCGAACTCAGCTCCGCCCTTGCCGTGCCGATACTCCAAGCACTACACTCCATTCCATGAACACTGCTCTCCGCCACAATCGCCTGCCGAACGTTGTTGCCAACCGCAATCCGCGGAATGGCAACAACAATCGCGTGCACTCGTCGCGGACCGGCAACTAGGCAGCTCTCGCAACACCGCCCTGTTCCCATCACCCGCGCCGAGTGCGCGGGTTTTTTGTTTGCACCCGCACGCTCGGCGCTCACGGTTGTTCCCTCACGAGGAGTCGTCCGATGTGTTCTGTTCTTGGAGTCTTCGATCCGCGCCCCGCGGCCGATCTCACCGCACTGCGCGCGCAGGCGCTGGAGCGTTCGGCGTTG
Organism: Gemmatimonadaceae bacterium; assembly: GCA_020853635.1. Classification (GTDB taxonomy): domain Bacteria; phylum Gemmatimonadota; class Gemmatimonadetes; order Gemmatimonadales; family Gemmatimonadaceae; genus Pseudogemmatithrix. Next base: position 11,155 of record JADYYN010000113.1, read on the forward strand.
CAGCGACATCGTGGGCCGGATTGGTCGGGTGTGCATGTGGACGCCCACGCGGTGCTGGTGCACGAGCGATTGGCGATCGTGGATCCGGCCGGCGGCGCGCAGCCGCTCTACTCGGCCGATGGTGAGCTGGTGCTCGCGGTGAACGGCGAGATATACAATCACAAGATGTTGGAAGGTGGACTTGAGAAGGGGTACACCTTTCAGACGAAGTCTGACTGCGAAGTGATCAACGCGTTGTACCGCGAGGCGGCCGGTCGCGAGGGCGACGCGGGTGCGAAGGCAATCACGGCTGCGTTGCAGCGCATCAACGGCATCTTCGCGTTCACGTTGTGGGACAAGGCGCGGCAGCGATTCATCATTGCGCGCGATGCGATCGGCGTGTGCCCGTTGTATTGGGGGCACGACGCGCAGGGGCGCACGTGGGTGGCCTCGGAGATGAAGTCGCTGGTGGGTGTGTGCGACGACGTCGCGCAGTTCCCACCGGGGCATTGGTACGACAGTGACACGGACACGCTGCACCGCTACTACGCGCGGGCTTGGCGCGACTACGCCGCCACCGAATGTGTTGCAGCTGACACCACGGCCATCCGCGAGGCGTTCGAGGCGGCGGTGCATCGGCAGCTCATGAGTGATGTGCCGTACGGTGTGCTGCTCTCAGGTGGACTCGATTCGTCGATCGTCGCGGCGGTGGCCGCACGATTCGCGCGGCGGCGCATCGAGGACGGCGATCAATCAGAAGCGTGGTGGCCGCGGCTGCATTCGTTCGCGATCGGGCTCGAGGGTTCACCCGATCTCGCCGCAGCCGAAGTCGCCGCCAAGGCGCTCGGCACGGTGCATCATGGCTACACGTACACGTTCGAGGAGGGCCTCGACGCGATCCCCGACGTGATCCGTCATGTGGAGACCTACGACGTCACGACCATCCGCGCCTCGACGCCGATGTATCTCCTCGCGCGCCGCATCAAGGCGATGGGCGTGAAGATGGTGCTCTCGGGTGAAGGCAGCGATGAGATCTTCGGCGGCTACCTCTACTTCCACAAAGCGCCCAACCCCCGCGAGTTCCACGCGGAGACCGTGCGCAAGCTGGATGCACTGCACAACTACGATTGCTTGCGCGCGAACAAGTCGATGATGGCCTGGGGTGTGGAGCCGCGCGTGCCGTTCCTCGACACAGAGTTCCTCGACGTGGCCATGCGGATCGACGCGCGCGCGAAGATGGCCGGCGTGCAGGCGGACGGATCGAAGAAGATCGAGAAGTCGCTGCTGCGTGAGGCCTTTGTGGGCTACCTGCCCGATGAGATCCTGTGGCGGCAGAAGGAACAGTTCAGCGACGGTGTGGGGTACGGGTGGATCGACGGGTTGAAGGCGCACGCGGAGCGCGAGGTGAGCGACGCGGGGTTCGCGGGAGCCGCCACGCGGTTCCCGATCAACCCGCCGCAGACGAAAGAGGCGTATTTCTATCGGCGGATATTCGATCGCGTGTTCCCGGGCGACGCGTGTGCGGAGACCGTGCCGGGTGGCAAGTCGATCGCGTGTTCGTCGCCGGCGGCGATCGCGTGGGATGCGGCGTTCGCGGCTGCGGCGGACCCGTCGGGGCGGGCGGTGGCGGGGGTGCATGTGGCGGCGGGGTAGTGGCGACGTCCACGCCCGGTCCCGGCGGGCGCACGGCCGGGCCCGCTTTCGGACCGAAACGACGCAGCACTGCAACTCGGGCGAGGGGGCGACCGTCGTGAAAGCGACACTCGCCACTTCGCACAGAGGCTCCAATGTTCGGCTCGAAACCACGCAACCACATCGCAGGCCCGCTCGCCTGTCTCGTTCTTCTCGTTGCGACCGCGCAAGGCCAATCGGCACCGGCCGTAGCAACGGCGTCGGCACCGGCCGCGCCGCCGACCTGCGCCCAGACCCTCGACTCCCTCGATGCGAAGATCCGGCAGAACTACGCCGGCTTCCTTCTCGAGGTCCGCGGCGCCCGGCGCGCCGCGTACGACTCGGTGCGTGCGAACGTCGCGCGCGAGGCCGCGGCGACGCCGTTGTCGGACTGCGTGCGACCGCTCACCCGATTGGTGCGCTGGTTCGATGACCCGCATCTGTTCGTGTATCAGAACCCGGTGATCGACTCCGCCAGTGCGCAGGCGGCACGCGCCGCACTCCGTCGCCTCCCGCTTGATGAAGAGACCCTGCGTCGTCGGTTCGCGCGTCCCGAACTGCCGCTCGACCCCATCGAAGGCCTGTGGTACGACGGACCCACGCGCCTGGCGATCATCAAGGACCCACAGGCGGGGACGGGGCACTTCGTGGCGGTGCTGCTCGCGGGCGACACGGCGGGATGGTCCGCCGGCGACGTCCGCGCAGAGATCCGTCGGGTGGGCGAGACCGCGTACGCGGTGGACCTGCGCGCGAGGAACTTCGCGCGACTGCGACTCGAGGCGACGCTCCATCGGCGGAGCATCCTGCGACTCTCGCCTGGCATGTGGGGCAAGGCCGCGCCGCTCGCAGCCGCCGACAGCGGACTGCTCGACCCCACCGATGTGCACCGCCCGCGCGTGGTGCTTCGCGAACGCTCGGTGGTGGTGAGTCTGCCGTCGCATGATCCGCGATTCATGCGCGCACTCGACTCCGCGGTGATGGCCGCAGGCGAGGCGATCCGTGCGCGGGGACTGCTGATCATCGATCTGCGCGGGAACGAAGGGGGCTCGTCGCAGATGTCGCGCGCGCTGCATCCGTACATCTCGATGCCAACGCGTCAACCGACGCCCTACGACGCCGGAGTGCCGGTGATGCTCTCGTCCTCGGCGCAGGTGGCATACGCGCGTCGGGCCTTCGGAAGCGACACCAGCACGTTCGTCCGCGCGCTCTTGCGTCGGATGGAAGCGGCGCTGGGGCAACTCGTCCCGATCGAGGATCCCCCGTCGGCGCCACCCATCGACGCATCGTACGAGGGCAACTGGCGCGTCGCGGTGCTCGTCGATCGCGGGACCGTGAGTGCGGCGGAAGTGCTCGTGCTCCGTGCGCTGCGCAGCCGTCGCGCGGTGGTGATCGGTGAGCCCACGGCGGGTGCACTCGACTATCAGAGCACGCAGATCGTGGGGCTCGGGACCGGCGACCGACGCTGGGCACTAGGGTATCCCACCATCGCGGCGCATGCGGAGCTGCCGGCGCGCGGGATGCGCGGGAAGGGCATCCCGCCGACCATGCGCGTCGAGTGGGCGACCGTGACGGACGCATACGCGGAGGTGGAGCGCCGGATGCGGTAGGGCTTGTCGCGCGCGACCGTCACAATGTGCGCGGTCCATTGCCTGTCCGTTGACCAACACGGCACCCTTGCCGTCGTAGAAGCATATCCCGCCATGGAGGCGCGTTGGCCGTTCGACGGATGCTTTCGCAGATGATGATGGGAGCGGCACTGAGCGCAGCGGTCGCCACGACCGCCGCGGCGCAGACCGCGTCGTCTGCCACCGCCCCCGCGAGACCTGGTGCCTCATCGGCGACGCGCTCGCCGATCTGGTACGAGGCCACCCTCGGTGGCTCGGGAATGCGCCTCACCTGCGACTTCTGCCAGCCCGCCCGCGATGTCGGCCCGTCGGCGACGTTCGCACTCGGCGGCTACGGCAGTGATCGCGTGCGGCTGGGCGTGGAGCTCGGCCTGTGGACCTACGGGAACGAGGAGGTGCGCGAGCATCTCCGGAGCGCCGGCGTCGTCGCGCATCTCGTGCCGAATCCGCGTCGTGGTTTGTATCTGATCGGTGGCTTCGGCTGGTCGGGGTATCGCGCCGGCGAGTTCACGTACGACGCACCGCGCGTGACGGTGGGCGCGGGATGGGATATCCCGGCCGGCGGGAAGTTCGTGGTGGGGAATGTGATCACACTCGATGCGGCGGCGTTTGCGACGCTGCGAACGGATGAGATCACTGTGCTGCAGAATGTGGGGCTGTCGGTGGTGCGGGCGGCAGTGAAGATCAGGCGCAAGTAGTTGTGAGTGGTGAGTGGTGAGCTCTAAGGCGGATCCACCATCCGCCTTCTCCCATCTGCCATCTGTCGTCAACGGAGCGTGTCAGGCCCCTCACCCGGGTCACCGGCTCCCGAATCAGTCACGCGCAGCGTGACGGAGGAGGATCGGTATGCCCGGGATGCAGAAGTCGTTCGCGGTCGCGTTGATGTTGGTCGCCGCCTCCACCACCGCGTGTGAGGACGGCACGCCGTTCCAGACGTCGCGGTTCCCGCAGGTCGCGGAGGTGGGGAACTCCCTCGCGTACGGGATCTGGACGCCGTCGGGCACCGATACGTGCACGCAGGCGATCCACGACAGCTACTCGATCATCGGGCCGGACGGACTGCGGTATCCGACCTGGCATCCGCCGGTGGATCCTGCCACGGGCTGCACGTTCGGCCATGAGCACGGACGGGATCCGCGCGGGTCGAATCTCTACCGCAAGGTGGGACCGCTCCCGTTCGGCTATGCGAACCAGCATCTGCAGGCGAGCGGCTTCGGCGCGCATCGCCAGGAAGACCATGTGGGCCACAAGGTCGAGTGGGAGAACAACATGATGATGCGCGTGGGTGAGACGGGCACGGCGACACTCGCCATCTCGTGTGACGTGCTCACCAAGCTGCATCAGGGCACACACTCGCCGGACGCGTTCACCAACAATCTCCACGAAGTCATCTACCACATCGAGTGCACCGACGGCACGGAGTTCAGCGCGACGCTGCTCACGCCGATCGGGCCGGCGGGCGACTTCTCGGTTTCCTGCGACCGCGATATCAAGGTCGCGGCCGGCACCCCGACGCCGGCCAACTCGCCCGATGGCGGTGGACAGCGTGCCGTTCCCGAGACGGCGTGCATCAACGAACACGTGCTGCGCACCGACGGCCGCAATCCGCACTTCGACTCCGCCCTGCGCGAAAGCTGGGAAGTGAGCGGCAAGCTCCGTCGCGCCGACGGGCACACACTCGCTGCGTTCAATCCGTACTATCAGGTGATGGATCCGAGTCGCTACTTCGCGCCTGGCGCCGAGCGCTCGATGGCACGCCCGATCGATCTCTGCCGTGACTCACTCGCCCGCGATCGCGATCGCTGCCGTGGCATCGGGGACTCGGTCACGTGGGACGATCCGCGATCGCCGTTCAAGGGTGTGCGTCGCTTCGTCGACGTGAACGGCAACTTCATCCGCAACAAGAACGGGCCTAACATCTGGTACACGGATCCGCTCGGCAGCCGCGGCAGCCCGGAGCCGTTCCCGGGTTCGATCATGCAGTGGATCGGCAATCGCGACAACTCGGGACTCGATCTGCACGGTGATCTGATGGGCCACAACCGCAGCTACAACGCCCCGGGCGTAAGGGCGCCCAACTGATGCCGCGACATCCGTCCATGACGCCACGACATCCGTCGATGACACCGCGCCCCCGCTCGGTCACGCCGCGCGAACGCGCGGGGGTGGCGACCGCCGTCGAACTCTATCTCACGATCGCGTTGGCGTTCGTGCTCGCAGTGCTCATCGTGCTCGCGCCGCGACGGGTCGAGGGGCAGATCGCACCGGACTCGCCGCGTCTCATCTCACCACACGGCTCGGGTGGGCTCGCGTTCCATTGGGTGCGCGCCGAGACGTTGCCGGGTGACGATGGCGTGCTGCTCGCGACCTGGGCGATGCCGGGATTGCCCAAGGGCATGCGACTGCGCGGCGGACTCGGGAAAGGTGTCGCCGAGGAAGAAGCGTTCTTCGCGGGCTTCGACTATCAGGCGCCGGTGATGCGCGGCACGGGATCCAAGCCGTTCGATCTCGACTGGCACTCGGGCTTGGGCGCGAGCTCGGGGGAATACGTGCTGGTGACGCTGCCGGTGGGCATCACGGGCAGCGTGTCGCTCACGTCGGAGTCGGTGTGGATCGCGCCGTACATGACGGCGGGCGTCGCGGCGGACCTGCGCATGGGCGTCGATGCGCCCGAGCGTGAGTTCGAGGTGCAGCCGGCGCTCGATGTGGGGCTCGACATGTCATTCGATCGGTCGCGCAAAGTCGTCGTGCGCGCCGCAGCGTCGCTCGGCGATCGCCAGGCGGTGTCGGTGGGGCTCGCGTTCGGGCTGGGGAAGCTGGCGCGCTAGCGCTCGCGCGTGAGCGGCTTGAAGAAGGCCCAAATCACGTCGGTGGCGTCGATCGCCGTGCTCGGCGTGTCACCGAGCCGGCTGCCTGACTTGCCGCCCGGCCATGCGTGGCCGTTGTCCTTGAGTTGGATCAACTCCACCGCGCGCCCTGTGGGGCAGCGATACGTCCATCGCAGCACGCTGCCGCGCTCGTCGCGCTGCGGCGTGGCATCGCAGGCGTTGTAGCGTGCCCAGTACGTGCCTTGATCGACGTTGGGGCGCGCAGGCATGCCGTCCCAGCTGCTCGCGCCGCGTCCGCCTGACAGGCCGCCCTGCGCAGGCACGGACTTGTCGAGCAGGCCGTTGATCATGAGCGCCGAGACGGGGCGTTCGGGCGGTGCTTCATCGCCGAAGACGGCACCGACCACCGGTGCGACCGCCGTGATGCGCGTGGAGAGTTCGCGGCCGAGCCGATGGCTCATCATGCCGCCGTTGCTCATGCCGGTGGCGTAAATGCGGCGCTGGTCCACGGGATAGTGCGCCGCGAGTGTGTCGATGAGTGCCGAGATGAACCCGACGTCATCGACGCGTTCCGTCATCGCCGGGCCGCAGCAGTGTTGGGCGTTCCAGGTGAGCAGGCGATTGCGGAAGCGTCCGGTGCCCTCGGGGTACACGACGATGATGCGTTCGCGCTCGACGAGTCGCGTGAAGCCGGTCATCTGCTCCGCGTTGCTGGCGTTACCACCACCGCCGTGCAGGACGAACACGACCGGCAACGGCGCCGACGTGCGTGTGAGACCAGCTGGCGCGCGCACGACATACGAACGCGTGCGGCCTTGGTACTCGAACGACTGCTTGGCGCCGTCAGAGGCGCCTGTCTCCGCGCGGCGACCGGCGCAGGCGACGGTTGAGGCGACTAACGGGGCGAGCAGCGACGCGAGGAGCGCGACGCGGAGACGGCGGGCGTTGTGTGCGGGAGTCATCGGCAGTCTGACGTCCGGACGCGGCGGGGGTTAAGCGGCGATGGACCAGAAACTTCGCTTGCGCCACCGCGCCGGGCGAGTGAGGTTCCTCCGCACATGCGTACTCCCTCGAACCGATCGATGCTCGCCGCCCTCGCGGCGATGCTCCTCAGCGGCTGTGTCGCCGCCGCACAGACTCAGACGGCGCCTGCCGCGCCTGTGACCGCCCCTCCGACAGCTGCGGCCGCACGGCCCGCCGGTCCATTGCCCAAGGTGCTCGTGGTCGCGACCGGCGGTACCATCGCCGGGGTGCAGGACGCGCCCGGCACGCTGGGCGGCTACCGCGCCGGCGCATTGACGGCGGAGCAGGTGCTCGCCTCGGTGCCCGAGCTCGCCAAACACGCACAAATGGAAGCCGAGCAGTTCTCGAACGTCGCGAGCCCGTTGATCACGCCCGAGCAGTGGGTGGCCCTGAGCAAGCGGATCAACGCGGTGCTGCGTGATCGTTCCGACATCGCCGGTGTGGTGGTGACGCACGGCACGGACCGGCTCGAGGAGACGGCGTTCTTCCTGTACCTCACGGTGCGCTCCGACAAGCCGGTGGTGGTGGTCGGCGCGCAGCGGCCGGCCACCGGTATCAGCCCCGCCGGGCCGATCAATCTGCTCTCGGCGGTGCGCGTGGCGGCGAGCCCGAAGTCGGTAGGCAAAGGCGTGATGGTGGTGATGGACGATCGCATCCTCTCGGCGCGTGAGGTGCGGAAGGTGTATCAGCGCACCGGTGGCTTCACGACGGGCGAGATGGGGATGCTCGGTGTGGTCTCGTCAGGCGGGCCGGATTTTCTGTTCTCGCCGGCACGGCGGCATGGGTCGACGAGTGAGTTCGATCTTACCGGGATCGATTCGCTGCCGCGCGTGGATCTGTTCTTCTCGTATCCGGGGGGTACGGGGCCGACGATCACGACCAAGCCGAGGGGCGTGGTCGTGGCGACCACCGGGTTCACGCGGGCGGAGGGCGTGGCGTACCGGGCGCTGCGGGATTCGGGGGTGGTGGTGGTGACGGCGTTTCCGTCGGGGGATAATCTCGTGATTCCTTCTGTGCCCGAGGCGGGGGGAACGGCAACTGCAACCGCTACTGCTACCACAGGGACGCAGGGGGCACAGGGAGGGGCGGGGACTGGGGGCGCGGCGAACACGTCCGTTGCGAACACAAATGCGGCGCCGATGTTCTCGGCGCAGCATCTCACGCCGCAGAAGGCGCGGATCCTGTTGATGCTCGCGCTCAGTCAGACGCGGGATGTGCGGGCGGTGCCGCGCTACTTTTCGGAGTACTGAGCGGGCGACGCGGCATGGCGTCGCCCGAAGCGTCGCTCAGCGAAGGTAGTCAGCGAGCCAGGGACCGAGGCGCGCGCGCTGGTCGGCGGTGAGGAACTTCGCGCCGCGGATCACACCATCGCAGACCGGGGTGCGGCAGCGGCACTCGAACGGCTCCGCCATCTCGTATTCGGTGGTGTTGTAGTGGAACGTCACCGCGTCGCCCACCGCGATGTCGCGCACGGCGCGTACCTCGCGGTCGGCGATCCGCGTGTTGGGGTCGCAGCTGTGGTTCATGTAGCGCCACGGACGGCGACGCACGCGGTCGGTGGCGTCGCGGGCATCGCTCTGGTCGAGATGCATGTCGATCGCGATCTGCACCGAGTACTTGGTCGGCACCGGCGTCTCATGTCCCTCGAGACGGTAGAGCAGGGAGCCCTTCGCGATGGGCCTGATGGCGATGAGGCGGCGTTCGTGCTGATCGACGAGGACACCGACCAAGGGAGAATCGGTGTGAAGCACGGTGCCCGGGAGGTCGTGTTCACTCGACGCGGGTGTGGCACGCTGACTATTGATGGACATGAGCGTTAACAATGTGTGGCTTGAACCTATTGCGCTACTCCCCCGTGCGTTCGCTGAACGCACCGTACATCCGCTTGACGCCGCGTGCACTGCATTCGCACGTTAGAGCATGGCCACTGCGAAGAAGAAGCGCGCCGCGAAGAAGTCGAAGAAGGCTGCCGCCGCGCACACCCGTGGGCTCGATGCGAGCCGTCTGGCCGGCGCGGCGACGCCCGCGGCCGTGAACACCCTCGCCAAGCGCATCGACGATGACGGTGGCGCCGTGCTCGCCGTCTATCGCGACCCGCTCGGCAGTCGCTGGCAGATCCTCGCGTCGTTGCCGATCGACATCGTGCAGCCCACGCCGTATCAGCGCGATCTCTCCGAGACGCACGTAGCGCGGCTCGCCGATGCGATCGACAAGCTCGACCGCTTCCTCGACCCCATCGTCGCGGTGCCGGCGGCGGAGGGGTATTGGTCACCCAACGGCTATCACCGACTGGGGGCGATGAAGCAGCTGGGCGCCAAGGCGATCGTCGCAATCGTGGTGCCGGAGCCGGAGGTGGCCCATCGCATCTTGGCGCTCAACACGGAGAAGGCGCACAATCTGCGGGAGCGCGCGCTCGAGGTCTCGCGGTTGGCGCAGGCATTGGCCGAGCTCGATGACCGCGCGGAGAAGTCGTACAGCGAGGAGTTCGAGGAAGCGGCGCTGATCACGTTGGGGCTGTGTTATCAGGAGAACGGGCGATTCTCAGGTGGCGCGTATCATCCCATCCTCAAACGCATCGACCAGTTCCAGAGCACGAAGCTCTCGGTGGCACTGGAAGAGCGGCGCGCGCGGGCGGCCAAACTGCTCGAGTTGAACGAGTACGTGAACGAAGCGGTGAAGGGGCTCAAGGCGAAGGGCCTCGAGAGTCCGTACCTCAAGGCGTTCGTGGTGTCACGCATCAACCATCTGCGCTTCGTGAAGGAGAAGCATCCCGACTTCGACTCGACGCTCGACAAGATCCTCGGCGCGGCGAAGCGGTTCAATCCGGGCAACGTGAAGGCGGATCAGGTGGCGCGGAGTGGCGGGGTGGCGGAAGAATAGATGGGGGAGGGGAGATCCTACTTCTTCAGCCAGATCACGACCGTGGGCGGTGACGTCAGGTAGGGTGGGTTGCAACTGCAGCCCGTGCCGTAGGTGAAGCGGCCGCACAGCGTGCGCGACTGGTCCTGGTCCGAGACGTGGACTTCGAGCATCTCGACTTCGTCCGCGTAGAAGGTCCTCAGCCAGCCGCCGGTGTTGGGTGATGACTTGCCGCGCGTCCCTCCGCCACCCATCACATCGATGGGCGCGAAGCCACGACCCAGCGCGCGCCAGCCGTCGACCAGTACACACATGGTGTCGAGCGCACCGGCATCGACTCGACTGCCCCGCATGTAGTCGCGGAACGCCGAACGTGCCAGCACGACGTCGAGAGGGGTGCGGCCGAACTCGCGGAGATCCTCGCGACTCATGATGAACGACTTGGTCATGCTGCGCATCGCCAGGCGCGACTGCGCCTCCTGCGCGGCGACCTCGGTGTTGTGCAGCTCGATCCGCGTCAGTGCCATCGGCCCGGAGCGGAGGCGCATGGTGACGACGCGCTCCAGGTCGTCCGTCATGCGCACGGGATAGCGGGAGAGTTCGAACCCCAGGCGGCGCGCTTCGACGAGATACTGCCCTGGCGCCAGGTCGAGGAACTGGAAATGTCCGATGCTGTCGGTCATGGTCGTGCCGCGCGTGCCTACCAAGCCGACCGACACGCCCGGCAACGGTGTTCCGACCGAATCGACCACCGTGCCGAAGATCCGACCTCGCGACTTGCCGACGATGCGCACCGGCGCGAGCGGTTGTCCGTCGGGTACGAGCACCACCTCGAGGGTGGTCGCACTGTCGTCGGCCACGCGGAGCTCGGTCTGCGCGGGGAGATAGCCCTGCAGGGTGATCCGAACGGTCGCGCGCCCCGCCGGTACGGAGTCGAGCAGGAACCGGCCGCTGGACCCCACATAGGTGGACCGATCGGTGCCCAGCAGCTCGACCAGCGCCCCCCCGAGGGGATCCCCTTCGGTATCACGCACGGTGCCGGCGATGACGCCAGTGGCGATGCCACCGGAACGCGGGAGTGGAGGGGTGCTGCGCGACGCGGGTGTGGCGAGGACGCCGCCGACGAGCACGGCGAACGCGACGTACGAGGCGAGCGTCGTGCGAGCGAGCATGGCGGTGCTCTCGGAATCGGGTGGGGTCGGCTTCCGCCGCCTTGTACTCAGCGTTCCCGCGCGGAGTTCCGGACGGGATCGGCGGCGCGGATCGCGCCGAACGATTCGGCGCCCCAGTGCGTACAGGAAGCAACGTCGCCCCCACTCCGGCAGCCGCCGTTCCGGCCGCGCCTTTCTCCTGCTGTTCCGACCATGTCTCCGTTGTTGCCACCGATGTCATACGCGCGCGTCCGGCTCGCTGTCCGTGCCTCCCTCACGTTCACGGCGGCTGCGGCGATGACCGTGCTGGCGGCCTGCGGCGGCGGTGCGGAAGCCGCGGCCGCCGCAGGGGCCGGGGGGGCCGGGGGCGGCGGCGGTCGACCGGGCGGTGGAGGCCCGGGTGGCGGTGGCGGACAGCCGAGCCCGGTCGAGATCGCCGTCGTCGCGCGCACGTCGATGGCGCGCACGAGCACGGTCACCGGCCAACTCGCCCCGGTGCGCGCGGTGGGCGTGAACTCGCAGATCGCCGGCGCGCTGCTCACGGTGAACGTCGAGGAAGGCTCGCGGGTCACCAAGGGCGAGCTCATGGCGGAGATCGATCCGCGCGAACTCACCGCGCAGGTGCGCGCCGCCGAGGCGGCGCTGGCGTTCGCCAAAAGCACCGCGGAGCGTTCGACGACGTTGTATGAGGCCAAGGTCATCACGGTCGTCGAGTTCGAGCGCGATCGCACCGCGCTGGCCTCGGCCGAAGCGTCGTTGGCGCAGCTCAAGACGCGTCTGGATTTCACGAAGGTGCTCTCGCCGCTTGACGGTGTGGTCACGCAGCGGTTCGTGCGCGACGGCGACATCGTGGGTGCGCAGGCGGCGTTGTTCACCGTCGCGGACGTCTCGACGCTGGTGACGTTGTTGCCGGTGTCCGAGCTCGAGGTGCCGATGCTGCGCACGGGCGCGACGGTGCCGGTGCAGGTGGACGCCTTGCAGGCCACGGTGAACGGCCGCATCCGTCGCATCTTCCCGGCGGCGGACTCGTTGAATCGCCTGGTGCCGGTGGAGGTCGCCATCCCGGGCAACGCGATCGCCGGGTTGCGGCCCGGCTATACGGTGCGCGCGACGCTGCGCCTCGACGAACGGCAGAACGTCCTGATGATTCCCTCGCGCGCGGTGGTGGGGGCGCAGGGGTCGCAGAGTGTCTACGTGATCAAGAACGGGCGCGCCGAACGTCGGCGTGTGCGCGTGGGGACGGATACCGACGGACAGACCGAAGTGGTGGAAGGGGTGGTGTTCGGCGACTCGGTGATCACCACCGGCAACGCGCTGCTCCGCGACGGTGCGCAGGTGCGGATCGTGCAGCCGCTGGCGCCCGAAGCGCCCGCCGCGGCCAAGACCGTGCCTGCCGGGAAGGCCCCGTGAGCTACAACAGCGAGAAGCACCACACGCATCCGGTCGCGGAGACGAAGGTCGAGCGCAAGGGCATCGCGAGCTGGGCGATCTCGCGTCCGGTGGGCACGATCATGCTCACGAGCACGCTGCTGGTGCTGGGGCTGGTGTACATCGGGCGGCTGCCAGTGGACCTGTTGCCGCGCATCGTGTACCCGCAGATCCGCGTGAACATCAGCAACCCGGGCGTGGAACCGGTGGTGCTCGAGGAGACGGTGGCCAAGCCGCTCGAGGCGGCGCTCTCGACGGTGCCGAACATCGAGCGTCTGCAGACGAGCGTGAACGAAGGCTTCGTGAGCATCTCGCTCGACTTCTCGTACGGCACCAACGTCGACTTCGCGCTGCAGGACGCGGCGACCGCGGTGGAGCGCGTTCGGTCACGCTTGCCCGAAGAGGCCGACGCGCCGACGATCTCCAAGTCGGATCCGTCGCAGATGGCGATCTTCAACATCGCGTTCTCGTCGACCGAACGCGACCAGGTGTCGTTGCGGCAGTGGATCGACCAGCGGTTGCGCCCGCAGCTGCTTTCTATTGAAGGCGTGGCCACGGTGGACATCTCGGGCGGTTTGGTGCGCGAGATCCAGGTGGAGCTCGACCCGGAGCGCCTGCGCGGCTTCGGTCTCACGGTGCAGGACGTGCTCGGCTCGCTGAGCGGGGAGAACCAGAACATCGCGGGTGGCCGCGTGCTGGCGCCGGACCGTGAGCTCACGTCGCGCACCTCGGGGAAGTTCCTGCGGATCGATGATATCCGCGGCGTGCTGCTCACCACGGCCGGCGGCGCGCGCGTGCCGCTCAGCGATATCGCCACCGTGCGCGACACGTCGCAGGTGCAGCGCAGTTGGGCGCGACTGGACGGCGTGCCGGCCGTGCGCATCGGCATCCAGAAGCAGCCGGAAGCGAACACGGTCGAGGTCGTCGACGGCGTGCAGGCGGCGCTCAAGCGGCTGCAGGAATCGAACTACATCCCCGCCGACATCCGGTCGCAGGTGACGTTCGACCAGTCGGGCTTCATCCGCGACGCGCTCAACTCGGTCCGCGATTCGGCGCTCATCGGCGCGACGCTGGCGATGCTGGTGGTGCTGATCTTCCTGCGCTCCATCCGCAAGACGTTCATCATCGCCGTGTCGATCCCGCTGGCGATCCTCGCGACGTTCGTGATGATGGGTTTCAGCGACCTGACGCTCAACATCATGTCGCTCGGCGGACTCGCGTTGGGCACCGGGTTGCTGCTCGACAACGCGATCGTGATGCTGGAGAACATCTACCGGCGGCGTGAGGTCGACGGGCTCGACTCCACAGAGGGGGCGCACGTCGGTGCGGGCGAGGTGACGAGCGCCGTGGTGGCGTCCACCACGACCAACCTCGCGTCGGTCGCGCCGTTCCTGCTCATCACGGGGCTCGCGGCGTTGATCTTCCGCGAACTCATCCTCACGATCTCATTCGCGATCCTCGCTTCGCTGCCGCTGGCGCTCACGCTCGTTCCGATGCTCGCCGCGCAGTTGGGCAAGGTGAAGTTCACCAGCGGGTTGATGGACAATCGGCTGCTCGTGGCGTTCGACACCTGGTTCGAGCGTGTGATCCTGCGCTACCGCGGCGCGGCCGCGTGGGCGGTGGCACACAAAGCGGTGATCCTCGGCGGGGTCGTACTGGTGGCGGCGGGGCTGTTCTCGCGCATCCCGTCCATCCCATCGGAGTTCCTGCCCTCGGTGGACGACGGTAGCGTGGGCGCGTTCGTGCGCTTGTCGCCGGGCTCGACGCCGCAGCAGAGCAACCGCCTGACGCTCGAGGTGGAGGACATCGTTCGCAAGATGCCGCATGTGGAGGCGGTGTTCGCGACGGCCAACGCCAACCGTGGCAATCTCGACATCCTGCTCACGCCGACCTCCGCGCGACCGATGCCTGCCGACGAATGGGTGCGGCAGTTGCAGGACAGCGTGAACAAGCGGGGCTTCGCCGGCGCGCGGATCGGCGTACGCCCGCCGCGGATCCGCGGGCTCCGCACCAACTCCTCAGGTGAAGACGTCTCGATCGCCGTGGTGGGTGACGAGCTCGCCGTGCTGCAGGAGATCGGGCAGGCGGTGTCGCGCGAAGTGCAGGGCATCCCGGGACTCGAGAACTTCCAGAACCCGCAGGACGAAGGCAGCCCGCTGCTGTCGATCGAACTCGACCGCGATCGGGCGCGTGCGCGCGGACTCAACGTACAGCAGGTGGGTCAGACGGTGCGCACGGCGCTCGACGGCACGATCGCCACGCGCTACGCCGAGGGCAACTTCGAGTACGATGTGCGCGTGTTCTTCCCGCGGGACCGTTTCACGAGTGTGAGCGACCTTGCCGACATCCCGCTGTTCGCGGGCCGCGCGAGCGGGCCGGTGCGGCTCGGTGACGTCGCGAACGTGCGCACGGTGCTCGGGCCCAACGGCATCAATCGCGTGAACCAGAACCGGCAGCTTCAGCTCAACGGGGACGTCATCACCGATGTCGCCACCGTCGGCCAAGTCACGGACTCCATCCGCGCGCGTCTCGCATCGCTCGAACTGCCCGATGGCTACGGCCTGATCATCGGCGGTGAACAGGAAGCCATCGCCGAGAGCAACCGGCAGCTCGCGCTGGTGGTGGGGCTGGCGATCTTCCTGGTGTTCGTGGTGCTCGCGGTGCAGTACGAGAGCATCCTGAACCCGCTGGTGATCCTGCTCGCCGTGCCGTTGGCGATGATGGGCGTGATCACCATCCTGCTCATCACCGGCACGCCGTTCTCCGCCCCCGTGATCCTCGGCATGATCCTGCTGGCGGGGATCGTGGTGAACAACTCCATCCTGTTGGTGGAGTTCACCGAGAGCTTCCGGCAGGAAGGCCACACGGCGATGGAGGCCGTGATCGAGGCGGGTGCGGCGCGCATGCGACCGATCATGATGACGACGTTCACGTCGTTGGTCGGCACGATGCCGTTGGCGCTGGGCCTCGGCGAGGGCGGGGAACTCATGCGGCCGCTGGCGATCGCAGTGGTGGGTGGACTGACCATGTCGACCTTCCTCACGCTGTTCGTCGTGCCGTGTGCGTACCTCATCATTCACGCGATCGGGGATCGGGTGAGTGCGGCATTGTACGGCGCGCCCGTCGGGTCCGCCGAACCGAGCGGCACGAGCGGCTGACCGCGCGGCGGACCGCACGACGGCGCTAGCGGACCCGCGCTCTCCGCCCGCAGTTTAGTGCAATGAATCCGCCGCTGGGGGCACGAAGCAGAGGTGACCTGATCGCCCCGCGGGTGGCGCCACGCGTCTGGTGGATCGCCGGGGGAGTCGTGGTGGCGGCGCTGTGTGTGGCCGCGCTCGTGGATCAGTGGCACAGTGGGCTCCGTCGCGCGCAGGCGCAGGCTGCGGTGCGGGCGCGCGGCGAGTCGTATGCCAACGCCCTGCGCGGCGCGGTGGAACGACGGATCGCACTGCTCAGCGGGTTGCGCTCCTTCGCTGGCTCGCAGCCGTCCCGGGCGTCGCTGAACGCACTGTTCCCCTTGTTCGCTCAGGGCACGCTCACCGGAACGAACGGCGTCCGCGCGCTGCAGTTCGTGGAGGACGGCCGCATCGTGGCGACGTGGCCCCTGAGCGGGAACGAAGCCGCGCTGGGCTACGACCTGTCGAGCGACCCTCGCGCGCTGGTGCGCGACGACGTGGCGCGGGCTACCTCGAGTGGACTGGTCACCGTCACAGGGCCACTCTCATTGGTGCAGGGGGGATCCGGTCTGCTGGTCCGGCAACGGATCGAACCGCGCGCCGACTTGCCGGATCTGGCCGCGATCATCCTCGACGTGCCGGCGTTGCTCGCCGAGGCGGGGGTGCCGGATGCGCGGTCCGGCCTTCTGTTGAGCGTGCTCGATCGCCGCGGCGAGCCGTTCGGCGGGGATCGCGTGCCGCCGGAGATCGCGGCGGAGACCCTGGTGGTCGCGGTGCCGGACGGGGATTGGCGGTTGCTGGTCGCGCCGGCGAACGGGTGGGGATCGCTGACGGCCGCAGCGCTCTGGACGTTCCGGGTCGGCGCGGGTGCGCTGGTGCTGGCGTCGGGGCTACTGGCCTTGGTGTTGTTCGGTCGCACCGAGCGACTCGAACGCGAGGTCGAAGCCGCCGGCTCGCAGCGCGATCTCGCGCTGCGGGCCGGTCGCATGGGCGTGTGGGAATGGGACATCCCCTCGCAGCGTGCGTTATGGAATCCCGCAGCGAGCGAGCTGTTCGGGTTCGAGAGTACGGAGTCCGAACAACCGATCACGGAGTTGCTCTCGCGCGTGCACCCGGACGATCAACCCATGGTGCGCCAGGTCATGCGTGAGTCCGTGCGTGGCGAGCGCGATGACCACGTGATGGAGTACCGGATCGGGCATGGGCCGGACCGGTACCGCTGGCTGCTCTCCATCGGTGAGACCACGCGGGATGCCCAGGGACGACCGCTCCACGTGATCGGTGTGATCAGCGACGCGTCGCAGCGACATCAAATGGAAGAGCGGCTGCGCCATTCACAGAAGCTCGAGTCCGTCGGCAAACTCGCGGGAGGCGTCGCGCACGACTTCAACAATCTCCTCACGGCGATCATCGGCTTCGCCGAACTCGCACGCGACCGCGCCGGTGAGCTGCCAACGAGTCCGCAGCGTACGGCGATCCGTGACGATCTGCAGGAGCTGCTGCAGGTCGCGCACAAGGGAGCGGAGGTGACGGGGCAACTGCTGGCGTTCAGTCGCCGCGGACCGACCGAGGCCGCGCGGGTGGAGTTGAGCGCGTCGATCCGCGAAACGTTGCCGCTGCTGCAGCGCTTGGTGGGCGCCAGCGTCACCATCCGGGCCGAGCTCGCGGACGGAGTGCCCGTGGTGTGGATCGATTCGGCGCA
>JADYYN010000114.1 GCA_020853635.1 Gemmatimonadaceae bacterium
AATCCCGCATCTACCCCGCGCCCCGCACCGTCGGTCACCACGCATCGCCGGTCCCCCGCACCGTCGGTCACCACGCATCGCCGTTCCCCCGCACCGCCGTGTAAACGGGTCCACTACAGGAGTTCAGGTAGAAGACTATGGAGCCCCCCACCCCCCCACCCGAGAGTAAAGCCCAGACCCGCTGCCCCAAGAGGTTCCGAATGCCCATCCCCGACGCCTTGCTCCGCTTCCAGCGCATCCATTCGGACGAGCTGACGCTCAGCCTCTACGTCCTCCGACGGGGCCGCGACGGGCGCGAGCGCGGCGACTGGCCCCTGATGCTCCTGCGAGCGATCGGTGAGGCCGGGCGAGCGCTCGGAAGCGCGATCCTGCCGGACGAGCATGACGCCTTCGAGCGCTGCGCGTCGCAAGCCATCGATGCCCTCTCCGCCGCCCGAGTGCCCCTTTCCGCCAACGGCCTCGTCTGCTTCGTCTGCGCCGGCGGAGCGAGCTTCACCGCCCCCGTCGACGACGTCCGCCCCACGTCTGCCACCTGGGGCTTGGGCCTCGCCCTCCGCGACGCCTGGGACCACGCCCTGAGCGCGTAGGCCCCACCGACCGCGCCGGGCGAAGGGGCAGCACACAACCCGGCGCAACACGAAGGGCCCGGAGGCAACCGCCTCCGGGCCCTTCGTCCATCTACCATCTACCCTCCACCATCCACCCTCTAGAATGCGATATCGAGCAGCGTCTCCACCGGATCCAGCAGGTCCTCGTACATGTCGAACGCGTCCTCGAACCAGTCGAGGATCTGCCGCAGCATCGCGAGTTGTGCTTCGGTGGGCGGATTCCCCTGCGCGTTGAGGATCACGGGCTCCGACTCCGGAGAGATCGTGATCGTCGCGAAGGTGTTCCCGTTCGTCGTGACCGTCAGCGTGCCGCCCGTCTCCATCGACAACGTGCCCGAGATACCCACCGAGCCATTCCGGCTCGAGAGTCGCCCGTCGATCTCGATCGTGCCCACTTCGCCACCGGTGATCGTCTGCTCCATGCGCGACGTGAGTCCGCGCGACGGCAGTGCGGTGCGCCAGTCGATGTCGATCGACGCGTTCTGCAGCGAGAAGGCCGAGGTGAGCGAGAACGTCAGTGAGTCCGTGGCGTTGCGGGCGAAGCCCGTGACGATCGCCGTGGGGCCGACGAGCAACCCGCCAAGCGTCACCGAGTAGTCGAGGACCTTGCCCAGGCTGTTGTTATTGGAGTAGGCCTCCACCCGCGCCGTCGCGACCTGATTGGTCACCGTACGCGTCAGATCGACGTAGCCGGTCTCGGTGAGCGGCGTCACGATGTCTTCCGTGAGCGGATCCACGGCGTACAGGATGAAGCGCACGCCGTTCGCCGGTGCCCCGGCGCGTTCACCGATGACGTAGCGCCCCTGCGCCACGCTGTACTCCATCGTCTGGCCGAGCAGCGGCGCCGGAATCACGGCCGCGGTCGAGCCCGAGAGCTCCACGCGCGCCTGCTGGCGCATCGACTCTCGCTTCACGAGCGCGTCTGCGTCGTGGAGCAGCGCCATCGGCAACTCCAGCACCGAGGCCGCTCCACCCTGATCGGCGAGCGTGAAGTTGATGTTCGGCCCCAGCGCGCCGAGGCTCGCGACCGGGGCGGTGTTGATCACCGCCGCGGCATAACCCACGTCCTCTTGGACGCCCTGCGGGTCGAGCGGAGCGGTGGTGTCGGAGCAGGCGGCCGTGACCAGCAGACCGGCAGCCAACAGGGAGACGGAAAAACGACGCATGGCAGTCATGGGGTTGAGGTGTGCTGAGCGCGGAGCTCCCGCGCATATCGATAAGACGTATGGGGACCGTCACTTGTGACGCCGGAATCGGCTCGAACCGTCACATCGTGAGACGTGTGCTTGTATATTCGCTCCGCAGTCACGACGGCCCCGTGCCGCAGGTCACACTCCAGTCAAATCGGCGTACCGCGATGATCTCTCCTACCCCCATCACACTCGAAGGTCCGGGTGTCCGCCTCGAGCCCTTGGCGTCGGCGCACGCCGCCGCCCTCGCGGCCGCGGCCAGCGATGGCGCACTCTGGGAGCTCTGGTTCACCTCCGTGCCGCGCCCGGACGAAGTGGCGCACTACATCGAAACGGCCCTCGCCGGACAGCGCGATGGCCACATGCTCCCCTGGGTCGTTCGCGATACCGCCACCGACACCATCGTCGGCACCACGCGATACCACGACATCGTCGCCGCCATCGACCGCGTGGAGATCGGCTACACATGGTACGCCAAGCGCTGGCAGCGCAGTCACATCAACACGGCGTGCAAGCTGACACTCATGCGCCACGCCTTCGACACGCTCGGCTGTGCCGTCGTCGGACTGCGTACCGACCTGTTCAACGTCGTCTCACAGGCCGCCATCGAACGCCTCGGCGCCCATCGCGACGGCGTACTGCGCCACCATCAGGCGCGGCGCGACGGCAGCGCGCGCGACACCGTGATGTACAGCATCCTCCGCAGTGAATGGCCGGCCGTGCAGGAGCGGCTCACGCGTCGGCTCGAGCGCGATCAGCCCATGGCGTAGGGATGCGTGAGCAGCAGGCCCACCGTCGTTGGCGTCACCGGCGAGCCCCACTCACGCCGGAACTCGAACCGACACGCCGACGCGCCCTGCGCTTCGCATGATGTCTCCACCACCTCGTATGCGGCATCGGCCAGCCGTTGTGCGAGATGTTCGAGCGTCGCGGCCACGTAGTGACAATCCGGCGCCGTCGCGCGCAGCCCTCGGCACATTGGACAGCCGTGCATGCTGAGCGAGGCCGTCGCACCGTAGCGGATCTCGACGTGCGCCGTGCCGGCGAACGTCCACGTGTGCCGGCTGATCGCGAGCAGGAGTAGACGCAGCGAGAGCGCGCCGGGAAGCAGCCGGAGGACGCGCTGCGCCGCGCGCGGAATGCGATTGGCGAGCAGGTACTCCGCCGTGCGCACCCCGGCGTCGCGCATCACCGCCTCGCGCAGGGCCGGATCGAGATCGTCATGGACGGCGTGGACGAGCCGGATCACCTCCGATTCATCCACCATCGTCTCGGGCCAGGTGCCGAGTGCCCTGCCGGTCGCCGCGGCTACCAGTGCGTCGGCGCGGGCGATGCCGACGCGCTCACGGAGCGCGGCCGCGGTCTGGATGATCGCGTTGGGGCCGATGCGCCCTCTGACCGTCCTCGCGCCGGGGTGTGTCATATCGTTCGCGAGAACCGTCCGGCGGCACGCTGCGCGGGGAGATACGCGTCGAACACCGCGCAGATGTTCCGCAGGAAGTACCGTCCGAGCGCCGTGACCTCGATACGGTCGACATGCTGCACCACCAACCCGTCGGCGACGAACGGCGCGAGTCGCGCGTCGAGATCCTCGATGCCCCGCGGAATCTCCTCGATGCGCAGTTCCAGATCGCACATGATCCGCAGGATCGCCGCCTGCCTCGCGCGGTCGTCGTCGGAGAGCGTGTGACCGCGCACCGTCGCGAGTCGCCCCGAGCGGATGCTCGACCGCCACTCGGGCAACGCACTCGCGTTCTGCGCGAACGTGCCTTCGATCTCGCTGATGGCACTCATGCCGAGCCCGAGCAGATGTTGCCCGGCGCGCGTGGTGTAGCCCATGAAGTTCCGGTGCAGAACCCCGTTGCGCTGCGCGACCGCGAGCGGATCGTCGGCGCGCGCGAAATGATCGAGACCGATCCACGCATAGTCCGCACTCGTGAACGCTGACACCGCCTGACGCAGCAACGCGAACCGCGCCGAGCCGTCGGGGAGATCATCCTGCTCGATGAGTCGCTGGTGCGGGCGCTGCGCCGGCATGTGCGCGTAGCCGAAGCAAGCCACGCGGTCCGGCGCGAGCGTGAGCACCTGCTGGATCGTGCGGCCGAACGACTCCTGCGTCTGGCGAGGCAGGCCGTAGATGAGATCGAGATTGATCGCTTCGAACCCCGCCTCGCGTGCAGCGGCGACGACGTCCTGCACCATCGCGAACGACTGCACACGCCCGATCGCCTCTTGCACCTGCGGGTCGAGGTCCTGCACGCCGAAGCTCAGGCGACGGAACCCGAGCGCATAGAGCGTGCGCAGTTGCTCGCGCGACACCAAGCGCGGGTCGGCCTCCACACTGAGCTCGGCATTGGGCAGGAACGTGAAGTGTGACGCCAGCATCCCGAACGCCCGCTGCAGTTGCCGCTCGTCGAGGTGATTGGGCGTCCCGCCACCCCAGTGAAGCTGGATGACGTCCTTGCCCTTCCCCAACGACTGCGTGACCGTCTCGATCTCGGTCTCGAGGTCATCGAGGTACTGATCGATGAGTTCCGGACGGCTCGTGGTGAGTGCGTTGCAGCCGCAGTAGAAACACTTGGCGGCGCAATACGGGCAGTGCACATACAGCTCGAGCGGAGCGCCAGCCTCACCCGTCGCGCGCAGCGCGGAGGCGAAGTCGGGATGCCCGAACGCGTTCGACCACGCTGGCACGGTTGGATAACTCGTGTACCGCGGCCCCTCGGTGTCGTAGCGACGGAGGAGCTCCATCGAGTTCACACGCGGTGCCGTCAGCATGCGCGGATCCCCTCGTCCTTCTTCTTCTCCGTGTTCATCGTGGACCGTCGCGGTGCGATGAACTCGTCGGCCGGCAGTTCGTGCCCCGCCACGAGCACCATCACCGGCGACTCGGCGTCGACGTTCAGGCCGGCGGCCACGGCTTCGCGGTCCTCCGGTGTGGGCGGGCAGCTCACCATCGGCGACTCGTCGGCGAGTCCGAGCACGGGGAGCTCGCGCTTGGCCGCGTTGGCCGCTTCATGCCGCACGTGCTGGATCTCGCGCGGCTGGCGCATGCGCACCATCTCTTCCTTGGAGAGGTTCTTCGACTCGTCGAACCCGAAGTCCACCTTGGACTGACCCCAGTAGTTGATGCGGCCCAAGTCATAGAAGCGGCGCTCCACCGCGCTCTTGAGATACGCCTTGAGGCAGCCGCGCAGATACTTGCGACGGAACGGATCCGCGTCCCAGAGGTAGCCCCAGGTCGCCTTCTTCATGTAGAAGCGGCGGTAGTTCTTGAGCACGCCGGCGAGCACCTCATCGCGCGTCATCACGTCGGGCTGGATGATCGGCGTGACGAAGTTGTACTTGGCGTAGTCGCGCACCTCGACCTTGTCGCCGAGCTCCTGGAAGAGGTCGGAGAACGGCCACGGCGTGTAGCAGTTCCAGTTCACGAGGTCCGGCTTCCAGTCCTGCGCCATCTTGTAGGTCTCTTCGAGTGTCTCCGGCGTCTCGTTTTCGAGGCCCACGATGAACTGCGCCTCGGTCACGATGCCGTTCTTCCGCAGCAGCTGGATGGCGCGCTTGGACTGCTCGACCTTGATCTCCTTGTTGAAGCGGTCGAGCTTGAGCTGTGCCGCCGCCTCAGTGCCGAGCGACACGTGCACGAGCCCTGCCTTGCGATAGAGCGGCAGCAGCTCTTCGTCGCGCAGGATGTCCGTGACGCGGGTGTTGATGCCCCAGTGGATCCCCAAGTCGCGCTTGATGAGTTCTTCGCAGAGCTCGACGAACTTCTTGCGGTTGATCGTCGGCTCCTCGTCGGCGAGGATGAAGAAGCCGATCTTCTGGTTCTTCACGAGGCCTTCGATCTCGTCGACGAACTTCTTCGGGTCGCGCGTGCGGTATTTGCGCCAGAACTTCCACTGCGAGCAGAAGCTGCAGGTGAACGGGCAGCCGCGCGCGAAGTTGGGGATGGCGACGCGGCAGTTGAGCGGGATGTAGATGTACTGGTCCCAGTCGAGGATCGCCCAGTCCGGCTTGATGGCGTCGAGGTCCTCGATGGGCGGATGCGGTACGGTCGCGAACGGCTTGCCGTTCTTGCGGAACGCGATGCCTTTGATCTGGTCAGCCTGGGCCGGCAGCTGCTGTTGGTCGAGCGCGCGCACCAGGTTCACCAGCACTTCTTCGCCTTCGCCGCGCACGATGTAGTCGATGGCCGGCGACTCGTTGAGCACCTGGCCGTACATGAAGGTGCCGTGGATGCCACCGAGCACCGTCACGGCGTCAGGGCAGACCCGCTTGGAAATCGCCATCGTCTCCTGCGCCTTGTAGATGGCGGGCGTGATGGCCGTACAGAGCACGAGGTCGGGGCGCATGCGCTGGAGTTCTACCGCGAGCGCGTCATCGTCGATGTGCCGCGTCATCGCGTCGATGAAGTGCACATCCATGTATCCCGCGGCCTTGAGGGCCCCGCTGAGGTAGGCGACCCACGCCGGCGGCCAGTTGCCGGCGATCTCCGCTCCACCTGAGTGGTAGTTGGGATGCACGAGCACGATGCGCATAGTCTTTTCCCCGACAGGCAGAGTGTAGTGTTGGCGTGACAGAACATCTGTCGCGCTAACCTGTCGCTTGCTGAGTACCTACGCACTCAGGGATAGACCGCAATTCTTGTCGGGGATTTCGTGTAGGAAGCGCGATTGTCCAAGAATTCGCCCGCCCGGTCCCCCTGCCGTTCAGGTCTTCGGCTTCTCGTACAGCCGGAACGGCATGGTGAGGAGCGCGCCGACACTCCCATGCTCCTTCACATCCATATGGGTGTCGACCCCATACACCAGCTGCGCGCGCTCCATCGACATGTAGGTCCCGAACAGCCGGTCCCACACCGAGAACAGGTTGCCGTAGTTGGAATCGGTGTACGGCAGCACGTAGTGGTGATGCACGTGGTGCATGTCGGGCGTGACGATCACCCAGCTGAGTGCCCGATCCAGCGCACGCGGCAGTCCGATGTTGGCGTGATTGAATTGGCTGAGCACCACACTCATCGACTGATACAGGAACACCATCCACATCGGCGCGCCCACGACGATCACGCCGAGTGTGGTGAAGATGAAGCGCACCACGCTCTCGCCGGGGTGATGCCGGTTGGCCGTGGTGGTGTCGATGTGCGGATCGGAGTGGTGGATGAGATGCAGCCGCCACAGCAGCGGCGTGCGATGCTCCACCCAGTGCGCGAGCCAGGCTCCCACGAGGTCGAGCAGCAGCAGCCCCACCAGCATGGTCGCCCACAACGGCATCACCGGCAGCAGGAACAACACGCCGACCTCCTCACGCCCCACCCACTCGCTGGCCATGAGCAGGATGAACGCCAGCGCGAAGTTCACCACGATGGTGGTGAGCGTGAAGAAGATGTTGATGGCCGCGTGCTGCCACTTCACGTACCGGAAGCGGAACAGCGGGGCGGCCGTCTCCCAGAGCCAGAACACCGCGATCCCACCGGCGAGGATCAGGGCGCGGTGAGAGGAGGGGATCGAACCGAAGTAAGCGACGATGGACTGCATGCGGGCGGGGCGTCTGCGTGGTGGAGAGTACGGGCCACTACGATGCGGGGAGCTGTGAGCTATGAGTCGTGAGCTATAAGTTGGCGCACGGAAGGATCGGATGTGAGAGGGGGGGG
>JADYYN010000115.1 GCA_020853635.1 Gemmatimonadaceae bacterium
GAATCGAAGGAAAGGCGCGCGTGTCACCGAGGATCCGTGGTGGAAGCGTCAGGTGTGCGAGGGCGGGCAGAGCGCCCACCATCGCCAGAAGTATAGACGGCCCAGCGAGGGCAAATGGCACGTGAACGGCGGGGAACGCCTACCGGAGCGTCTCGAGGTAGGCCAGCAGGTCGGCGAGCTGCTGATCCGAGTACGTCGGGAGCTTCGCCATGGTCGTCCCGGGTGCGACGAACGCGGGATCGGCGATGAACCGCTTGAGCAACTCGCCCTCCCACACGCCATCGAGTCCCTTGAGCGCCGCCGAGTACCCGTAGCCCTCGCTCGAGGCGATGTCGCGTCCCACGATCCGGTGCAGGTTCGGTCCGATCCCCTGGTTCCCTCCGGGCGTGAGCGTATGGCACCCCATGCATGTCGTGGCGATCAGCTGGCCGCGCTCCGCGGGCGCGAGCGCCTGGGCTGCCGCCGATCCCGCGGTGACGTTCGTCAGGTAGATGAGGAAGTCATCATCCGTCTTCGCCACCAGACTCCCGTCATTCGCCTCGACGAGGTCGCGGATGCGATGGTCGAGACGCATCGGCTCCGCGTAGATCGCCCGGCCATCCTCGATGCGGACGCGATAGAGGTGTTCCATCGCCATCGACGCGACGACGAGGTCTCCCTGCCAATACGGGAATCCGCCCTTCTCGAGCGCCACCACCTGGGAGATCCCGACCGACGGCATCCAGACATTCGTCGGGCGCGCGAAGCCCTCGTGCCGGCCTTGTTGCGGGTTGGAGGGCCAGATCATCGCGTCATACGTCGTGCCATACGAGACGGCCGGGTACCCGTAGTTCTGGCCGTCGACCAGTCGGTTCAGCTCGTCCCCCCCGCGCGCCGCGTGCTCCGTCTCCCAGATGGCGCCGTCCCGCGTGACCACGAGCCCCTGGGGGTTCCGGTGACCGACGGTGAAGGGTCGTGACGTCCCACTCGAGAGGTCGACGAGCAGGACCTTCCCGTACGAATTGTCGGCGGACCAGTACTCGGACGACGGGATCATCTCGTTCTCCCCGCGGAACCCGCCGACACTCACGAGCAGCTCTGTGGGCGAACGCAGCGCCAGCCTTCCGGCCGCACCCAAGGTGGGATGGGGGCTGCCACCGCCCGGCATCCGCGTGAGCGGCATGCACGGACGCGTGTCGAGGACCGTCCGCCATTCACCGCTCGGCGACGCCTCACCACGCAGGGAGGCGAGACTCGTCTCGAGGAGTGCGACGCGAAGGCCGTAACAGTCCTGCTCCGCGAACCAGAAGTTGAACGAGGCGAACAGCCGCACGACGCCGTCGCGTTCATCCACGAGGATGTCCTTGACCCCGAACTGGGGCGCCATGACCAGCCCGGCCGTCGCCGGATCGTCGAGGAACTCCCGGACATTCACGGGCACGGCGACCGCGAGTGGGTGCAAGGCGCGATCCTTGTCGACGAACCAGCTCGCGCCCTTGCGGTTCACGAGCAGGATCCCGTCGGCCAGCGCCGCGATACCGCCGTCGCGTCCCTCGGCGGGGACGCTGACCTTCTTCACCTAAATGGTGTAGAGATTCGTGGCCAAGATCCCGCCTGACTGCAGAGCACTCAGCTTGCCGCGGATCTGCACGCGATACTTGTGAACGAGCGCGCCCATGACGAAGGCGGCGCCCACCGAGGCGAGGAAGAGCCCGCCAAGAACGAGCGTGCGCCATCTAGCGCGCGGGGGAGACAGGCGGGATGGGGCCGTCATCGCGTCGGGGACTGGATTCGGGGAAGGTCGGGCATGCAATTCGCTCTGGAAAGCTAACGGTCCTCACTGGATGACGAGCATGGAGGGCGAGAATCGTTCCACACCGCGCCAGCCGTTCGCGCAGCGACAGTGCGTCCGTTGGTCGGCTCCCCAACCGCGAGTGCGTTGCAACGTCGCCACACGTGTGTGACGCACTCGGGATCGGCCCCGTCCTCCAAGGGTCGCGAGCGTCTCCGGGGTGTGACGCAGCTCACTCTGAGACCCATTGCACTGACCGACCTTTCCGACGACACTCCGTACCAGATGCGCCAGAGCCACTCGTTCAGACCCGTCGCGACCGTGTGCGCGGCCCTTCTCCTCGTCGCAGGATGCGCCGGCGAGGGGACCGCGCCTGAGACCGTTGCCTCCCTCGTGGTCACGCCGGCGAGCGCGACGGTGGCGAGCCGCGCCCCGCTGCCGCTCACCGCCGCCCCGCGCACCTCGAGCGGCAAGACCCTGAGCGGCCGTCCCGTCACGTGGAGCTCCTCCGACCCTGCCATTGCGTCCGTGTCCGGTGCCGGTCTCGTCATGGCGGGCGCCGTCCTCGGCGGCGCTCCCGCGCTCGTGACGGTCTCGGCGACGAGCGAAGGCATCGTCGGGCACGCGGACCTGACCGTGCTCCCCGTACCGGTCGCGACCGTCGCGGCCTCGCCAACGACGACGACCGTTCCGGTCGGCGGCAGCCAGCAGATGACGAGCGGGTTCCTCGACGCCACCGGCGTCGTGCTCTCGGGGCGAACCGTCAGTTGGAGCAGCAGCGACACCGCGGTCGCCTCGGTCTCGCCGTCCGGTCTCGTCACGGCCGCCGCGTACGCCGGCGGGGCGATGCGGTCGGCGACGATCACCGCGTCCAGCGAGGGGCGGATCGGCATGGCGA
>JADYYN010000116.1 GCA_020853635.1 Gemmatimonadaceae bacterium
GAACCGCTCGGCCCAAGCAATGCGGCGACCGTCCCGCGGGCGATCGTCAGGCTGACGTGGTCCAAAGCCTTCACCGCGGCCGGCCCAGTTCCGTACGTTTTGCTCAGGTCCACGGCGCGGACTGCGTCTTCCATCGTCAGCCCTCCAGCGCGGTCGACGGGTCGATGCGCATCACGTGCGTGAGACCGAGGATGCTGGCGAGGGTGACGATGCCCATCGTCGCGACCGGCGCCACGAGCGAGATGGTCTCCGTGATGAGAACCCGACGAGGGAACATCGGGAAGACAAGCTCGCCCATCGCGAAGGCAACCGCATAGCCCAGCGCACCCAGCAGCCACGCCTGCTGCAGGATCAGGCCAAGGAGGCGGGTTCGCGGCGCACCCATGAGCTTGAGCACGGCGAGATCGTGCGTCTTCTCGAGCGTGAGGTTGTACATGACCATCATGATGATCACGGCAGCCGTGAGTGTGAGGATCACGGTGAAGAGCCCGATCTGCATCCGTGCGCGCTGGACGACGCCACCGAGGAGCAGTGCCTCCTCCTCGTCCTGCGAGTAGACGCTGACGTCGCCCCAGCTCCGCATGACCTCCCGCACTTCGGCGATCCGATGCGGGTCCGCTTGGACAAGCACCGCAGCCACGGGGGGCGAAGCAAGCGCAGGCGCACGCCAGCGCGAATCGGTCGCGAGGTCCTCGAGAGCGGGCTGCCCGCGGCCGAGGTCCGTGCGGCGCAAGCGTGCCACCACGCGCTGACGTTCGAGCACCGCCGCCTCAGCAGGCTGGTCGAAGGCGATGAGCTCGGCATCCGCGACGCTCACGAAGGCGACGGATTCGCCACCGGAGGTAAGTGCGTTCTTCGTGAGCCCCACCACACGGTACTGCTCGCCTGCGAGTGCGAGCGACTCCCCGATGCCGAGCCCGAGGGAGGCGTCGACGATCATCTCTCCGTGCGGTTGCTGCAAACGTCGCCCACGCACGAGCGGCAACGAGCGTCCCGGATCGTCTGGCCAGCCGAGCCCGACGAGGGCGATGCGCATGACGGCGCCGCGGTGCTCTCGCTGAATGAGCTGATATGTGTACGGCCGTGCTGTGCGCACACCGGGCACTGCCGCGGCTCGTGCCTCGACGCTTGGGTCGAGCCGCGAACCTTCCGCGAACGGTCCACGAGTGTCGCGCTGGACGAGCCACAGGTCGGCGTGCATCGCGCGGGTCAGGATCGTCGCGTCATCCACCATTCCCGCGTAGATGCCTTGCATCGCGACGACGACGCTGAGGAGAAGGCCAAGCCCAGCGGCTGTGCCGACGAACCGGGCGAGGTGCCTGCGGACGTCTCGGAGCGCCAGGTTCACTGTGCCACCCAGCGCCGCCCGAGCGGCAGGGTTGCGGCCGCACCGGGCGCAGCCAGGACGGCCTCGCCCTCCGCGAGTCCCTCGAGAACCTCGACCTGGTCGTTTCCCGTGAGGCCGAACCGTGGACGGACCAGCGCGACTCTGCCGCCGCGATCGGCGTACACGAAGGCACCCGTTGCGTCGTGGTGGACCATGCGGACCGGAACTCGTAGGGCACGGTCCCGGCGTCCGACTTCGACCCGCACGTCGGCGCGCTGGCCGATGGCAACGCGCCGCTCCAGTCGCTCGGGCGTGACCTCGACCAGAAGCTCGTGCGTCTGCCGGTCCGCCTCCCACGAGATTCTGCTTACGCGGCCCGCGACTGACGCAGCCGTGCCTGGAAAGAAGATCGCGGCGGGCTGATCCGCGGCGAGCAGCGGCAGCATCGTCTCGTCCACCGCGGCGTTGACGTACACGCGGTTCGTGTCGACAATTCGCAACACGGTCGAGCCGATGGTGACCGTGTCGCCGGGCTCGCGCAGCCTGCGCGTCACGAGTCCATCGAAGGGTGCCAGCAGTGTGGCGCGCACCATGGCGACCCGTCGCTGCTCGGCGCCGCCTGCCGCGACGTCGATGCCGCGTGTCGCCTCCGAACGCTGCGCGAGAACGCGATCGAGCTCGGCGCGAGCCACACGGAGGCGGTCGCTCGTCTCATCGCGCTGCTGCCCCGGAACCGCCCCCGCGTTGAACAGCGCGAGCGTCCGCGTCGCCTCTCGTTCTGCGGTCGCGAGGAGCGCCCGCGCACGCTCCTCCTCCGCAGCAAGTCGCTGCAACGAGGCGCGCGCCGCACCGATGCCGGTCTGTGCGGAGCGCAGGTCAGCTTGGGCCTGATCCGTCTCGAGCCGCGCAAGCTCCTGGCCGAGGGTGACGCGGGCTCCTTCATCGACCAGAACCTCGCTGAGCCTTCCCACGAGGTCGAACCCCACGGCAGCTTCGCGCTGGCTCTCGATGGTCCCGCGTCCGAACGCTTCCTGCGTGATGGTGCCGCGATCGATCCGGGCGACCTCCACGCTGACAGGCGACCAGACGCGAAACCACAAGACGAGCAGCACGACCCCGACGAGTACGACGACCCACAGGCCGCGGCGCACGATGCCGAGCGCTCGACGGAAGACGGTCGAAGCAGCCATGGGCCTCACCGCGCGTCTCGCTCGCGAATGGGCGACTCACCGCCCAGGAACGGCACCATCCGCCTGAGCACTCCACCTTTGCGAACCTGCTGGAGCATCACGCCACCCACGTGAAGGAGCACGAGGCCGAGCAGCGCGAACACGAGCGCCTCGTGCGCCTGACGGGACGCGAGCGCTTCCAACGCCGGAGCTTCATTGAGCTGCCCGCGCAGGTAGTCTGGCCACGCGCTTAGCGCTCCGGTGACGAATCCACTCGCGCCGATGGCGAAGGTCACCGCATAGAGGAGCGCGTGAATCACGCCGACCCCTCGGCGGTGAAGCTCGGAGACAGGCAGCGGTGTCACTGCAGGCCCGCGGCGCCGGACGACGAGACGCGCGACGGTGAGCAGCATCAGCGTCGCCCCACCGAGCGTGTGCATCCGCGAGATGAGCAGCCGCCCGCTCGAGTCAGCCGGAAGGTCCGTCATGACGAACCCTGCCGTCGCCAGTCCGAAAATGAGTGCCGCGGCGAGCCCGTGGAGCGCGACGCTTGTGTTCGACCAACGCTCACGCATGGCGGCCTCCCTCGAACAAGCGGGGCAAGAGGAGCGCCTGCGCTACCCAGAACCCCGAGCGGAGGGTCATCGCGATCAGCGTCCGCGTCTCATGGGAACCGCCCGAGAGCACGTGAACCCCGAACGCCGCGAAGACGAGCAGCGTCGATATCGCGAGCCCTCGCGCCACCCAGATGCTCCACCTGCGACCGAGCAGCGTGGCGAGCCCTCCGGCGACGTAGGCGAACCCGGCGCCAAAGTTGAACATCAAAACGAACGGGACGACGTTCCCGGCCTCTGCTCGCGCGTCGGGCCCACCCCAAAGTACGTTCCCACCCTCGAGCAATGTGGCGACGCCGAATACGACGGCCAGGCCACCGAGGAGCCAGCGCCCAGCAGCGGGGCGCGACCTGGGTCGAGCGACAGTTGCGGTGCTCATGTTGCAGCCGTCCCGTCGCCCCAGTGCTTCAGCGCCAGCACGCCGGTGAGCACGACCGAGGCCGTCATCGCCACGGCGCCGAGCAGCACGAAGATCGGCGAGAGGCCGAGATACACCTCGCCGAGGATCCCGGTGGGCATGAGGAGCCCCGCGAGGCCGAGCCCCGCGGCCGCGTTGCGCGCCCTGTCACTCGCCGAAGCGAGACGCACGAGCACGAACCCCAGCGCGAGGTTGAGCAGCGCGAAGAGGTTCCCGTGTACATGCGCGAGGCGCGCCTCGAAGTGCTTACCAACCGAGTAGCTGGCGACCCAGGCTTCCTTGTCTGGCGCGAAGTCACGCAGGTAGATGAGGAGGAACCCGTAGAGCATGAAGCCCGCCATCACGAGCAGGCCCACGCCGACGTTGTAGCGACCGGTCTTCATTGGTGATGCTCCTCTCCGCGTCCGAGGTGATGAACGAGCAGCACGAGATCGGTCCCGGTGTCTGGCTCCACTGCGTGTGGGACGTTTGGCGCAAGGACGACCGCGTGCGTGGGATCGAGGCGCAGTCGCTCGGCCCCGGCCACCACGGTACCGCTGCCCTGAAGGGCCATGATCGTCACCGGCACCTCGGAGTGGTGTGTGGGCAGCACGGTGCCACCCCGAAGCACGATGCTCGCGAGCTTCAAAGCGGGCTCATCCACGAGCACCCGAACCTCGCGCGACTCGCCCGCGCTCGGCGTGCCGGGGAGTTCGACGACGCGACTTGCTGGTCCGCCAAGCGTGGGTGCGTGGTGCTGCGCAGCGGACTGCGTGGCACAGCCGCCCAGCGACAGCGCAGCGACCGCGACAGTGGAGGCGAGAATCAGAC
>JADYYN010000117.1 GCA_020853635.1 Gemmatimonadaceae bacterium
CCGCGCGCGCCCTCGCGGGCGCGACGTCCGCGGCCTCGCGCATCTTCACCGAGATGGTCGTGGTGAGCCGCCGCCCATAACGCATCTCGAAGCGCGAGATGGGAATGAGCGCGAACGCGTCGAACGACTGGCCGAGCACCCGCCCCTTCGCCTCGTTCACGCCGATCACGGTGAAGCGTTCTCCCGCCAGTCGGATCTCCTGCCCGATCGGGTCGACGGTCTCGAACAGCTTCTCGGCGATCTCGGCGCCCAGGATCACGACCGGCATGCGCTGCGACACGTCGACGGCCGTCAGCGCCCGCCCCTTGGCGATGCGGTAGTCCTGTACCACCTGGTACTCGGGCGTGATGCCGAACACCAGCACGCTGCCCACCGAGCGCCCGCGCCAGAACACGTCCGTAGAGGGCGTGGGCCAGCCCGACTGCATGGAGATGGCTTCGGCGTCCGGGAGGGCCGCACGGACCGTCTCGGCGTCGCGTGGGGAGATGCGCGGGCGGCGCTGCACGCGCAGCCAGCCTTCGTCGTCGAAGAAGCCGATCTGCAGGGGCGTGCGGCGCACCTGGAAGGCGTTGGCGCCGACCACCGCCCCGGCGATGTTCTCCCGCACGTAGGCGTTCATCCCCTGGATGATCGCGACGACCGCCACCAAGAACGCGACCGAGACGATGATGCCCAAGAGCGTGAAGAAGCTCCGCAGCGGATTGCCACGGATCTGCGCCAACGCGATGCCGACTACATCCCCGAATCGCATACCCCTTGGAACCTAGTGGCAGGCCCCCGCGCTTGCGAAACGGGACGAATAGTCCGAGCGTTCCGAACCACTGCTGACACAGGAGCCTGCGTATGCCGGTCTCGTTCGTGATCCAGTCCGAGCAGCGTATCGTCGACGCGACCTTCACCTTGCCGCTCACGCGGCAGGAAGTCGCGGAGTTCCAGCACGCGCTGCGCGCCGACCCGCGGTTCGACCCGGGCTTCCGGAGTGTGTGCACGGTGACGGGCAAGGCCTCGGACGGACTGCTCACCATCTCGGAACTGCGCAGCCTGCTCGCCGAGAGCCCGTACGGCCGCTCGGCGCGTCACGCGTTCGTGGTCGAAGCGGCCGTGGTGTACGGCATGCTCCGCATGCTCGACGCGTTCAACGATGGGCAGGTGGGCGAGTTCGGGATCCATCGCCACCGCGATGAGGCGCTCCGCTGGCTCGGGCTGCCCAGCGAGGACACCGCGGCGGTCTAGCCGGCCTACTCGTGCCGGAGCGCCTCGACGGGATCGAGCTTGGAGGCGCGGGTGGCCGGCAGCATGCCGAAGAAGATCCCGGTGAGAGCCGCTGCGGCCAGTGAGGAGACCACGGCACCGAAGGGCACACTGGCCGGGATGGAGGTGTTGCTACGCACCACCCACGCGAGCAGCCCACCGAGGAGGAGGCCGATCCCGGCGCCCAGGCTCGTCATGGTCGCGGCCTCCACCAGGAACTGCCACAGGATGGTCGCGCGGGTCGCGCCCAGCGCCTTGCGCACGCCGATCTCGCGCGTGCGCTCGGTGACCGAGATCATCATGATCGCGACCACGCCCACACCACCGACCAGCAAGCCGACGGCCGAAAGCCCGATGCCGACCATGAAAATGGCGCCGAACAACGAGTCGAACGTCTCCATCATCTTGTCCTGCCCGACCAGGAAGAACGAGTTGGGCTGGGCCGGCCGGAGGCTACGCATGCCGCGGAGTGTGGCGGTCACTGCATCCATCGCCTGATCGCGCGGCACGTCAGCCTTCGGACGTACCATCACCATCATCGACCGCCGCCACACGCCGAGTCGGCGGTAGGCCGTCATCATCGGCAGCACGATCCGCGGGCTGTCCGGGCCGCGCCCGTCGAGCGTCTTGAGGAAGCCGGCCTTGGTGTGGAACACGCCGATCACGCTGAACCGCGTGCCGTCGAGCTCGATCTCCTTGCCGATCGGGTCTGAGCCGCGGAACAGGTCATCGGCGAGCTTCTTGTTGATCACCGCCACCAGTGCGGCGGCGTCATGCTCGGATTCGGTGAAGGTGCGGCCCGGGTAGATGTCCGCCTGGTCGGTGAGGATCCATTCTGTGCTCTGCGCATCGTAGCCGACGTTCTTGATGAGCTCATCGCGGTAGGCGACGTTGGCGGAGCCCGGCAGCCACGCCATCGCGTTCTCCACCTCGGGCAACTGCTGCACCGCGCGCCACTCGGCGAGCGAGACGCCGGGGAAACGACGCTCGGGGCAGTTGTCCGTCGTCGGATTGCAGGCGTTGAAGCCGGGGTTGCGGCGGCGGATCTGGAAGGTGGCGGTGCCGAACTCGTCCATGTCCTTCTGGAACGACTGACGGATGCCGTGCACGGTCGCGCCCATCGCGACCACCACGAACACGCCGACAGCGACGCCGGAGATGGTGAGCGCCGCGCGGACCTTGTTGGCGCGCAGCGAGTCGAGGGCGATGGTCACGCCCTCCAAGCTCATGAGGATCTGATCCCAGAGACGCATCGGTTATTCCTGGCGGAGGGCGGCGATGGGGTCGAGCCGCGACGCGCGACTGGCCGGGTAGATCCCGGCGGCGATCCCGACACCTGCCCCGAGGATCAACGCGGCGACCAGCGACCATGGTGCCACAGAGGCGGGGAGCGGAGTGACCGCGGCGATCACCTGCGCCAGCGCGACGCCAAGGCCCGCGCCGATCGCGGCACCGACCACAGAGAGCGTTGCCGCCTCGACGAGGAACTGGGAGATGATGTCCCGCCGCCGCGCGCCGAGCGCTTTGCGCACGCCGATCTCGCGCGTGCGCTCGGCCACGGCGACCAGCATGATGTTCATGATGACCAGCGCGCCCACCACCAGCCCGATCGCCGGGAGCGCCGTGCCGAACAGGATCATCTTGCTCTTGATGCCGTCGAAGAAGCTCAGCGCCGCATCGGAGGTCTCCAGCGCGAAGTCGTCGTCCTCGCCGGGGCCCAAGCCGCGGAAGCCACGCATGGTCTCGCGCACCTGCTCCATGCCGTCCATGAGGATATCGCGGGTCGGCGCCTGCACCGTGATGCGTCCGTAGTCACCGCGCGGGCGGATCGCACGCGCCAGTGGCGACGTGATCGGCGCGATCGCCATGCGATCCATCGAGAAGCCGAAGACGGAGCCTTGCGGTTCGATCACACCGATCACCGTGTACGTCTGGCCGGCGATGCGCAGCTCACGCCCCACGGGGTCGAGGCCGGCGAAGTAGTACTCCGCGACCTCGGAGCCGACCACCACCACGCGCGAACCACTCTCCACTTCCTGCGGCGCGAAGGCACGCCCGGAGGTGAGCACGAACTTCTTGATATCGAAGTAGCTCGCTTCCGTCGCGACGGCTTGCACGGAGCGCGGCCGGATCCCCGGCGAGACCGCCGGGAGGAACGTCTCGTTCACGATCGCGGTCTTGAACTGTGCGGGGAGGGAGGTGCGGACCACTTCGGCGTCGGCCTTCACCAGGCGCGGGCGCCGGAGATAGGCGCGCCACGCATCATCATCCTCGTTGGGCGTGAAGTTCGGCCAGCGCCGCACGTCGAACGTGTTCACGCCGATGATCTTGGCCGCGAAATCGTTCTCGACATAGTCGCTCATCCCCTCGACGATCGAGACGACGGCGATGAGGAACATCACACCGATCATCACACCCGTGAGCGTGAAGAAACTCTTCAGCTTCTGGACGCGGATGGTCTGCAGCGCGAGACGGACGGCTTCGAAGAAAGGCACGGGGTGCTGGTGCGGGTGGGACGACTCCTACATCGACTCCAACGACGACGACTACTCGTGGCGCAACGCTTCTACAGGGTCGAGCTTCGCCGCACGGGCGGCGGGGATCATGCCGAACATCACACCGGTCACTGCGCTGGCCAGCAACGCGGCCAACACGGCCAACGGCGGCACCGACGCGTCGATCGACGTCGTGTTCCGCACCAGCATCGCGACCAACCAGCCGAAGAACAGTCCGATCATCGCGCCGATACCCGTGAGGGTCACCGCTTCGATGAGGAACTGGAAGAGGATGGTGTTGCGCGTCGCGCCCAGCGCCTTGCGCACACCGATCTCGCGCGTGCGTTCGGTCACCGAGATCATCATGATCGCCACCACGCCCACGCCGCCGACGACCAGGCCCACGGCCGAGAGGGCGATCATCACGAGGAAGAACATGCCGAAGATGGAGTTGTAGGTCTCCATCAGCTTGTCCTGCGTGATGATCGCGAAGTTGGACTCCTGACTCGGCCGCAGTCCGCGTAGGCCGCGGAGCGTCGCCGTCACTTCGTCGATCATCACATCCCGCGGCACAGTGGCGCGCGGCTTGATCACCAAGCCCATGTCGCTGCGCGAGACGTTCAGCGCGCGCTGCAATGTGGTCACGGGCATCACGCCCTTCGGACGGTCGGCTCCCGAGAGGAAGCTCCCGGTCTCCTTGTATACACCGATCACGGTGAATGGCACCGCCTTGATGGAGATCACCTTGCCGAGCGGATCGGACTCGCCGAAGAGCCGCTCGGCCATCGTCGTATTCAGGACCACGACGCGCGCGGCGCTGCGGAACTCCTGCTCGGTGAACACCCGGCCGCCCGGCAACATGTCCGGTGCGCCGAACGACGCCCAGTTGGGTGTGTACGCTTCGATTCCCGCGCCATTGAGCGCCTTATCGCGGTACTTGAAGGGGGCGCTCCATCGCATCTGCACGCCGATCGCCGATGCGTTCTCCAGCCGTTCGAGTGCGGTCACGTCACCCCAGGAGATCGCGGGGTTGCGCAGCCAGGCACAGGTGTCCTCGGTGCCGTCGCAGGCCTCGAACGTGATCGGATACCGCGACACGAAGAACGTCGTCGGGCCCGTGGACTCGAAGTCCTTCGCCACACTCTGATTGATGCCGTGCACCGCCGCGGAGATCACCACCACGACGAACACACCCACCGCCACCCCGAGGATGGTGAGCCCAGCGCGCACCTTGTTGCCCACGATCGCTTCGAGCGCGATCCGGACACCTTCCGTGAGGTTGTAGAGTCGGGCCGACATGTTCTGCATGTGAGGTCCTTACTCGGAACGGAGAGCGGTGATGGGATCGAGCAACGAGGCCCGGCTCGCCGGGTACACGCCGGAGATGATGCCCACGGT
Source organism: Gemmatimonadaceae bacterium (assembly GCA_020853635.1). Lineage (GTDB taxonomy): Bacteria > Gemmatimonadota > Gemmatimonadetes > Gemmatimonadales > Gemmatimonadaceae > Pseudogemmatithrix. The sequence goes on from JADYYN010000117.1 coordinate 5,145, forward strand.
CATACCGGTGAGCACGCCCACGGCGATCGACCACGGCGCGACACTGGCCGGCAACGGCGTCACCGCCGCGATGAGCTGCGAGAGACCGATCCCGAGCAGGATGCCGATGATCGCGCCGACCGTGCTGAGCGTCGCCGATTCGATGAGGAACTGCGCCAGGATGTCACGCCGCTTCGCGCCCAGCGCCTTGCGGATGCCGATCTCCCGCGTACGCTCGGCGACGGCGACCAGCATGATGTTCATGATCACGATCGCACCGACCACGAGGCCGATCGCCGGCAGGGCGACACCGGCCAGTTGCAGACGCGCCTCGATCTTGTCCCAGAACTCGAGCGCGCTCGCCGAGGTCTGCATGGCGAAGTTGTCCGGTTGCGACGGACGCAGTCCATGGCGCGTTCGCATGACCGCACGCACTCGCTCCTGCGCTTCGGTCATCGACTCGGCGTTGGCGGTCTGGATGATCACGGCGTCGATCATGCCCGGCTGCGGGTTGAGCAGCTTGCGGATCGGCGAACGCCAGGGTGCGATGACGAAGTTGTCGAACGACATGCCGAAGATGCTGCCGCGCGACTCGGTCACGCCGATCACGCGGTACGGCACGCCACCGATGCGCAGCTCGCGTCCGATGGGATCGAGCCCGGGGAAGGCGCGCTCCACCATATCTGGACCGAGGATCGTGACGTTCTCGCCCTGCGCCAGTTCCTGGTCGGTGAACGGACGCCCATCGCTGAGCTCGAGATTCTTGATCGCAAACCAGTCGCCGTCGATGCCGATGGCAGACGTGCTACGCGGCCGCGAGAACGGTGACGTGGCCATCACGTTGTTCTCGGACTCTTGGGCCCAGCGGGTGCCCTCCGGCAACGCCTCGACCACGGGCAGCAGGTCGGAGATGAACAGGCGGGGACGCCGACGATAATCGTCCCACACCGAGGCATCGACATCGCCGATGTTGATGTTGGGGAATCGGCGGAGTTCGAACGAGTTCACGGCGATCAGCTTGCCGACGAGATCGTCCTTCATGTACTTGCCCATTCCGTCGATGATCGAGACGACGGTGATGAGGAACATCACGCCGATGCAGACGCCGGCCAGCGTGAAGAAGCTCTTGAGCTTCTGAACGCGGAGGGTCTGGAGCGCGAGCCGGACGGCTTCGAAGAGGGGCATCGAGTCGGTGAAGAAGGAGGCCCGGGTCGCGCGGAGCGGGGCAGGGGACGGTCCGAAGACCGCCCCTGCCACACCTCAGTGCGCGATCCCGAGCTTCTCGGTGAACTTCTCGCGACGCTCGTCGCTCGCCAGCTGACCGTCACGGAGGACGACCACTCGGCGGGCGTGCGCGGCGATATCGGGTTCGTGCGTGACCATGATGACCGTCTGCCCGGTGTCCGCGAGGTTCTCGAACACGCGCATGATCTCCTCGGAGGTCGCCGAGTCGAGGTTACCGGTCGGTTCGTCGGCGAGCAGGATCGACGGGCGGTTCACCAGCGCACGCGCGATGGCGACACGCTGGCGCTGACCGCCGGAGAATTC
>JADYYN010000118.1 GCA_020853635.1 Gemmatimonadaceae bacterium
AAGTCGCAGGTGTCCGTGGTGTACGACAACGGCCGCCCGGTCGAGGTCGACACTGTGGTGATCTCCACCCAGCACGCCGACTCGGTCAAGAACAAGGCGATCCACGAGGCGGTGAAGCGCGACATCATCGAGGCGGTCATCCCCGAGGAGCTGCGCGCGAAGAAGATGAAGCTCCACATCAATCCGACCGGCCGCTTCGTCGTCGGCGGACCACACGGCGATGCCGGTCTCACGGGCCGCAAGATCATCGTCGACACCTACGGCGGTTACGGCCGTCACGGTGGTGGCGCGTTCTCGGGCAAGGATCCGTCCAAGGTCGATCGCTCGGCCGCGTACGCCGCGCGCTGGGTCGCGAAGAACATCGTCGCCGCCAAGCTCGCGTCGAAGTGTGAAGTGCAGCTCGCCTACGCCATCGGCGTCGCCAAGCCGGTCTCGGTGATGGTCGACACCTTCGGGACCGCGACGGTGGATGAGCGCAGCATCATGAAGGCCGTCGAGAGCACCTTCGACCTCACGCCGCGCGGCATCATCGAAGCGCTCGATCTCCGAAAGCCGATCTACGGTCCCACCGCCGCGTACGGTCACTTCGGTCGCACGCCGGAGAAGACCGAGCGGCTCGGCAAGAAGGTCTCGCTCTTCAATTGGGAGCGGACCAACAAGGTCGCTGACCTCAAGCGCGCCGTGCGCGGCGGCTGAGCCGCGAGGAGAACGCCGTGGTCGAGGTGAAGGTCGCGCGGTTGGGCGTGGATGCATCGTCCTCGGCGTTCGTGGTCGTGCTGCAGGAACTCAACGGGGAGCGCACGCTCCCCATCTGGATCGGTCGCCCCGAGGCCGAGTCCATCGCGGCGCATCTGAACAACGTCGAGCGCTCCCGCCCGATGACGCATGACCTCGCCCAGCACGTCATCACGGGGCTGGGCGGGTTGTTGCGGCGCGTGCAGGTCACGCACGTGCACGAGGGCACGTTCTTCGCCGAGTTGCACCTCACGAAAGGGGGGCATCCGGTCATCGTCGACTCCCGGCCGTCGGACGCTATCGCGATCGCCATCCGCCTCGAGGCGCCGATCTTCGTCGCTGATATCCTGCTCGAGGTCGGCGAGGACGTCGACACCACGGAAGGGGAACCGGCCCCCGCCGACGACGACACGTTGTCCGCGGATGAACTCCAGCGGCACCTTACCCAGCTGCGCCCTGAGGACTTTGGACGCTTCTCGATCTGACGCACCTATGCGCCGTCGGCGCGTTGCTCGCCAGCTGCAGGCCGTCGTCGCGGCGGCCACGCTCGACCGCTTGCGCCGCTTGGCGCTCGCCTTCGCCTTGGCACTCGTCGCACCGTCGCTCCACGCGCAGGGCACACCGCGTGTGTTCGAAGGCCGCGTCTCGCGCCCCGGCCCGACACCCGAGGGCATCGCCATCCGCGACGCGATGGTCACGCTCCATCGCGTCGGTCCCGACGCGCAGGGGCCGATCGACTCGTTGAAGACGGACGCCGCGGGTCGCTATCGGTTCCGATATCGTGCGACCGGCGATTCCAACGCCGTGTACTTCGCATCCACGAGCCGCGGTGGCGTCTCGTACTTCACCCCGCCCACGCGTGAGCCCTCCCTGCGCGGCGGAATGGCCGAGATCCTGGTGTTCGATACCACCAGCGCGCCCATTCCCATCACCGTGCGCGGGCGCCACGTCATCATCACCGTGCCGGACACGGCGACCGGACAGACGCGCACGGTGATCGAAGCGTTCGAGTTGAGCAATGACTCCACACTCACCCGCGTGGTGCGCGGCACCGACGGCGTCACGTTCGATGCGGCGCTGCCGAAAGGTGTGACGGCGGTCTCCGCCGGTCAGGGGGACATCTCCTCCGACGCGATCGCCGCCGTCGACGGCCGCGTGCGTGTCACCGCACCGCTCGCGCCCGGCCTCAAGCAAGTGACGTTCTCCTACGAGATCCCGGCGTCGAGCGAGCCGTTCGAGTTGTTGATCGAACAACCGGTCACCGTGCTCGAGGTCCTCGTTGAGGACCCGGGCGCGATCGTGGCGGGTGCGGGGCTCATCGCGGTCGATCCGGTGCAGATCGAAGGCCGTCCGTTCAAGCGATTCCTCGCCGAGAACGCGACGGCGGCATCGACCATCGCGGTCACCATCCCGCCGCGTACGAGTGCCGGCAATCTGCGGCTCATGCTCATCGTCACGGCGATCGGCGCGGCCATGTTGCTCGGCCTCGGCATGGTGTTCGCGCGTCGCGGACCGGGGGCGTTCGCGCGCGCACGCACGAGTGATCCGGAAGTGCTCGCGCTCGAGATCGCCGCCCTCGACACCGCGTTCGAACGGATCGCGTCGCCGACCGAACAACAGCGCGCCGAGCACTACGTCGCGCGGGCGCAGCTCAAGGGCCGGTTGTCCGATGCGCTTGCCAAGCGGGATGGGCTGCGGTAGGTTCGCTCTACAACTGAAAGGCGAACGCGGGACACGGAAGCCGGTGACATGCCGGCGCGGCCCCGCCACTGTATCGGGCACTGCAGCACATCGCAGTCCACGTCCGCTCAACACCAGCCACTGAGTCCTGAGGGATTCGGGAAGGCGAGCGCGACGGCCCGGAGCCAGGAGACGACCCGCGTTCGCGCCACATCCGGACCCTCGGGGGAGGGTCGGTGGCGTCGAGCGCTGTCGTCATTCCGACGCGGTCTCACGTGCATCGGGCTCCTCCGTCCACAGTGACGAAGGAGCCCTATTGATGTCCAGACCATCGCAGCGCGTCCGACTCATGGCGTGCCTCGCGTTGCTGACCGCGACTGGCGCAGCGTGCGGTGGAAGTGCGTCGTCTGACGCATCCGCGAGTCGCCTCGCCCTCGGCGTCGATGATTTCGGCGACACCATCCGCCTCGCGACACCGGCGGCACGCGTCGTGTCGCTCAATCCCGTGACCACCGAACTCCTCTTCGCACTTGGTGCAGGGGATCGGTTGGTTGGTCGAACTCATTGGGATCTCTATCCGGCCCAAGCGCAGCTGGTCACCGACATCGGTGACGGCATGGACCCCAACATCG
>JADYYN010000119.1 GCA_020853635.1 Gemmatimonadaceae bacterium
CCCGATGCGATACGCGAACACCCGCATGGGACCGTGCGGGACTTCCACGGGAACGACATCGAGCGCGCCGATGCGCGTGGAGACGCCCGGCTCGAGCGGGAACCGGGTGCCCTCGGGCTTCGAGGTTCCTGGCACCGGCTTCACGTTGGGATCGAAGATGTACGAGAACCGACGCGAGATGCCCTCAAGCGCCTCGGCGGGACCATAGAGCGGCACCGGGCCCGTGCGCACCGAGATCGCCCGGATGTCGTCGAGCCCCTGCGTGTGGTCGGCGTGGTCGTGCGTGAACAGCACCGCATCGAGCCGGTCGACCTTGGCCGCGAGCAATTGCAGCCGTAGCTCCGGCGGCGTATCGAGGCGCAGCCGCGTGCCCTTGGACTCGACGATCGCCCCGATCCGCGTGCGGTTGTCGCGCGGATCGGTGGAATGACAGACCGCGCAGCCGCAGCCGATCTGCGGTACGCCGAAGCTCGTCCCCGTGCCGAGGAAGGTGAGCTTCACGTCAGACGGTCTCGACCTTGAGCTGGTTCGTGGTGCCCGGCACGTCGAACGGCACACCCGCCGTGACGACGATCTTGTCGCCGGGCCGCGCGAGACCGTGTTCCTTGAGCTTCTCACGTGCCAAAGTGGTCATCTGCTCGTACGTGTCGCAGTGCGGCACGAGGAACGGCACGACACCCCACACGAGTGCGAGCTGACGGTAGGTGCGGACGTTGTCGGTCAGCACGACGATCCGCACGTTCGGTCGGCGTGCCGCGACGATCCGACCGGAGAAGCCGCTCTTGGTGAACACCACGATGGTGTTCGCGCCGAGCAGGCGCACGGCCGTCACCGACGCCGACGCGATAGTCTCTTCCACCGACGCCGAGCCAGGCGTCACGCGATCGATGCCCTGCCCGCGCAGCACCGGCGCTTCCTCCGCTGCCGAGGCGATGCGACGCATCGCTTCGACCGCGAGCACCGGATGCAGACCGGCAGCGGTCTCCGCCGAGAGCATCACCGCGTCGGTGCCATCGAGAATCGCGTTCGCGACATCGCTGGCCTCGGCGCGCGTGGGGCGCGGGTTCTGGATCATCGACTCCAGCATCTGTGTCGCGGTGATCACGGGCCGGCCATACCGTGCCGCCAAGCCGATGATCCGCTTCTGCTGCAGCGGCACTTCCTCGAACGGGAGTTCCACGCCGAGGTCACCGCGCGCGACCATCACGGCGTCGGAGACCTTCAGGATGTCCTCGATACGTGTGAGCGCCGAGTCCTTCTCGATCTTCGCGACGATGAGCATGCCCTTGGGCAGCAGGGCGCGGAGCTCGTTGATGTCCTCGGCGCGTCGCACGAACGAGAGCGCGAGGTAGTCGAGGTCGTGCTCGATCGCGAACGGGATGTCCGCGCGGTCCTTCTCGGTGAGCGAGGGCGCCGACACGTCGATACCCGGGAGGTTCATGCCTTTGTTCGACTTGAGCAGGCCGCCGTAGCGCACCTTCACCGCCACGCGGTCCCCGTCGACGCCGATCACCTCGAGCGCAAGCAGCCCGTCATCGACGAGGATCGTGCCGCCGGTCCGCACGTCCTTCGCGATGTCGTCGTACGTGACCGGGATCTCCTGCGCCTTCGCCACGTGCTCCGGTGCCAGCACGTACGTCTCGCCTTCACGGATCTCCTTGGCCTCCGGCAACACGCCGATGCGGATGCGCGGGCCCTGCAGGTCGCCGAGGATCGCGATGGGACGCCGGAGATCCTCCGCGATGCCGCGGATGTTCGCGACCGTGCGCGCGTGCGCCTCGTGTGTGCCGTGCGAGAAGTTCAAGCGCGCGACGTTCATGCCCGCCAGCATGAGCCGCCGCATCACGTCCGGGCTCGACGATGCAGGGCCGATGGTGCAGACGATCTTGGTGACCGGGTGACGCTGACTCATGGGCGGATCACAGTCCTGCGGCGAGGGAGGCGGTCTTCTTCTCGATGCCCGCGATGAGCGTATCGAACGACTTCTGGAAGCTCGCGAGCCCCTCGGTGAGGAGCTGGTCGGTGACCTTGTCGAGCGAGATGCCGAGGGCGGCGAGGTCGTTCAGGAGAGTATCGGCCGCGGCGACGTCGGAGTCGACCGTGCGCGCCGTGATGCCGTGGTCGCGGAACGCTTCGAGCGTCGCCGGCGGCATGGTATTCACCGTCTCGGGACCGACGAGCTGCTCCACGTAGAGCACGTCGCGGTACGCCGGATTCTTGGTGCTCGTGCTGGCCCAGAGCGGGCGCTGCAACTGCGTGCCCTTCGCGGCCAACGCGTCCCAGCGGGCGCCGCGGAAACGTTCCTGGAACAGGCGATAGGCGCGCTTGGCGTTGGCGATCGCGGCCTTGCCCTGCAGCGCGGTCGCGCGCTCACGCGTGAGCGAGCCCTCCTTCACCTTCGCCTCGAGCATCGCATCGATCGCACCGTCCACGCGGCTCACGAAGAACGACGCCACCGAGGCGACGTGGCTGAGATCCCCGCCGGCCGCCGCACGGTCCTCGAGTCCGGCGAGGTACGCCTCGATCACGCGCGCATGCGCATCCACCGAGAACAACAGCGTGACGTTCACGTTGAGTCCATCGGCGATGAGCCGACGCAACGCGATGCAGCCTTCCGGCGTGCCCGGCACCTTGATCATCACGTTCGGTCGGTTCACCGTCTTCCACAGACGGTGTGCCTCGGTGATCGTCGCAGCCGCGTCGTGCGCCGAGCCCGGCGACACCTCGATGGACACGTAGCCATCCTTGCGCTGCGAGTCGCGGTAGACGCCGGCGAATGCATCGCAGGCGACCCGCACGTCGTCGGTCTCCACCAGCTCGAACATCTCCCACGCGCCGCCGGTCCCCGCGGCTGCCTTGAGCTGCGCGTCGTACGCGGTGCCCGTCGCCAGGGCCTTCTCGAAGATCGTCGGGTTCGACGTCATGCCCGTGAGCGCGTCCTCGCGGATGCGACGCGCGAGGTCCCCGTTGGAGAGCATGCTGCGGTCGATGTAATCGAGCCAGATGGACTGGCCGGCGGCGTGGAGCGTGTGCAGAGGGGTCGTCATGGCGATGAGCGGGGTCGAGAACGGTGGCGCGGGGTCGAACCTCAATCTACCACGTCGCGGCGCACGAAGTCCGGTGCGGCCGTGCCCTCATTCTCCGCTGATTCGTCCGAGGAACGAGATGCCTCGCCCCGACGCCAACATCCCGGCACCGTCGTCGCCGCCACGCTCCGCGCTCGCCGCGTGGCGGGGCCTGCCGTTGACGGCCCAGCTGCTCGTGGTCGGGATGATCTTCGGACTCGGCTGGTTCCTGACCGCTCGGAGCGCGAGCGACCGCCAGCAGACCGAGATGCGTGCGGTCACCACGCGGCTCAACCAGCTGCACAGCGGGACGCTCATGGCGACGCGCATCGGCAGTGGACTGCGCGGCGTGATGGCGGACTATCGTGCCTACGTGCTCACCGGCGACACCGCGTTCCTGAGTGCCGAAGTCCTCGAACGCATCCGGTTGCGCATCGACCTCGGCGCCCTGAAGTCGCTCTTTCCCAACCCGCGCGTCGCCACCGCGGTTGACAGCATCACGGGGCTGTTGTCGCAATGGGAGGACTCGTCGTTCTTCCCCAACGTCGCCCTGAGGCGCCGCAGTCCGCTCTCCGCGCTGGGCCCCGGATCGCCGGGGGCGGCCGCGCTCGCCGCGGGCACGCGCATCATGCGCACCGCCGAACGCATCCAGAGCGATCTGGCGCGGGACCTCACCGCCGCGACGATCCAGGCCGAGCTGACCGTCGAAGACGACGCCACCCGCTACGAGCTCGCGAACTTCCTTATCTGGACCGCCGCCCTCGCGGTGTTCCTGCTGGTCCTCACGTTGCTCATGCGCCTTGTCGCGCGAGCCCTGCAGCAGGTGGTCGCCGCGTCCGAGGCGTTGGACGCCGGGCAATACGACCGCGCCCGCCTCCCCAACGCGCACCAAGCGCCCAACCGCGAGATGGCACACCTCGCCACCACCTTCGAACAGCTCGCCGCGAACATCGAACGGCGCGAAGGCCAGCTCCAGCAGGACATCGTCCAACTCCGCGAACTCGAGCGGCTCAAGCGCGACTTCGTCTCCACGGTGAGCCACGAACTCCGCACACCGCTCACCTCCATGCGCGGCGCGCTCGGCCTCATCCTCGGCGGCAAGACCGGCGAGCTTCCGACCAAGAGCCGCGATCTGCTGCAGATCGCGATGTCGAACACCGAGCGCCTCATCCGGCTCATCAACGACATCCTCGACATCGAGAAGATGGACGCCGGACAGATCAGCCTGCGCCGCGACCGCCTGCGGCTCCGTCCGCTGCTCGAGACCACGTGCACCGGGCTGGACGCGTTCGCACGCGAGCATCGCGCCACGGTGCGCATCACCTCGCCCATGGAGTCGGATGCGGACGTGATCGGCGACCCGGACCGACTCATCCAGGTGTTCACGAACCTTATCAGCAACGCGCTCAAGTTCTCACCGAGCGAGGGCGTGGTGGAGATCGATATCACCATCGAGGAGACGCTGGTGCGTGTGCGCGTGCGCGACCACGGTCCCGGGATCCCGCCCGAGTTCGCGGAACGGATCTTCGGCCGCTTCCAACAAGCCGGCGGCGCGGACTCCCGCAAGAGCGGCGGTACCGGACTCGGCCTCAACATCGCGCGCGGCATCGTCGAGATGCACTCGGGCGCGATCGGGTTCGAACCCGCGGACGGCGGTGGCACCACGTTCTGGGTCACACTGCCAGTGGCTGCGCCCTACATCGGCGGCGACGATGCACGCCGCGTGATCCTCATCGTCGAGGATGATCCGTCCATGCGCGACGTGCTCGTCGCGCAGTTCGAGTCGTTGGCCCGCGCGATCGGCGTGCCGAGTGCCGAGGCCGCGCTCGAGGTGCTCACACGCGAACCCGTGGGCGCGATCGTGCTCGACCCCGGACTGCCCGGCATGTCAGGACTCGAGTTCGCACGCGCCATCCGCCAGGATCCCAAGCTGCGCACGCTGCCACTGTTCCTGTTCTCGGCGCGCGAGCACGCGTCGGACGAACTGCGGGCTGCGGGGATCCGCGCGTCGGACGCGTTCGTGAAGACCCGCGACTCCGAGGTGTTGCTATTCGATCGTGTTCGGCTGGAGCTGCAGAAGCGGCGCTAGTTCGGCGATGAAGGCGCGGGTGGCGACCTCGCGCGCGGCGGCGTTCGCGAGCGCGTCCTGCGGCGGCTCGTCCAGCCAGGCCTGCACGGTGGTCTCGAACCGTGCTGCCAGCGCGCTCGCCGAGTGGAAGCCGTAGCTGCCGGCGGTTCCGCGCAGACGATGGAGCTGGCGCGCGAGAGCCTCGATGGGCTCGCGGTCGCCGGGCGCCTCGCGGAGCCGGTCGGCCAGTGCCGCGTACTCCGCGAGCGTGGCCTCCGCGTTGGCCGCGAACCGCTGCTGCAGCCCGCGCAGCGCGATGCGGAGCTTCTCGTCCTTGTCCATCGGTGGAGTCCGGGAGAGGCGGGGTGCGTTGCGGGACGTTCGCCCCGCCCACCAGATTGCCCGCGATGCGCATCCTCTGTGCCGATGACGAATCCGACATCCGGACGATACTCGAACTCGCGCTCGGTCTCGACCCCGAGCTCGAGGCTGAGTTCTTCGACAACGGCCCGGCGCTGATCGCAAGGGCACGCGCGGGCGGCGTGGACGCGATCCTGCTCGACGCGATGATGCCCGACGTGGACGGCTACGAGACCTGCCGCCGCCTGAAAGCCGATCCGAGCACGGCCGCGATCCCGGTGGTGTTCCTCACGGCCCGCGTCCAGCGCGGCGAGCGCGACGAGGCGCTGGAACTGGGCGCCGTCGCCTGCCTCAGCAAGCCGTTCGATCCGATGACGATCGCCTCGGAGCTGCGCGCGGCGCTCGGAGTCTGAACCGACTCGCGAGCGCCGCGCCGTACTTCAGGAAGAGCGGACCGTCAGTTGGTGGCCGCCCACTCGGTCGAGAGGTGCAGCTTGCCCCACATGATGGTCAGGGCGCCCGTGGCCGGGCCCGAGGCGGGCGGCACGAACGTGATCTGCAGCGACTCCACCGGCTCGCTCAGCATCTTCGCCTTGAGCGGCACGCGGACGAGGTCCTTGGAGGCGTCGTACTCGGTGCCCCACTGCCCGGTGTTCTTGTTGATGATCAGGAAGTACTTGCCGCCCTCGCGGATGGAGTAGAGCGAGTACGAGCCCTTCGGCACCTTCTGCCCGCCGACCGTGAAGTCGACATCGGTGGTCATGGTGGTCGACGAGTTCGCGCCGGTCCGCCACACGGTGCCGTCCTTGCTCAGCTCGGCGGGGACATCACGACCGCGGGCGTGCGGCACGCCGTAGTCGACCTTGACCGTGAGCGCGGCGGGCGCGGGCTGCCCCTGCACGCGGGGCTGGTTCAGCGTGAGCGTCGCAGTAGCGCGGGTGCTGGCGGCGGCGGTGAGCTTCTGCTGCGCCGCGAGCGGGGAAGCCACGAGCAGGGTCGCGGCGAGCAAAGGAAGAACGCGCATCGGTGAGATGGAGTTGGGGTGGATCCGAACCGTCAGTTCGGCAGACCGGCAGGGAGGAAGATAGTTCACGGACTACGCGCGTACACGAGGTCCTTCTCCCATACGTCGCCGAACCGGAAGGGGTTCCTTCCGCGGGCGACAAAACCGGACTTCTCGTAGAAGCGGATCGCCCGAGCGTTCCCCTCCCACACCTGCAACCACGCCTCATCGTGGCCGGCCTCCCGAGCGGCCGCGAGCGCGCCGTCCATGAGCTGCGCCCCGACGCCCCGCCCGTACCAGGCAGCGCGTGTATAGAAGCGCACGATCTCGACGGGACGTGCCCCACGCACGCCCTCGGCGCGCGAGCCGCCGCGTAACAAGGCGAAGCCGGCCCAGCTACCCGCGGGGTCCTCCGCGACCAGAAGCCGCAGTCGCGGGTCCTGCAACTCGGAGCGCTGAATGGCCTCGCTGAAGTGGCGAGCGACGTGCACCTCGAGATTCGCGTCGTCGCTCCCGTCGGCATACGCCTCCCGGAACGACGCTGCGGCGCACCGCGCATAGGCGGCCGCATCCGCGACGTGCGCCCAGCGGGTCGTGGTCGGGGGAGGAGTCGGCACGCGCGAACGATAGACGGACCGCGCGCGATCGACCATCGGTGGAGCCCGGTTCGGATGTCGCGCGCCCGACCACCGGTGAATCCAGCCGGGCCGTCCGCGCGAAAGCTTGACTCGGAGCATCCGCGGGAGTCGCGGTCGCATCGGCGCTTGAACGCGAATAGGCATGGACGGCATTCTCTGGACGAACTGGCGTATCAGGGATTCCCTGTCTAGGTAATCTGCGGTTCTGACGTGATATTTCCTTGACAAACCCATCCACTGTCTAGATATTAAGACCATGGTCGATCGAGACAACTCACCCATGCTTCATCCGATGCGCGTTGTGGCGCAGCGGACTGGCCTGACGCCCGATCTCCTGCGCGCTTGGGAGAAGCGCTACGGCGCGGTCGCTCCCGTCCGCTCCGCTGGGGGCCAGCGTCACTACACCGATGCGGACGTCGAGCGGCTCCAGCTGCTCGTCAGGGCCACACGGGGCGGGCGTCAGATCAGCCACGTCGCGTCACGCTCCAACGCGGAGCTCGCCAAGCTGATCGAGTCCGACGAGCGCGCCGCGGCGATCAACCGCCCGACGAACTCCGACGGGCCAGCCATCGAGAGCTTCCTCTCCTCCGCGCTGATGGCGGTGGAGAAGTTCGACGCGCACGGGCTCGAGCAGACACTCCGCGCCGCGGTCATCCGCCTGTCCGCAGACGAAGTGCTCGACGAGGTGATCAGCCCGTTGCTGTTCACCATCGGTTCACTGTGGCATCAAGGCCAGCTGCAGCCGGCCAACGAACACCTCGCGACCACCACCATCCGGCGCGTGCTGACCTGGATGTCCGAGGTCTCGGCGCCGCAGACCGGGGCGCCGGTGCTGATCGTCGGCACGCCCGCGCATCAAGTCCACGAGCTCGGTGCCATGCTCGCGGCGACCTCTGCGAGCGGGAACGGCTGGCGCGTCATCTATCTCGGCGCGGATCTGCCGGCCGAGGAGCTCGCGCGCGCCGTGGAGCATGTGAAGGCCGACGCGATCGCGCTCTCCATCGTGTACCCCACGGACGACCCGCGCATCGTCGACGAGCTGCGACGCCTGCGCTTGTTGCTGCCACCGCACGTCGGTGTGGTCGTCGGCGGCAGCGGGGCGGCGTCGTACATGGACGCCCTGCGTGAAGTGGGCGCCGACGTCCTGCCCTCACTCACGGCCCTACGCGGCTGGCTGCGCAATCGCGCGCAGCTCACGCCCGCGGGACGATCAGCGCGCTGAGTCCAGCGCGCTGATCGACTTGGTGCTCGCCGGGCGCGATTTCCGCAGTCGCGCCGACACCTGCTCGGCCTGCGCGAACACGCGCAGGATGTTCTCCCCGGCGAGCTTGCGCAGATCTGCTTCGCTCCAGCCGCGACGCGAGAGCTCGGCGAACAGCGCGGGGTAAGTGGAGACGTCCTCGAGACCGACGACGACATCTTCGATGCCGTCGAAGTCACCGCCCAGTCCGACGTGATCGGCGCCGGCGACCTTCCGGATGTGATCGATGTGGTCCGCCACCTGCGAGAGCGTCGCGCGTGGTGCCGGCCCTGCGGGGCGCTGCGCGGCAGGGAGCCGGTTGTATGCGGCGACCTCGTTGGAGCTGAAACCGGGCACGAAGGTCACCATCACGATCCCCCCATTGCGCGGCAGGCGCTTCAGGATGGAATCCGGAACGTTGCGCACGTGCTCGGTGACCGCGCGGGCGTTGGAGTGCGAGAAGATCACCGGCGCCTCGGTCACATCGAGCGCATCACTCATCGTGCCCGGTGACACATGCGAGAGGTCGACGAGCATGCCGAGCCGATTCATCTCGCGCACGACCTCCTTGCCGAACTCGCTCAAGCCACCGTGCCGCGCGACATCGCTTGCGGCATCCGCCCAGTCGAGCGTCTGGTTGTGCGTGAGCGTCATGTACCGCGCGCCCAGATCATAGTAGGCCCGGAGCGCGCCGAGCGAGTTCTCGATCGCGTGCCCGCCCTCGAGGCCGAGCGTGGAACCGATCTTCCCTCGCGCGAACGCGGCGCGGAATCCCGCCGCATCGTGCACGGGCTCGAAACGCTCCGGGTACTTGGCCATCACCCGACGCATGATGTCGATCTGCTCGAGCTGCACCTTGGCGTAGCCAAGGCGCTTGGTCGCGGTGTCGCCGGGGATGTACACCGACCAGAACTGTCCGCCGAGCATGCCGGTGGCGAGGCGGGCGAGATCGGTATGTCCGGTCACGCGACCGCGGAGATCGTACGCCTCGATGTCGTGCGGCGCGCTCTTCGACTCGCGGATCGCCCAGGGGAGATCGTTGTGCCCGTCAATGAGCGGCACGGCCTTGAGGACGCGGCGGGCCTTCTCGAGGTCGGCCGCGCTCGGTGCCTGTGCGAGGAGCGGGGCGGTCGCCGCGAGCATGACAACGGTGGCGACGAATGCGCGGAACATGCGGTGGGTCATCATCGGGGTCGGTGAGAGGAGACCCACGGAACCTGATGACGACGGCCCTCTCGCGAAAGGGCATCAGTCAGCGCCGTCCGAACGGACGGCGCGTGACCGCAGCTCACGGGGGACTTACTTCGCCGACTTGATACCGCAGGTGTTGATGCCGAGCAGCGAGTACAGCGGGCACCATCCCATGAGACCGGTCGCGATCGGCACGATGCCGATGTAGCCGAGTGGGGTCTTGGGGCCGATGAAGGCGAGGGAGAGAACGCCGAGGCCGAGCGCGACGCGGAAGATGCGATCGATGCTGCCTTCGTTGACCTTGATCATGGGAGACTCCTGCAGAGGTGAAGGGGGCCGCGAAAGTGCTGCGGTGTGACCAGTGTATCCGCATGTCGCGCAACGAGTTCCCGCGTCGGAGCGATGCTGACACGGCGTCAGGGGATGCCCCACAATCGGCGCAGGGAGATAGATTCCCGCATGCCTCCGCGGGGCCGTGTCCGCGGCGTGTGTCCCCTCTCATCAGAACACTCCGATGCCTCACTCCTCAGCTCCGTTCTCGCGTCTGCTCGTGCACGCGCTCGCCGCGGCGCTCCTGTTCTCCGCACCGACGGTGCTCGCCGCACAGAACGCGACCTCGTCGCCGAGCGCCACGCCGTCGCGCATCGCACGCATCATCGTGTCGCCGGTGCAGAAGGTGGTCGTGGCCGGCGATTCGCTGCGCCTCACCGCTGAAGCGCGCGACGCGAACAACAATATCATCCCAGACGTGCAGTTCCGCTTCTCGGCGACCGGTGCGCGTTTTGAGGGCAACATCAGCCAGACCGGGCTGGTGACGTCGGGCTCGACCGGCACACTGCCGGGCGCGGTGGTCGGCATCATCCCCGGCGAAGCACCCAAGACCGAACGCTTCGAAGTGAAGATGGTCGCCGGTCCCGCATCGCGGATCGCGATCACGCCGGCACCGGCCAAGCTCGTGCCCGGACAGCGCATCCGCCTCACGGGCGAGGTCTACTCCAAGATCGATGACCGTCGCAACGACAAGGTCACGTGGAAGAGCTCCAACCCGGCGGTCGTGCGCGTGAGCGATGTCGGATTGGTCACTGCCGTGGCTGGAGGCCGCGCGACGATCACCGCGAGCGTGGGTGCCGTATCGCAGACGTTGGCCGTGCAGGTGCTGCCGACGGCGGTGGTCTCGCTCAGCGTCACGCCGTCCACCAGCGATGCGCGCACGGGCGACGTGGTGCGCTTCAAGGCGGTCGCGAAGGATGCGGCGGGCAAGACCATCGACGGACTCACGCCGGTGTGGAGCTTCAATCCGGGCCAGGGTCTCATCGAGAGCGACGGCGCGTTCGTCGGCTACGAGGCGGGTGAGTACACGGTCACCGCCTCGCTGGGCAATCGCACGGCGGAAGCCGTGGTGAACCTCGCCGCGCGTGACGCGCGTCGTCCGCTCACCGTCGTCGGCCGCTTGCCGCGCACGCGCTTCACCACCGAAGAAGTCTGGATCCACCCCAACGGCAAGGTCGCCTACCTCGGCTCCGGCAGCGGCGGCGACGTGTTGTACACGATCGATATCTCCAACCCCGCCGCGCCGGTGGTGACCGACTCCATCGTCGCCAACACGCGCCGCGTGAACGACGTGATGACCACGCCCGACGGCAAGTTCCTTGTGTTCACGCGCGAGGGCGCGTCGGACCGCAAGAACGGCGTGGTGTTCGCGTCGCTCGAGGACCCGCTGCATCCCAAGCCGGTGTCGGAGTTCACGCAGGGTGTCACGGCGGGTGTGCACTCGTCGTTCATCTACAAGGACCCGAAGTACGGCCAGCACGTGTTCCTCACCAACGACGGCACGGGCGCGCTGCACGTGCTCAACATCGACGACCCGCGCAACCCGCGCGAGATCGCTCAATGGAAGACCGAGAACCGTCCGGACGTGGGCCGCACGCTGCATGACATCGACGTGCAGGACGGCCTGCTCTACGGCTCCTGGTGGAACGACGGACTCGTGATCCTCGACGTGGGCAATGGCATCCGTGGCGGCACGCCGGCCAAGCCGGTGATGGTGTCGCAGTTCAAGTACGATCTCAACTCGCTCTATCGCAACGTCGAAGCCGACGGCGGCTCGGGCTTCATCCGCGGCACGCACACGGCGTGGCGCCACAAGAACTACGTGTTCATCGCCGACGAAGTGTTCCCGGCGAGCGGCGTGAAGGGCGCACCGCAGGCGGCCGCCGGTCGTGCGTACGGCCGACTGCAGGTGGTCGACATCAGCGACATCGACAAGCCGCGGTCGGTGGCGTTCTACGAGCCGGAGTTCGGTGGCGTACACAACGTGTGGATCGCCGGTGATTCGCTCTACATCGGCGCCTACAACGGTGGGTTCCGCGTGTTCGACATCGCCGGCGAACTGCGCGGTGATCTGCGCGCACAAGGCCGTGAGATCGGCCATCTCAATACCGCCGATGCCAACGGCTTCGTGAAGAGCCAGGCGATGACCTGGGGCGTGGTGGTGCGCGACGGGCTCGCCTACGTGAACGACATGTACAACGGGCTCTGGATCGTGCGCATCGAACCGAAGAGCACGGTCGTTCCGTGATGCGGCAGCTGTGGTGCGCATTGGCGATCGCGATCCCTGCAATCGCCAATGCGCAGTCCCGTGAATACCGCGCCTTCGTCGTCTCCGAATCGGTGGACGAAGTCGCGTTGATCACGTTCGGTCCCTCGGGCGCCCGCGTCGAACGCAAGGCGACCGTGGGCCTCTCGATCATCGACCCCGACGGCCCGCATGGCGTCGCGGTGTCACCGGACAAGAAGCACTACTTCATCAGCACGGCGCACGGGCTGCCCGGCGGCTCACTCTGGAAGTACGACGCCACGCGTGACGAGCCCATCGGCCGCGCGGTGCTCGGCAACTTCCCGGCGACTGTACAGGTGAGCCCCGACGGCTGGTACGCGTGGGTGGTGAACTTCAACCTGCACGGCGACATGGTGGCGTCGAGCGTGTCGGTGGTGGAGACGGGCGAGATGCTCGAAGTCGCGCGCATCACCACCTGCACCATGCCGCACGGCTCGCGTTTGAACTCCGCGGGCGCCAAGCACTACTCGGCGTGCATGATGGATGAGGAGTTGGTGGAGATCGACACCCGTCGCCTCGAGGTCTCGCGCCACTTCTTCCTCACGGCCGGCAAGGAGATGGGGATGGATGGTGCGCCGCCGGTGCGCGGTGCGGAGGCGCATGCGGGGCACGACATGGGCGGGCATGGCATGGAACCGCCCAAGCCCGGTGATGTGGGCTGCTCACCCACGTGGGCACAGCCGAGCGCGGATGGCACGCGCGTCTGGGTGGCCTGCAACAAGTCGAGCGAGCTGGTGGAGATCGACGTCGCGGAGTGGTCGCTCGTGCGGCGCATTCCGGCTGGCGACGGTGTGTACAATCTCGGCGTCACGCGCGACGGGACGAAGCTTGTGGCGACGAACAAGCGCGGGCAGTCGGTGTCGGTGTTCGACACCAAGAGCGGGAAGGAGCTCGCGCGGATCCCGACAACGCGGCGAGTGGTGCACGGCGTCGCGATCACAGACGATGACCGCTATGCGTTCGTGAGCAATGAAGGCGTGGGGTCTGAGAAGAGCACGGTCGACATCATTGACCTTGTCGCACTCAAGGTGGTGGCGACGGTGGAAGTCGGGCAGCAGGCTGGTGGGATCGAAGTCTGGAAGTGAATACGGCGCTGTGAGCTCACAGCGCCGTTGCCGTTTCACCGGCTCAGCCCCTGCGCACGATCGCCCGCCCCGTCCGCTCGCCACGCGCACCATCGAGCAGTCCCACTCCGCCATTCACGACCGTCGCCTTGTACCCCTCGGCGTACTGGAACGGGTTCGCGAAGTCCGCGCGATCGATCACGCGATTCGCGTCAAACACCGTGACATCCGCGTAGAGCCCTTCCGCGATCCGCCCGCGGTCCGTGATCCCAACACGTGAGGCCGGCAGCGCTGAGAGCTTCCGCACCGCCTGCTCCAACGTCAGCGCCTTCCGCTCCCGCACGTAGCGACCGAGCACCCGCGCGAAGCTCCCTGCCCCTCTCGGATGCGGCACGCCACGCCGCGCGGGACCGCTCACGGCGAGTGAACCGCCGTCGCTCGCCATCATCCCCCATTCGTGCTGCAGGATGCGCTCGAGGTTCTCTTCGCTCATGGCGAAGCCGATCATGCCCACCGACCCATTGTTTCGGCGCAGCATGGCCACCGCGAGTTCGTACGGGTCCTTGCCGAGTGACTGCGCGTAGGCCGCCATGCGCTGGCCCTCGGCCGGTTTGTCCTCCGCCGCCGAGACACTGGTGATCTGCACGTTCTGCCAGCCGCCGATGAGATCGGCGCGGCCTTGGGCCTCGGTGCGGATGCGCGTGGCCGTTACGGGGTCGTCGAGCCGCGCGAAGAAGCGTTCGATACCGCCGTCGCGCGTCCACACCGGGAACAGGTTGGTGAGGCCCGTCTGATACGCGAGATACGGATAGCGGTCGAACGCGATGTCGACCCCTGCCGCGCGCGCTTCGGCGACATGCGCGAAGACCGTGTCGAGTTTGCCCCAGTTGCGCGGGCCTTGCGTCTTGAGATGGGAGATCTGCAGTCCGCAGCCCGCACCGCGCGCGATCGCGATGGATTCGTCGACGGCCTCGACGAGCTGGTCGTCCTCGTTGCGCATGTGCGTGTGGTAGTTCAACCGGCGTGCGGCCAGCGGACGACAGAGCGCGATGAGCTCGTCGCGCGATGCGAACGCACCGGGTGTGTACTCAAGTCCGGTGGACGCACCGAGTGCGCCGTCGGCGAGCGCCTGCTCTACGAGCGCGACCATGCGCGCGAGCTCGGCCGCGCTGGCCGGGCGATCGTCCTGCCCCACGACCACGCCGCGCACAGTGCCCAGCCCCACGCAGGTGCCGACGTTCGCACCGGGCGGCAACGCATTGATGCGCTCGAGCAGCGCGCGCACCGTGTTGGTGCCAGCACCTTCGTCGTTGCCCGACGGTGCACGTGAGCTTCCGTCGGCGCCGACCACAATGGTGGTGACGCCCTGCCGCACGATCGACTCCATCATGGGATCGTCGAAGAGCGTGCCGTCCCCGTGCGAGTGGATATCGACGAAGCCCGGCGCGACGATGAGTCCGGTGCAATCAATCTCGCGCGTGCCGCGCTCACGGATGCGTGGCGCGACGCGCACGATGCGGTCCCCATCCACCGCGACATCTGCCGCAAAGCGCGGCCGACCCGATCCATCAATCACAGTCCCGCCGCGCAACACCAGCGCATGGTCGCGCCGCCCGAGCCCGATGAGCGCCGGCGCGCCCGTGAGTGCGATCGCACCGACGGCGGAATGCTTGAGGAAGGAGCGGCGCTTCATCTTGAGATGGGAGAGGTGAGAAGGGAGACGTGAGAAACAACGCTAAGCTGTGCCGTAGCTGCTGGCTCCGCAATCAGAGAACGAAGAAGGGGTGCACCGAGCAAGCTCGGCGCACCCCTCACATCTCCCATCTCCCCTCTCCCATCTACTAGTAGCGGTAATGCTCCGGCTTGTACGGCCCCTCGACCGGCACGCCGATGTACCCGGCCTGCTTGTCCGTGAGCTTGGTCAGCTTCACGCCGAGCTTGTCGAGGTGCAAGCGCGCGACCTTCTCGTCGAGCTTCTTCGGCAGCACGTACACCTTCTTCTCGTACTTGTTGTTGTTCGTGTGCAGCTCGATTTGCGCCATCACCTGGTTGGTGAACGACGCCGACATCACGAACGACGGGTGACCCGTCGCGCAGCCGAGGTTGAGCAAGCGGCCTTCGGCGAGGATGAGCACCGAGTGCCCGTCCGGGAAGACCCACTCATCGAACTGCGGCTTGATGTTGTTGCGCGTGATGCCCTTGTAGTTCTTGAGACCGGCCATGTCGATCTCGTTGTAGAAGTGGCCGATGTTCCCGACGATCGCCTTGTCCTTCATCTTGGCCATTTGCTCCACCGAGATGTTGTCGGCGTTGCCGGTGGCGGTGATGAAGATGTCGGCGGTGCTCACGACCTCGTC
>JADYYN010000120.1 GCA_020853635.1 Gemmatimonadaceae bacterium
GCACCCACTGCCGCGCCTGCGTCGGGTTGAAATCACCGGCGATGACGAGCGTGGCGTTGTTGGGCGCGTAGTAGAGATCGAAGAACGCCTTCACGTCGGTGACGGTGGCGGCGTTCAAGTCATCCATGGAGCCGATGATGGAGTGCGAGTACGGATAACAACGCTCGCGGTCGAACATGGTGGGCAGCGAATCGATGAACGCGCCCAAGTACGGCTGATTGTCGAAGCGCAGTCGCCGCTCTTCCTTCACCGCTTCCTGCTGGTTCTTGAGGTTCTCCGGCGTGATCG
Organism: Gemmatimonadaceae bacterium; assembly: GCA_020853635.1. Lineage (GTDB taxonomy): Bacteria > Gemmatimonadota > Gemmatimonadetes > Gemmatimonadales > Gemmatimonadaceae > Pseudogemmatithrix. The sequence continues at coordinate 289 of JADYYN010000120.1, forward strand.
CCAGCGAGCGCATGCGGTCGGCCTCGAGCCAGAGCGCGAGGTTGAGGCGATTGGACGGGAGGACTTCGAAGTAGTTGGTGCGGTCAGGCTGCGTGGTGCCGTTGAGCGTACCGCCGGCACGTTCGATGAGATTGCCGTGGTCGGCCTTCTTCACGTTGGCCGAACCCTGGAACATCATGTGCTCGAACAAGTGCGCGAAGCCGGTGCGGCCGGCGCGTTCGTTCCGCGAGCCCACATCGTACCACAGGTTCACGGCCACCACCTGCGAGGAGTGATCCTCGGCGAGGTACACTCGGAGGCCGTTGGGAAGCATGAAGCTCTCGACCTTCACGCGGGTGGGCGACTGCGCGTGCAGGGTTGCGAGTGCGGGCACCGCGGGCGCGCTGACGAGCGCGAGACCGGCGACGAGTGAGCGAGCCAGGCTGAAAGTTCTCATGGTACCACGCGATCCCATCGCGAGACTCCCTGGTTGGTGGAGGGGCTGCTGCGTCAGTTGCTGGTGGGTCGTTCGCTGCTGCGTCAGGTGCCGGTGGAGCCGAAGCCGCCGGCGCGTTCGGTGGATCTGCTCACCGTGCCGATGGTGAACGGTAACGACTCATACCGCGCGAGGACCATCTGCGCGATGCGTTCGCCGTGGCGGATGGTGAGGGGCGCGGTGCCGCCGTTCTTCACAGGGACCTGCCACTCGTCCGGGAAATCGGCGTCGATGGTGCCTGGGCTGTTCACGATCACAAGGTCGGTCTTGAGCGAGGTGCCGGAGCGCGGGCGGACCTGGGCTTCGAAGCCCTCGGGGAGCCGGGCGCGGAAGCCCAAGGGGATCAGGGCTTTCTCGCCGGGGGCGAGTGTGACATGCCGGGTATCGCCGTTGGAATCGATCGCGCGGGGCGTCGGGACGCCCGCCGAGAAGACGGTGATCGAGGCGCCGAGCAGGCAGGCCGCGAGGTCGTGGCCGGCGCTGGCGGCGGTGGCCCGGGTGGGAGGGGAGATGCCCTCGTGGAGGGGGGCGAAGATGATGGGCTGCACGGTGGGAATTCTAGTCGGGTTCCTCGGTGAGGGTGAGTGGGGGAACGGCGGTTACCACAGAGGGCACAGAGGGCACAGAGGACGGCGGAGGGACAGCGGGGGAGGCACGCGGGCGGCGGCGCTCTTTTCAAATGGGAACTACCGGGGGCGGTTTGCGTGTAGAATGAGGACATTCCCCATGACCACTTCGAACGTGCAAGCACACGCTGCTCGGCTCTTCACTGCTCCGCTCCTCGTTTCGTTCTGCCTCGCGGTGCTCGCTGCGCCGGCGGCGGCGCAGACGCAGGACTCGGCGGCCATTACTTCGACCGTCGTCGACTCGGTGCGACCGATGGATCCGCGCGAGTATGGACAACGCGCGCAGGCGGCGTTCGAGCGGTATCGGCGGATGAACCTGCCGAGTTTCCGCGGACGCGTGCAGTCGGGGCGCAACTGCCCGGAGCCGGTGGGGCTCAACTGGTGCTACTGGTACGATGAAGAACAGAGCATCGGGCCCGAGAGTCCGCGGGTGATCGCGGCGCGGCATCGCATGCTCTCCATTCTCGACTCGCTGGGGCGACTGAACCCGGCGGACAACTGGATCAGCGGACAGCGCGTGCGGTATTTGATCGAGACCAATCGTCCGGGTGATGCACTCGCGGTGGCGAAGAGCTGCGAGGCGTTCGGCTGGTGGTGTGATGCGCTCGAAGGCATCGCGCTGCACGAGGCCGGGCGCTACGCGGAGTCGGAGGCGGCGTACGAGCGGGTGCTCGCGGCGATGTCGCCGCGCGAGCAGTGCACGTGGCGCGACCTCACGCCGTACCTCGATGAGGACACGCGCAAGCAGTACATCCGCAGCAGCTGCGGCAGCAAGGAACGCAAGACGTTCGAGGACCGTGTGTGGTGGTTCTCTCGGACACGGTATGGCATGAAGGGCAACGACTCGCGCACCGAACACTTCGCGCGGCTCACATATGTGGAGTTCCTGCGCAACGCAGCGAGTCCCTACACCAGCGGTTTCGACGAAGCCGAGCGAGAGATGACGGTGCGGTTCGGCTGGTCGCGGCGCTTCGCGTCGAATGGCAGCGTGCCTGGCCCCACGGACGACGAGTACGATCCCGATCGTCTCGACGCCACGGGTCGGTTCGATCCGTCGCTGCGCGTGAACGTGATCGGCATGGAGGCGACGCCGTCGCACCGGTTCATCCCGCCGGCCAACGTGCTCACGTCGCCGGCGAGCTCGGACTCCACCGAGTGGGCCGTGCAGTTGCCGCCGGTGGTGGCGCGCTATCATCCGACGTACGCCTCCAAGCTGCTGATGCTCGAACATCAGCAGGGCCTGTTCCGCCGCGGCGACACGGCACTCGTGGTGGTGGCGTACGATGTGAGCAAGGTGCGCGGCATCACCGATGCGCCGCTGGAGGCCTCGCTCACGGTGACACCGGGCAGCACGCCCAGCGGCACGACCACGGTGATCAAGAACGCACCGGGTCGCGGCACCATCACGGTGAAGGCCCCCTGGGGACCGCTATTGATGAGCGCGGAGGTGGCGGCGGACTCGGCGTCGACGCTGGTGCGGGCGCGGTACGGGATCCGCCCGCCGTACGCGCTCGGAGCACGTGTGTCGCTCTCCGACCTGTTGTTCTACGCGCCCTACGGCACGTTCCCGAGCACCGTGGAGGAGGCGCTGCCGCACGCACATCCCACGCAGCGGCTCAAGTCGTCGCAGAAACTCGGCGTGTTCTGGGAGGCGTACAACACCAATCCGCAGGGCGAGCGGATGAAGATCACGCTGGTGGTGGCGCCGGAGGAGGCCGACGAGCGCGGCCGCGTGTCGCGGGCGCTGCGCCTGGGCCGCGGGGTGAGCCCGGTGACGATCTCGGTGGAGGACATGTCGGCGCGCGGGAGCCGGACATCACCACGCGCGGTGGAGGTCGATATCTCGACGCTCAAGCCGGGTGCGTATCTGGTGCAGTTGGAGATCGATGTGGCTGGACAGTACGTGGTCCGCGCCGACCGTCGCATCGTGATAACGGGTCCGTGACGTTTGGCCGGTTCGAGCCGTTTGTAGAGTGCACGGGGGTGGCGCGTCGCGCTGCCCCCGCTGTGCATCTCCGTGTCTCCGCAGCACCCGCAGCATCCCCCCGCTCCGTCCGTTCCCCTTCGTCAGAATCCCCTCCGTGCGTCACGTAGTCGTCCTGCTCGCGCTCGCCAGCGCGTCGTTCACGTCCCCGCTCCGCGATCCCCTTCAGGCGCAGTCCGCCGACACCACGCCGCGGCCAGCACGCGCGCGCACCGCGGAGGAGATCCGGATCGCCACGCGCGATTCGATCCTCGATAGCCTGTGGCCGGTGAAGGGTCCCGACCCGCTGCCGGGCTCGATCCTCCCCGAACGGCGCATCGTCGCGTATTACGGCAACCCGCTCTCGGTGCGCATGGGCGTGCTGGGCGAGTATCCGAAGGACGAGATGCTCAAGATGCTCGACGCGGAAGTGCGTGCGTGGGAAGAAGCGGACCCGCTCACACCGGTGCAGCCGGCGCTGCACTTGATCGCCGTGGTCGCGCAGGGCGCACCGGGCCGCGACGGGAAGTATCGCCTGCGCATGACGGACGAACTCATCGAACGGGTGGCGGCGTGGGCGGAGGAACGCAACGCGCTGGTGTTCCTCGATGTGCAGGTGGGTCTCTCGACGCTACAGGCCGAACTCCCGCGTCTCGCGAACTTCCTCGCGCGGCCGAACTTCCACTTGGGGATCGACCCGGAATTCGCGATGAAGCACGGCGGCATTCCGGGCAAACGCATCGGGACGTACGACGCGGCGGATATCAACTACGCGGCGGAGTTCCTGCAGACGTTAGTGAAGAATCACAAGCTGCCGCCCAAGGTGCTGGTGGTGCATCGGTTCACGAAGAATGGCGTGACGAATGCGGACAAGATCGTGCTGCGGCCGGAAGTGCAGGTGGTGATGCACATGGATGGGTTTGGGGCGCCTTCGCTGAAGCGGAATTCGTATCGGCAGTTTGTGAAAGCGGAGCCGGTGCAGTTTGCGGGGTGGAAGCAGTTCTACAAAGCGAAGAATGATTCGCCGCGGACTACGATTGCGGAGATACTGCGGCTCAATCCCAAAGTCCTCTACATCCAGTACCAGTAACGGCGATGCGGGCTTAGGGGCGATGCGGGGTGACCGACGGTACGGGGCGCGGGGTAGATGCGGGATGCGGGGGGAGGGGACGGCGGAGCGGGAGGTGCGGGAAAGGGGGGACCGAAAGGGTCCCCCTCCTTACACATCGCACCTCGCACCTCGCACCTCACACCTCACACCTCACACCTCACACCTGCCAACCCAAACTCAAGTTTTCCCTTCGAGTGCCCTCGCGACTTGCTCTCTGAATGTGCGGCTCACTCGGAGCTTCGTGCCGTCGTTCAGTAGCATCACCTGATCGCCGCCGAACCAGGGCTGGAGTTCCTTGACCGCCTCGATATTCACGATGAGTCGGCGGTGGATTCTTACGAACTTGGTGGGGTCGAGGCGGGATTCGAGGGCGCTCAAGGTTTCGCGGATGATGTGCTTCGACTTGGCGTCGTGCAGGTGCACGTAGTTGCCGTCGGACTCGATCACACGGATGTCGGCCAGCTTCACGACGTAGGAGCGGCCCTCGTGTTTGACCATCACGCGGTCGGTGTAGCGCGTGCCGCCTGACTGCCCTGCCCCTGTGCCCGCGTGGCGCGCGGTGGGGTCGTCGCGAACAACATCGTCGAGGACGCCGCGAAGGGCGGAGGCGGCGCGGGCGACGGCTTTGAGGCTGCGCTGTTCGCGGGCGTGCGCGAAGGCCTGAGTGAAGCGTTCGTCGTCGAACGGCTTGAGCAGATAGTCGACCGCGTGCACATCGAACGCGCGCAGCGCGTGCTGATCGAAGGCAGTGACGAACACCGTCGCGGGCATCTGCTCGGGGCCGATGGCTTCGATCACGCCGAACCCATCGCGGCCGGGCATCTGCACATCGAGGAACACGATGTCCGGCCGCGTCTCCCGCAACACCCGCACGGCGGCCTCCCCATCCTCCGCCTCGAGCACCTCGCGCACATCCCCCTCGCGCGCGAGCAACCCCTTCACCCGCGACCGCGCCAGCGGCTCATCGTCGACGATCAGGACGGATAGGCTCATGCCATGAGACTACGGCCGGCGCGCGAAGGCCGAAAGAGCAGCAGGGACGAGCCGCCCGAGATTGGGGTGACCAGTCGGATACCGGTGTTGAGGTGAGACGTGAGAGGTGTGAGGTGTGAGGTGTGAACAACGGCAAACCGCAAACGGCGAAGTGAGTGGTGAGTGGTGAGCTATAAGTCGAAAACAAAAGAGCGGCCCCCAAGGCCGCCCCTCCCGCTCCGCACTGCCCTCCCCCCGCATCCCGCACCTACCCCGCGCCCCGCACCGTCGGTCACCCCGCATCGCAGTAAATCACTTCACCACAGTCACCCCAGTAACTCCATCCGACTGAGCAAATACCTTCCCCGACGGATTATGAAAGAAGATCCGCCGCTTCTTCCCCTCCACGATCTCATCAGCGCGCGCAAACTGCTGCGCGAGCGCGATCTGCCCCTCCGGCAACAACGGAAACGTCGCCGCAGGATACGACACGTAGACCTCATCGGCCTGCATGTCCACCAGTGCGGTCTCTCGCGTGCGCTTGATGAGGGCGAGGGCTTCCTCGCGCTGCATCGGCGTGGCGATGATGTTGGAGGGCACCGAGCCGGGGGTCAGATCGACGCCGCTCTTGGGCGAATCCGGCAGGAACGTCCACAGGAGCAACACGCCGACGATGCCGACCAGCGAGAAGCGAACGAGCGGTGTCTGCTTGAGGAACGTCGCCTTGAGCGGGGCGAGGGCCTGCGTGGCAGCGTTGCCGGAGTCCGGGACTGCGCGTGCGCTGGTGGAACTGCGGCCACCACCCCTGGCGCTACCGGCGGCCGGATAGGGCGTGAAGCAGTACGGGCAGACCCGCTGGTTATTGCTCTCTTTGTCGCAGGCGTTACAGCGCATGCTCTAAAGGTATGCGCGCGCGGGGCGCGTTCAATGGAGGGAACGGGATCCGGCGCGGCTCCGCTGTCACGGCGTGACGGTCGGGGCCGAGCTGGGCCGGCCGGACCGACCGCGTCAGCGGGCTGCCCGAAGCGACTACTTCTCCGAATAGTCTCGGGCGGCGCTGCTCATTCCACCACCGTCGACGACCCGGGTGTAGCCCGCGGCGCCGAGCCGGGCGGCCGCAGCGGCCGACCGGGCCCCGGAGGCGCAGTAGACGAGGATGCGGGAGTTCTTCTTGATCTGCGGGTGCTCCGCCAAGGCGTCCGGCAGGTGATCGCCCGGGATGTGAGTCGCCCCAGGCAGATGCCCGAGGAAGAACTCGAGTTTGGAGCGGACGTCGATGGCGATGTCGACGGGGAGATTCTGGAACTTCGGCATGGTCAAACTCCGGTATATCGTTATCTGGTTGAATATAGACGTCGCGGCGGGGCTGGCAAGGTGGCGCGGACGCGGTCGCGGGGCCGGGGCGCCGGTCGAGCGGCCGATCGGCGCCGTTGCCTCAGTGTCGCCTCTGCCGTCCATCGGGTAGACATACCACCACGCGACTCGAATCCTCTCTGGAGATCCTCATGCGCCGTCTCGTCTATGCCGCTGGTCTTTCCCTGCTCCTCGCCGCCCCCGCCGCGGCGCAGGTCCCGCTCGCCGACATCCGTGTGGGTGTCACCGGTGCCCTCCCCACGGGCGACCTCGGCGACTCCTTCTCGTCGGGCTTCGGTGCCTATGCGCGCGTGGGTGTGCCGCTCGGCGTCGCGAAGATCATGGGCACGGCGACCTTCACGCGCCTCAACGGCAAGGACGTGACCGTTCCGGGTGTGGGCACCTTCGGCGTGGAAGATGAGAACATCATCGGCATCACCGTCGGCCCGCACTTCTCGCCGGCGCCGCTGTTCGACCTGGGCGTGGAAGGCGGCTACTTCAGCAACATCGACAAGTTCGGGATCGTGCCGTCGGTGTCGTTGGGTCTGGTGAAGTTCGATCTCATGGCGTCGTACACGGTGGTGTTCGCGGACAACTCGAATGCGACGTGGATCTCGGTGGGTGCCGGGTTGCGGTTCTAGTTCTCGGGTGGTCGAGATAGTGAAAGAGCGGGGTCCCGGTTTGGGGTCCCGCTCTTTGTTTCATGGATAGTTCGCCTGCTTCAACACAGAGGGCACAGAGGGCACAGAGAACTACGGAGAACTACAACGGCCTACCACAGGGGCTCAGGGAGCACAGGGGGGTTGAGCGTGGCGAGGCTGGTGCCGGCGTGCGGGAAATACTTCTTCTTTTTCAACTGCAACTGCGACGGCGCGAGCGTTGTAGTTGCCATTCCCAAAGAAGAGTATCCGTCCCCCACTCCACCGCCTGAGCAGCACACAATCCCCCCTGTGCGCCCTGTGTCCCTGTGTTTGCGGTTGCAGTTCTCCACCGTTCTCCGTGTGTTAGCGATTGCAGTTCTCCGCCGTCCTCTGTGCCCTCTGTGTCCTCTGTGTTGAAAGCAGTTGCAGTTAACGGTCCAAGATCAGAAACTCCCAAGCGTATCGTCATCAAACGGAATCGCCTCGGCAGCGGACTTGGACGCGCTCGGCTCCGGTGCAGCGCTGGTAGGCACACGCGGCAGCGACCCGCTCAGCGGCGCACCACTGCTCACCACCACGGGGATGCTCTGCTCCACACGCGGGCGCGTGGCGCGGGCGGGGGGCTTGGGCACTCCGCCCTTGGGCGACGCGCCTAGCGCGGGTGACGTGGCGGCCGTGCTCCGCGACATGGGCCGTGCGATGTTGCGGCCGAGGTTGCGCGGGGCTGACGACGACTCGCTGATGGGGCCGCGCTCCCACGCGCGGTTCTCACCGAGGGTGAACGACGCCACCAGCGTCTGCAGCTCCTGCGACTGCTGCGAGAGCTCCTCGGCGGCCGCAGCGGACTCCTCGGAGTTGGCCGCATTGCCCTTCGTGACCTGGTTCACCGACTCCATCGCCTGCGAGATCTGATCGACGCCGGTGGTCTGCTGCGTGCTCGCGGCCGTGATGTTCTCCATGGTGGCGCCGAGTTTGTTGACCTGCGCGTCGATCTCCTGCAGCGCCACGCGGACCTCGGCGTTGACCTCCACACCGACCTTCGTGTTGGCGACCGCTTCTTCGATGAGTGTGCTGGTGGAGCGCGCGGCCTCGGCGGAGCGGAGCGCGAGCGAGCGGACTTCTTCGGCGACCACGGCGAAGCCGCGGCCGGCGTCACCCGCACGGGCCGCTTCGACGGCGGCGTTCAAGGCGAGCAGGTTGGTCTGGAACGCGATCTCATCGATCGTCTTGACGATGCGCGCCGTGGAGTCGGAGCTGGCCTTGATGCGCTCCATGGCGTCGTTGAGGCGATCCATCGCATGCACGCCGCGTTCGGCGCTGGCGCGTCCGACGGTCGCGAGCTCGAGGCCGTGACGTGCTTCGTCGGCGTTCTGCCGGCTCATCGCGGCGACTTCGTGCAGGCTCGACGAGATCTCTTCGAGTGCACCGGCCTGCTGCGACGTGCCGCTGGCGAGCGACTCCGAGCTCGACGCGATGTGGCTCGAGGCGTTGGAGACCTGTTCGGCGCTGCGCTGCACCTGACGCATGGCGTCGGCGAGGTTGTCGACGGCCTGATTGATGGCGGACTTGAGGCGGGCGTGGTCGCCGGGGAACTCGCCGTCGACGCGGGCGGAGAGATCGCGTTCGGCGACGCGTTCGAGGACGGCGCCGGCGGCTTCGACCGGGCTGACGACCGTGTCGAGGATCTTGTTGGTGCCGGCGATGAGCTCTTGGTAGGCGCCCTGGAATCGCTTCGCGTCACCACGGGCGGAGAGATCACCGGCGACCGCACGCTCGTTGAGTGAGCGCATCTCGCGGAGCATTGCGTTCACCGCGGCCTGCGTCTGGGTGAACGAGTGGATGGTGTCCTGCGTCTGGTGGATGTTGAAGTCCACCGTGGTCGCGAGCTCACCGATCTCGTCCTTGCGCTCGAAGTGGAGCAACTGCGTCTTGGGCGTGACCGTCTTGGAGAAGTCGCCCTCGGACATGGCGCTGATGGCGTCCTTGAGTCCGCTGACGCAGACGTCCTGCAGACTCTGCGCGCGCTCGGCGACGAGCTTGAGCGGGACGGTGATGTCGCGGGTGATCGCGATACCGAGGACAACCGCGATGATGACCGCGGCGATCATGATGACGACCGTGATGAGGCGGGCTGTGGCGGCGGTGGCAGCGGCTTCGGCGACGGCGACTTCGGCTTCGCTCGAGTGGCGCGCGACCATGTCCTCGGCGGTACTCGAGGCGGCGTTGAAGAGGTCCTCCCCCGCGACGATCATCGCACCCGCGCCGATGAGGTTCTTCTGGTCGAGGTAGCCCTTGAGGTCCGTGGAGTGCTGGCGGAACGCGGCGTGTTTGGTCTTGAAGTCGGCCCAGTTGATGCTGTCCTCGGGCGACATCGCGAGTTGCTCGTAGGCCGCGATGCCGCGATCGACGATCTGCACACCATCGGTGGTGTAGGCGGCGCCGACCTTCTTGAACTCCTCGCTGTCGCCGCGGTCGAGCGCCTGATACGCCGCGACTTCGAGGCGACGCATCTCAGCGAGGCCGAGGGCGATCTCGCCGAGCGACGCGACCGAAGGCAGGACGTTGGAGCCGATCTCCTGCGCCTTGCTGTTGACCTTGGCGAGCGCGACAAGGCCGGCGGCGCCGACGACGAGGACGAGCGTAGCGACGATGAGGAAGGCGGCCTGGAGCTTGGCGCCGATGCGGAAGCGAGCGAGCATCGTGAGGGACCCGTCAGGGGTTGGACGTGTGGTGGACTTTTCTGCCTCCTGAGTATCGGGGGATGAGGGTGGGACTTGAGGTTCAGGCGGCGGACTCAGTCCACGACAATCGCGCCTGCACCAGCGTGGCCAGCAGGCTGATGACGCCCATCAATATGAACAGCGCATCGAACGACACGTATTGCGCGATCAGTCCACCAATGCCGATGGCGATGCCGGAGATGAACTGCGTGTGGCCGCTGGCGATCCCCCACGCGAACGTGTCGTCGGTGCGTTCGATGTGGGTGGCGTAGTAGGCGTCCCAAGACGGCGTACTGATGGCCTCCGCGATGCCGAGTCCGATCTGCACGAGCAGCAGCTGGGTGGTGTTGGAGACGAGCAGATACGAGAACGTGAAGATCGTGTTGAGCGCGTAGCCGATGACGATGACGCGGAACTTCCAGCGGGTATTGTCGACCAAGCGTCCGAAGAGCGGGTACGCGATGCCACTGGCGATGAGGTACGCGGCCCAAGCGCCGGTGATGTCGAGCAGGTCGCCGCCGATGCGTTCGGTGAAGACGGCGAAGAGGGGGCCCAAGAGGCCTTCGCTGAAGTACCAGAGGCTCGAGGCGAGGAGGAGGAGGCGGGTGGCCTTGGGCATCGGGACGGCGGGTGGGAGAAGGGGGCGCGCAACGACGAGGTGCGTCCCATAGTTTGACGCTACAGCACTGACCGCGTTCACGCGCGGACCACCTTTTCGTGTCTTTTGTCGTCTCTTCGGTCCCTCCTGCCCGCCCATGGTCAACTACGCGCTGTACCAGATCGGCTGGTTCGCCTGCATCCTCGGCGCCGCGTGGGGCTGGCCGATGGCGGGTGCGGCGGCGGGCGCGGCGCTCATCGGCGTTCACTTGGCGGTGAGCGGACGTGAGTGGCGCGGGGAGCTCGCGCTGATTGGCGTGGCGCTCGCGCTCGGCTTGGTGGTGGAGGGGTTCCAGGTCTGGAGCGGCACCTACGCGCGGTTCACGTCGGGCGTGGTGTGGGCAGCGATGTCGCCGCCCTGGCTGCTGGTGATGTGGGCGCAGTTCGCGACGGTGTGTCGCGGAAGCCTCAAGGGCGTGATGCTGCTGCCGTGGCGCGCGGTGCTGTTCGGCGCGGTCGGTGGGCCGATCGCGTTCTGGGCGGGGGAGCGGCTCGGCGCGGTGGAACTCGCGCGGCCGAGCGCGGAGGTGTTCATCCGGCTCGGCGTAACGTGGGCGGTGGCGATGGGGCTGCTATCGCTCGCCGCGCGCGCCCTCAGCGCGCCTGCTGCTGCGCCTCCACGAACCACAACCACTTATCCACCCCGCGGGTGACCTCGGTGAGCAGGTCCGCCGAGACGCTGTCGCCCAGATCGCTCATCTCCTCGATGCCGATGCGGGTGGTGCGTCCGAACGCGGCGAGTGAATCGGAGAGTGAGGCCACATGCTCGCCGCCGGTGCTCAGTGCGAGCGGGTAGTCGATGAGCTGCGTCTTGGCCGCGACGGCACGCACAGTGCCTTCGGCCACGCCACCCAGCTGCACGATGCGTTCGGCGATTTGATCGGTGTAACCCTCGATCACCTCGTCGATCTGATCGAACAACAGGTGCAGCGAGTTGAACTGCGGGCCCTTCACGTTCCAGTGCGCCTGCTTGCAGTGGCTCTGCAACGTGAGCGAGTCGGCGAGGCGCTGGCCGAGCAGGGTGACGACCTGCGTGCGGGTGTCGAGCGAGAGGTCGTTCTTGGTCTCGAACGCGAGTTGCGGTTCGTCTTTGACGACGGCGAGGCGTGGCTTTGCGGTGCGCGACATGGTGTGTCCGGTCAGTGTGAGTGTACCCGTGCACGATACGTGCGCGGCACTCGGCGGACCATGACCCGTTCGGGCGATGTCCTGTGCGTGCGCACGGACGTATCCATTGAGTTCCTCATCACAGCAGAGCGAAACCATGTCGACCGCCACCCGCAGCATCCTTCAGGACGGCGCCCTCCGCGCGCAGGACATCGCGGCAGAAGCCTTCAAGACCGGTCGCACCGCGACCGCCGACATGCTCGACGGCGCCGCCGAGCGCATCAAGACCGGCGGTGAGCACGTCGATCACGCCGCGCGTGCGACCGCCGATCGCATCGCCGACTCGGCGCAGTATGTGCGCAAGAACGACGCGAGCGCGATGTCGACCGATCTCATGGTCGCCGTGCGCAAGAATCCGGGGCGCTACATGATCGGCGCCGTGGTGCTGGGTTTCCTGGCCGGGCGCATGATGCGTCGCCCCGACCAGGCGTGAAGGTTCACCGTCGCAGCAGCCCCCACGAGAACTCGCGCGTGGCCAGGGCTGCCGTGGCGGTGATCCAGACGAGTGCGGCCGGTTCCACGAATCGTGCACGGGCGAGTGGGCCGACCCGCAGTGGTTCAAAGCCGATGTCCGTCGCGAGACCGGCGACCGTGTCACAGGCCGCCTGATCGTCACCGCAGAGCCAGAGCACCGAGCGCTGCGCGTCGAAGCTCGGGTTGGCCATGACCTCACGGCCGACACTATTGAAGGCCTTCACCACCCGCGCACTCGGCGCCCATCGTGCCACCTGCTCTGCACCGGAGTCGGTGGTGCCGTGTGTGAGCACCATGCCCGGGCCGATGGGGTTCGTCGCGTCGATGAGTACCTTGCCTGCGAGATCGCCCGCGGCCTGCAGCGCGTCCTGCGCGGCGGCCCATGGTGTGGTGAGCAGCACCACGTCCGCGCTGGCCGCCGCGTCGCGGATGCCGGCGACCGTGAGCCCTTCATACTTGGCGTCAGCGGCTGAGCGCACGCCGTAGACGACCGTGTGCCCGGCGTCGCTGAAGCGTTTGCCGAGTGTGGTGCCGACGTTGCCGGCGCCGATGACGGCGATGCGGAGTTTGGTGGAGGTGCTCACCGCCCCACCGCCTCGATCACAAGCCGCGCGGCCGCGGCACCCGAGAACTGTTGTTGCCCCGTGACGAGATGGCCATCGCGCACCGCGAAGTCACGGAAGCGTGGGCCCACGACGAAGTTGGTGTTCGGCATTTTGCGCGCCTCTTCTTCGATCCAGAACGGTTGGATGCGTTTACCGACGAAGCTGTCGGCGAACTGTTCTTCGCTGTCGGCGAAGCCCGTCCATGTTCTCCCTTCCACCAAGAGTGCGCCAGTGGAGAGCTTTGTTTCGAGCAGCAAGCAGGTGCCGTGACACACGAGCGCCGTCACCTTCCCTGCCTCGAAGAACCGCGCGACGAGTGACTGCACGGCCGTGTTGCCGCGGAAGGTGATCATGGGCGATTGGCCGCCCACCACGAACAGCGCGTCGTAGTCGGCGACGTTCACGTCGCTGATGCTCTTGGTGTTGGCGAGCAGCGCCGTGTGTGTAGCCGAGTGCTTGAAGCCCAGCGAGAGGATGTCATGCGCCGAGTAGCCCGAGGCGTCTTCCGGATCGGAGTAGCCATCGGCAGTGAGAGCGCCGCCGAGCGGGCTGCGGATCTCGACGTCGTATCCGGCTTCGGTGAACTCCCAGTAGGGGTGCGTGAGTTCGGCCCACCAGAATCCCACGGGCCATCCCGTGGTTGGCGAGACGCCGGGGTTGGCGGCGACGATGAGCACCCGCTTGGGACGAGTGGGGCTGACGCGATTGATATTGGCGGTCACAACGGCTCCGAGAAGATGTCTGCAGCAGTCTTCTCGGAGGCTAGGGCTTCACACCGTGTGCGACCAGTATGCACCTTTCGGGTTGATACTCACCTTTTGGAGAGTGTATGCCAGCGTTCGAGTTCGAGGGGCAGACGTTCCAGAGTCCGGTGGAGCTGGCGCTGCATGCGATCGGCGGGAAGTGGAAGATGCCGATCCTGTGGCGGTTGAATAAGCGGGTGTGGCGATACAACGAGCTGCATCGCGACTTGAAGGGCGTGTCGCACAAGATGTTGACGCAGCAGTTGCGTGAGCTCGAGGCCGCGGGTTTGCTCACGCGCACGGTGCACGCGGTGATGCCACCGCGGGTGGACTATGAGATCACGGCGTTGGGGCGGACGGCAATGCCGTCGGTGGAGGCGCTGCGCGAGTGGGGGGCGAAGTACAAGGCGGCGCGGGCGCGCACTCAGCGCGGCTGACGACAGCCGTAGGCGTTCGAGTTGAACCCAGGGACGGCCTCGGTCGGTACGAGCCGGACCTGCACGGTGTCTGTCTTGCCCGCGCGCACGTCCACTCGGCACTGCAGCGTGCGGTAGCCCTCGGCAGAGAACACCACGCGCTGCCGACCCGCGGGCAGCGGCGCGAGCACCGCATAGCCGTCCGCGCGCGACACCCCGAGTTCGGTCTTCGTGCCCTGCAACGCCACGAGCACGTTCGCGATCGGCATGGGCGTCACGCGACCCGCTGGCGCGGCGCTCTGTCGGCTCCCGACGGTGAGCGCGGCGCCTCGCTCCCAGTGGATGAAGGCCACGAGCCGCCCACTGTCCGCTGGCGCGCTCGCGTCCTCCTGCGATTCGCCGCGAGCCGATGCGACCGCGAGCATCCCCACCACGATGGTTGCGCGGAGCGCCGCACGATCGGTCCTTCTGATTGCAGTCTTCACGCGTTCCTCCTCCCAGAGTCGTGCCGAACCTACGCGATTCCGTCTCTCGGCGCGAGCGTACCACAGAAGGTGCTCACGGCCGCTTGAGCGTCGCCAACGCCGACTTCGGCACCCGCAGCGTCACACCGTAGCCAGGCGCCACCACATCGGGAATATCGAACCGCGCCGCGAAGCCGAGCACCAGAGCCGCGTCGGTGGCGCTCAGCTTGTACGCGTCTTCCAACCACCGCGCCATATCGCTGGTCGCACGGCGCATCGCTTCATCGAGCGATCCCGCGACTCCCACAGACATGATCTGCTCCTCATCCTCGGCGCGGACCAGGTTCTGGAATCCCCAGCGCTTGATCTCCACCGAGAACGTGACGTCGAGCGAGGTCTCCATCGCGTCGCCGGTGAGTTCGCCGTCGCCCTGTGCGGCGTGGCCGTCGCCCACATAGAAGTAGGCGCCGCGCACACGCACGGGGAGATACACCGTCGCGCCTTCGCGCAGCCACTTGTTCTCCATGTTGCCGCCATACGAACCGGACTCGCGTGAGCTCGGCGTGTAGTCCACGCTCGGCGCGGTGGCGATGACGCCGAGGAAGGGGTGCAGCGGCACGGTGAAATCGGCGAGTGCAGCGGAGGGCTTGGCCAGGCGTGCGGTGTTGGTGAGTGTGTCGAGGCGCCACTTGTCGTCCTGTTGCGTGGGCTTGCGCTCGGCGGCGTAGGCGGGTTCGATGACGGTCTCCATGAGCGAGGTGCCGCTGAAGGCCCAGCTGCGATTGAGTCGCACGCGATGGAGCTTCACGATGAGCACATCGCCGGGGAGCGCGTTCTCTACATAGATGGGGCCGACGAGCGGATTGCCGCCGCGGTCGCGCTTGTTGCCGGGGGCGTTGATCTCGCCGGGGCCCCAGCCGCCGGCGTCGACGGTGCTGGTGATCACGGTGTCACCGGCGACGATGCGGAGGGCTGGGGTGTCGGTGGCGCTCACGCCGTGGGCGTACGTGGCGGGCGCGAGCGTGTTGCTGCGCGGGGTGCGAGAGCGGCCGTCGCGGACTCCCGTCCACTTGGAACTGTCGGTGCCGATGCCGAGCCAACCGGTGAGGGTGTCGTTGCGGAGTGTGGCGCGCCAGCGGTAGTCGCCGACGGCGAAGGTCAGTCGCGTGCCGGTGAGCGTGGCGGCGAAGGGTTGGCCGTAGACGCGTCC
>JADYYN010000121.1 GCA_020853635.1 Gemmatimonadaceae bacterium
CGAAGGCGCTCCAACCCGTTGTATTCGATTGACTTGGCTCTCTTCCGACGATAAGGTTCAAGGCTGTTGACGCTTCGTTCCCCCTTTCCTGCTTCGGCATGAACTCCCTGAAGACCCGCCTCCTTGTGATCGCGGCGGCCGTGCTCGCATCGGCCTTCGTGCTGTTCCCGCGTTCGGTCGTCGTCAAGAAGGCCGACGCGAGTGGCGTGTACACGACCGACACGATCCGCCGCATCCCGATCAAGTACGGGCTCGACCTGCAAGGCGGCATGCATCTGACGCTGCAGATCGACGAGTCGAAGTCCAAGGTCGTCGACGTGGATGACGCGCTCGATCGCGCGCTCACGGTCGTGCGCAACCGCATCGACGAGTTCGGTGTGGCCGAGCCGGTGGTGCAGAAGGTCGGCACGGACCGCATCATCGTCGAGCTCCCGGGCATCGATGACCAGCAGCGCGCTGAGGAAGTCGTGCAGAAGGCGGCGTTCCTGCGCTTCCAGATCACCGACGAATCGCAGGCGCTCGAGAAGGTCATTCCGCGCCTCGACGGTATCGTGAAGGAAAAGGGACTCTCCGTTGCCGCCGCGCCGAGCGTCCTGGGCGATACGGGCAAGGCGGGTGGCGCCCTCGCGGACATCTTCCAGCAGGCGGAGAAAGCCGCGGACACGGCAGGCACCGCCGCCGACGGTCCGTTCCGTCGTCTGGTGAGCCCAGGGCAGATGCCAGGGCAGTATCTCGTTGCGATGAAGGATTTCGCGACCATCGACGGCCTGCTCGCCAAGCCGGAGATCGCAGCCGCGCTGCCGCCGGGCAAGGATGTCCGCTGGGGCAAGGATTCGCTCATGCTGGGCACTGAGGCCTATCTCCCGCTGTACGTGCTCGACTCGCGCGCGATCATCGATGGCACGTTCCTGACCGGCGCGACGCCGAACCAGGATCCGCTCGAAGGCGCCAAGGTCGACTTCGTGTTCAACAACGAAGGCGGTCAGCGTTTCCGGAAGGAGACCGCGCGGCATATCAATGACAACATGGCGATCGTGCTCGACGATCGCGTGATGAGTGCCCCGGTCATTCAGAGTGCGATCGGCGCGCGCGGCCAGATCACGATGGGCGGGAACGACCTGCAGGCCGCGCAGGACCTTGCGCTGGTGCTCCGGGCCGGTGCACTGCCGGTGCCGCTCAAGGTCGTCGACGGCCGCCAGATCGGTGCCTCGCTCGGCCAGGACTCGATCGACGCCGGAGTGCTCGCGGGAAGCGTCGCGGTGGTTGCCGTCATCGTGATCATGATCCTGTACTACCGGTTCAGCGGCCTCCTCTCGGTGTACTCGCTGATCCTCTATGTGATCTTCACGCTCGCGATCCTCGCGAGCTTCGATGCGGTGCTCACGTTGCCCGGCCTCGCCGGCTTCGTGCTCTCCATCGGTATCGCGGTGGACGCGAACGTGCTGATCTTCGAACGCATCCGTGAAGAGCTGAACGCGGGCCGCACCGCGCGACTCGCGATCCAAGAGGGCTTCAAGCACGCGATGAGCGCCATCGTCGACTCGAACGTCTCGACGGCGCTCACGGCGGTGGTGCTCTACCAGTACGGATCCGGCCCGGTGAAGGGCTTCGCGGTGACCCTCCTCGCCGGCATCGTGGCTTCGATGTTCTCGTCGATCTTCGTGACCAAGACCTTCTTCCTCGTCTGGCTCAACCGTAAGGGTGAGCACCAGACTCTGAGCATCTGATGCTGCGTATCCTTCACGACACCAAGATCGATTTCATCCGCCACTGGCGCACCGCCATCATCCTCACGGCGGCGTTCGTCGTCATCGGGTTCGGGTCGGCGTTCGTCAACGGCTGGTTCACGTCCTCCATCGAGTTCACGGGCGGCACGTTGATGCGCCTGAAGTTCGTGTCGGCGCCGAACGTCGGTGCGATCCGCAGCGCGCTCGATGGCGCCGGCGTGCGCGGCGTCGAGGTGCAGCAGTACGGCGATGCGACCACGTACACCGTTCGTGCGCAGGAAGCGGAGCAGGTCGCCGAGCAGGAGTCTGGAGCGACCGGCGTCTCCAAGAAGATCGAGGAAGCGCTCCGGAGCTCGCTTGGCGCCGAGAGCTTCATCGTCGAGGACCGTATGGCGGTGGGGCCGCGCGTCGGCGCCGAGCTGACCCGCGGCGCGGTCATCGCCGTGCTCGTGTCCTTCATGATCACGTTGATCTATCTCGCGTTCCGGTTCGACCGCAACTTCGGCATCGCCGCCGTCATCGCGACGGCGCATGACATCCTGGCCACGATCGCGTTCATCAAGTTGATGGACCTCGAGATCTCGCTCACGATCATCGCGGCCGTGCTCACGGTGATCGGCTATTCGCTGAATGACACGATCATCATCTTCGACCGTGTCCGTGAGAATCTCCGCAAGGGGAAGAAGGAGCCGCTGTACGACACGCTCAATCGCTCGGTGAACGAGACCCTGCCGCGCTCGGTGCTCACGCACGGCACCACCATCGCTGCGACGCTCTCGCTGCTCATCCTCGCCGGCGACATCATCCGGCCGTTCGCGTGGGTGATGACCTTCGGCATCTTCACCGGGACGTTCAGCTCCATCTTCGTCGCCTCGCCGATCCTGATGTGGATCGAGGGCAAGTACCCGCGCCTCGCGCCGGGCACGACGGCGAAGGCCGTGACGCCCGTGCGCGCCTGATCGGTCCGGACGCGCACCTGTGACCGAGACCCCGGGGCCCCGCCGCGACGTACGCGACGGGGCCTCGTCGCATCGGCCACCCTTCATCGACTCGCACGCGCATCTGGCCGGTGAAGGCTTCTCCGAGGACGTCGCGGCGGTGCTCCAGCGTCTGCGGGACGCCGCCGGGCTCGGCGTGGTCTGCAGCGGCGAGTCGCTGGAGGCCGCTGCGGGCGCCAGGCGCCTCGCGGAGGCCCACGGAGGCGTCTGGTGGACCGCCGGCGTGCATCCGCATGACGCGGCGTCCTACGACCCGGCACGCGACGGCAGCGGCATCCGCGACGCGATGACGCACGGCGCCGTCGCCGTCGGCGAGTGCGGCCTCGACTATCACTACGACCATTCGCCGCGGCCGCTCCAACGTCGCGCCTTCGCGGATCAGCTCGCCATCGCCCGCGAACGCGGCCGCCCGGTCGTGGTGCACACCCGAGAGGCCGAGGACGACACCACGGCCATGGTGCGCGACGCCGGCGACGCGGGCATCGGCGGGGTGTTGCACTGCTACACGGGCTCGCACGCCCTCGCCGAGGTCGCGCTCGCGGCGGGGTGGCACGTCTCGTTCAGTGGGATCATCACCTTCAAGAAATGGGATGACCTGGCGCTGCTCCGGCTCGTGCCTGAGGACCGTCTCCTCATCGAGTCCGACAGTCCGTATCTTGCCCCGGTGCCGAACCGAGGGAAGCGCAACGAGCCGGCGTGGTGTGCGTATACGCTGCAACGCCTCGCTGAGGTCCGCGCGGTCGATGTGCACGCGCTCGGCGCGGCGGTGGTCAGCAACACAAGACGGTTCTTCGCATTGACGTGAGTTCTGCTGGTCTCCTTTTCCCCCCGAGAGGTACCGCACGTTATGAGTGTCCCATCCGATATCGAGATCGCCCAAGCCGCGACACTGCGTCCGATCACCGACGTCGCCGCGGAGATCGGCCTCGGCCCCGATGACCTCGACCTCTACGGCAAGTACAAGGCGAAGGTCGCACTCGAACTCACCACGCGCCCGGCGAAGGGCAAGCTGGTAATCGTCACCGCGATCAACCCAACCGCAGCCGGTGAAGGGAAGACCACCACATCGGTGGGCCTGGCGCAGGCGCTGCGGAAGATCGGGACCAACGCCGTGCTGTGCATCCGCGAGCCCTCACTCGGCCCGGTGTTCGGTGTGAAGGGCGGCGCGGCCGGCGGCGGTTACGCGCAGGTGCTGCCGATGGACGATATCAACCTGCATTTCACCGGGGACTTCCACGCCATCTCGTCGGCGCACGCGCTGCTCAGCGCGATGCTCGACAATCATCTGCAGCAGGGCAACGCGCTCAACATCGATCCGCGCCGCATCACGTGGCCGCGTACCATCGACATGAACGACCGCGCGCTGCGCAAGGTGATCATCGGTCTCGGCGGTCCGGCGGAAGGCGTCGTGCGCGAGGAGCGCTTCGTGATCATCCCGGCCTCCGAAGTGATGGCGATCGTCGCCCTCGCCACCAGTGCCGCCGATCTCGAGCAGCGCCTCGGCAACATCATCGTCGGCTCCACCGCCGGCGCCGATCGCAAGCCGATCTACGCCCGCGACCTCAAGGCACACGGTGCGATGGCGATGCTGCTCAAGGATGCCATCCGTCCCAACCTCGTGCAGACCCTCGAGGGTGGCCCTGCGTTCGTGCACGCGGGTCCGTTCGGCAACATCGCGCTTGGCTGCAACTCCATCCTCGCTACGCGCGCGGCGCTGGCGGTGGGCGACGTGGTCGTCACCGAAGCCGGCTTCGGCTCGGATCTCGGCGCCGAGAAGTTCTTCGACATCAAGTGCCGCTTCGGTGGCATCAAGCCGGAGGCCGCGGTGCTCGTCGCGACCATCCGCGCGCTCAAGATGAACGGCGGGGCGAAGAAGACCGAACTCGCGACCGAGGACGTGGCCGCCCTCAAGCGGGGTGTCGTGAACCTCGAGCATCACATCCAGAATGTGCGGCAGTTCGGCATGGAACTCGTGGTCGCCATCAACCGCTTCGGCACGGACAGCGACGCTGAGATCGCCATTGTGCGCGAGGCGGCGGAGAAAGCCGGCGCGCGCGTCGCACTCTGTGAAGTCTTTGCCAAGGGCGGGGCAGGCGGCGAAGCGTTGGCGCGCGAGGTGCTCGACATCCTCAAGGGTGGGAAGTCGAAGTACCAGCCACTCTACGATGCCAAGCGCCCGATCAAGGAGAAGATCGACACCATCGTGAAGAAGGTCTACGGTGGCGAGGGTGCTGACTACAGCGCCAAGGCTGATCGGGCCATCGCGTATCTCGAGAGCATCGGGCTGAGCGAGACGCCGATCTGCATGGCGAAGACGCAGTACTCGTTGTCGGACGACGCCACCAAACTCGGGCGGCCCACGGGCTTCCGTGTGACGGTCAACGACGTGTATCCGGTCGCAGGCGCAGGATTCCTCGTCGCACAGTGCGGCGAGATCATGACCATGCCGGGGCTGCCCAAGGCACCCGCGGCGGAGAAGATGGCCATCCATCCGGACGGCTCCATCTCGGGACTCTTCTAGGAGATCGCAGTGAGCGTTCAACTCGTCAGCACCGACAAGGCACCGGCCGCCATCGGGCCGTACTCGCAGGCCACCATCGCCGGCGGTTTCCTCTTCACCGCCGGCCAGATCCCGCTCGATCCGGTCACGATGGAGATCGTGACGGGCGACATCGAACCGCAGACGCGCCAGGTGATGGCCAATCTGCGCGAGGTGCTCGCCAAGGCCGGCGTGTCGTGGAAGGATGTGGTGAAGACCACGGTCTTCCTGCAGGACATGGCCGACTTCCCCCGGTTCAACGAGGTCTACAGTGCCGCGATCGATGGTGCGCGTCCGGCGCGTTCCACGGTGCAGGTCGCGGCGCTGCCCCGCGGCGTGAGCGTCGAAGTCGAACTCATCGCCAAGCTGCCGTAACGGGTCGTCCCTGTCGGTCTTGCGGGGCGGAGCGCGCATTCCCAGCTTGGATGCCATCCCCCTCGCAGTGGTGCCACTGATGCCACGCCGTGCTGTGTCGCTCCTCCTGCTTCTGCTCGGCCTCTACTCGGCGGGCGGGCGGGAGGCCGCGGCCCAGGAGGTGCGTGGCACCGTCGTACTGCCGGATGCCACCACCCCTGCGCCGGGGATCCTGCTCACCGCCGCCGACGGGCGAGGCGACATCGTCGGCCGCGCGCTGAGTGACGCGGACGGTGCGTTCCTGCTGCGGATACCGCACCCGATGCGGGTGACCGTCCGCGCGTTGCAAGTGGGTTTCCGCCCGACGGTTGTCGGCGCGCTCGATCTGGGCGCCGCGCCGGTCACCGTCCGCGTGGTCCTTCAGCGCGACCCGGTCCGGCTGTCGACCATCACCGTACGTCGATCGGATGCCTGCCGCGCGCGCGCGGACGGCCGCAGCCGCGTCGCGGAGGTGTGGGAAGAGGCGCGCAAAGCCCTACTCGTGGCCGAGACGCAGCGCGATGGCGGGCTCATCGCCGAGTGGACGCAATACGACCGACAGATCGACACCACCGGACGTCGGGTGGTCGATCAAGTCGTGCATCTCGCCCGCGGCCCGAGCCATCGGCCGTTCCGCAGTCAGGACGCGGCGCTCCTCGCGACCGACGGCTATGTGGTCGAGCGCGACGGTGAGGTCATCTACTACGCGCCGGACGCCGACGTCCTGCTCTCGGATTCGTTCGCCGCCACGCACTGCTTCCAGTTGGCGGCGCCACCCGAGGACGAACCGGGACTCATCGGCCTCGCATTTCGTCCGATCGAGGCGGCCCGCGCACGCCGCGACATCGAGGGCACGTTCTGGATCGACCGCGCTACCGCGGAGCTGCGGTCGCTCGACTTCGCGTTCACCAACATGCCCGCAGCCTCGGAGCGCGCTGAGCCCGGCGGTCGCGTGGAGTTCACGCGATTGCCGGACGGCGAATGGCTGGTGAGCAGTTGGCACATCCGCATGCCGGAACTGCAGCGGATCACGCAGTCCACGCGCGCGAGCGCGCGGCTCTCCGTGGTCGGCTCTCCCATCAAGTGGCGCGGTCCCAAGGTCGTCGGTGGGGAGATCACGCAGGTCGAGCGCGCGGGCGTGGTCATCTATCGTGCGTTGGGGAGTGCCCTCGTCGTGCGCCTCCGGCCGCCGCCGGATGATCCCACATTGCCGCTGCAAGGCGCCACCGTGCGGCTCGACGGCACGGATTACGTGGCTGTCGCCGATTCGAGTGGAGACGCACGCTTCCCGCTCGTGCTTGCCGGTCGGTACCGCGTCTCGGCCATCACCGAGGGCATGACCGCGGCGCGCGCGCAGCCGGCGCAGCGGGAGATCGAGGTCCGGGGTGACTCGCTCTCCGCGCTCTCGATACGACTGCCGTCGTCGGCGTCACGGGGCCCCGTCGTCGCGGCGAACGCGCCCACCGCCGTCGGGCCCGTGCCGATCAACCCGCCGGCCCGCATCGCACGCATCCGTACCGAGGTCGAGTTCTTCGTCACCGACAGCACCGAGCGACCGCTCGCCGGGGTGGAACTCGTCGCCACCGATGCGATGCGCACAGTGTACCGCTTGCGCTCCGACTCGCTCGGACGTGCGCTGCTCGTCGACCTGCCCACGGGTGACATGCGCGTCGAAGCCCGATACCCGGGCTACTACCTCGCGGTCGGTACGGTGCGCGTCCAGCCCGGCCGCACGCCGGCGGCCGTGCTGCTCGAACGCACATCCGGCGTGGTGCTCGACGCCGTCCGCGTCGAAGCCGATGCTGCGGAGAAACGCGAACGGCACAACGACTTCGAGCGCCGTCGCCGGGACGGACTCGCGACCGCGTCCATCACGCGCGCCGACATCGAACGCCGCCGCGTTGTCAGTGCGTGGCAGATGCTCTCGAACGTGAGCGCCGTCGAACTCATCGTCGGTCCCGAAGGCGTCATCCCGGTCTCACGGCGCGTGAACTCCCTCGATCTCGTCGGTGGCCGGAACTGCTACATGCGACTCGCCATCGACGGCGTGGTGCTGCACGACGTGCCGATCAATCTCGGTCAACACCTGCCGCCGCCAAGCGAGATCCATGGGATCGAGGTCTTCGCGGGCCCCGCGACGATCCCGGCGCAATACGCCGGCGACTTCCGCAACATGGCCTGCGGGCTCATCGCGGTGTGGACCCGCTAGACGGGATGGACGCGTTATCTTCCGCGCGTCGGACGAGCGGAACCTCCACGTCTTTTGCGGGTCGCACTCAGCGGCATGTCCTGTTCGCCTCTCCATCGCGTCGGTCGCCTGAGCGCCGCAGCCCTCGTGCTGCTGGCGCTGCCTGCGTTGTCACGTGCCCAGCAGGCGGACAGCATCCGGGCGGGCGTGTCGCGGCCCGTGCTCGCTGCACCGGCGACCGCGGCGACGCAGGGTGGAGCATCGGGCGCCGCGCAGCAGCAGGACACGCTGCGACCGCCGATCTCGCCGCGTCGCGCGTTCCTCTACTCGCTGATGCTGCCGGGCGCCGGCCAAGCGAAGCTCGATCGCGGATACGCGGGCGGCATGTTCTTCCTCATCGAGGTCGCCTCACTCGCGCTCGTCCATCGCTCGGCGGAGGACCTGCGCATCGCACGCGCTTCCGCGGGCGATTCCGTACCGCTCCGCTTCCAGTTCGATGCCGTGACGGGTCTCCCGGTCCTCGACACCAACGGCAATCCGACCGTCGCCGAGTGGCGTGTCTCACCGTTCGATGCAGCGTACGTGCGCACGCGCAGGCTGCACTACGAGGATTGGATCGCGGTGCTGATCTTCAACCACCTCTTCGCGGGGGCTGACGCGTTCGTCGCCGCGCAGCTGTGGGACCTGCCAGGCAAGGTCGCGATCCGTCAGACGCCGTTCGGGCCGCTCATCCAGGCGAGCTTCCGCTTCCGCTGACGGCCGCTGCACGCGCGCCGCAGTCGGTCTGTGCGAGATCACCCGTCGCGCGCGAGCGTCCCTTCGACGACGTGCCCGTCGGCCGTCATGCGACAGAGGTCCACGCGCTCCGGCACGACGCGCAGATACCGCGGCCCGTCGAGCCACGCGCCCGGATTCGCGAACACGCGCCCGTGCATCCGCTCCAGCGTCGCGACATGGGAGTGTCCGAACACGAGGAGCCCCGGTGCGTCGCTCGCAGCAAGTCGCTGGTTCGCGACCCCGCGCAGCCCCTCCCCCCCGTCCCGCGGTCGCATGTTGCGACTCGTGTGCGAGCTCTTGAGCGCGATCCAGGTGCCGAGGTCGGGGTGCAACCAGCGGAACAGCCTGATGGAGATCGGCGACCGCAGTACCGCGCGGAGGCGTCGGTAGGGCGCATCCTCGTTCACTCGCAGTCCGTCCCCGTGTTCGAAGACGGCGTCCCAGCCGCCCGCCTCTCCGCGCCACGGGCCGAACCGATAATCGAGGCCGAGATCCTTCGTGAGGATCTCGCCGCCCCAGCAGTCGTGGTTCCCGGCGATCCACAATACCGGGATGCCGGCATCCGTCAATCGCGCCAGCGCGCCAAGTACGCGCACACCAGCGCGCGGCACGGCGTGGCCCCACTCGAACCAGAAGTCGAACAGGTCCCCGTTGATCACCAACGAGCGGGCGTCCGACGGCAACCGCTCGAGGAAGGTGAGCAGGTCGCGTTCCGTGTCCGCCGGCGCGGCACCAAGGTGCGCGTCCGAGATCACGTAGCAGGGGGCGGGAAGCATCGCAGAATGGTACCGCGTCCCTGCGCCCTTTACAAAGGGCGTCATGTCCCGGTAGACTCGCCCCCTATGCTCTCCGTCTCCGAAGTGCGCGTGCGGTATGCCGAGACCGACCAGATGGGTGTCGCGTATCACGCGAACTACCTCGTGTGGTGCGAGGTCGGGCGTACCGACTTCATCCGCTCGCTCGGCATGACCTACGCCGAGATGGAGGGGCGGGGGATCCGGCTCGCCGTCGCCGACGCACAGCTCAGGTTCCACGCGAGCGCGCGCTACGACGACGTCGTCCGGATCGAGACGCGGCTCACCGGGGTACGGTCTCGCATGGTCACCTTCGCGTACGAGATCGTGCGCGTGACGGAGCCCGGCGACATCGTCGGCGAGCGGCTGGTGTCCGCGAGCACCACGCTGGTGTCCGTGACCGCCGAAGGTCGACCGACGAGCCTGCCGCTCGAGATGCGGCAGCTCATGGAGCGCGGGCTCTCGCCTCGCGCGGATTGACCTGCGCCCCCGCGACCCCGAGACTTCATCCGTGCGCCTCTCCCGCTCCCGCCCCGTCTCGCGCCGCGCGCTGCTCGCCGCGGTCTTCGCCACGCTCACCCTGTGCACCGGGTGCTTGTACGGCTTCGCGGGCGGCGGACTCCCGCCGCACGTGAAGACCGTCGCCGTCCTGCCGCTCGAGAACGGGACGACGTCGTCCGAGCTCCCGACCGAGCTGCAGGACGCGCTCCGGCTCGCACTGCAGTCGCGGCTCGGACTTCGTGATGCACCCGAGGAGAAGGCCACGGCGCTGGTCCGCGGGCGGATCACCCGATTCGAACCGGACATCCCCGCCGGATTCAGCGCGAGCTCGGGGCAGGCTACGTCGGCCCGCCGGCGCCTGCGTGTCCAACTCGACATCGAGATCGTCGATACCGTGACCGGGAAGACGCTCTGGACGCGGACGAATATGTCCGCCGAGGGCGAGTACGCCGATCAGGGTGAAGCACTCGGCCGCAAACAGGCGATCGAGCGCATCGTCAACGACGTCATCGAGGGAGCACAGTCGCAATGGTGAATCGGCGCAGGGGGGTGGGCGGACTCGGGTGTCTGTTGACGCTCGTGTTCCTGGCCGCCGTCGGCTGGTTCGGGTACCATATCGGCACCAAGTACTGGGCCTTCTACCAGTTCCAGGACCGCATGAAGTCCGAGGCGCGCTTCGCGCAGCACCGGGGCGACCCGCTCATCCGCAGCCGCTTGAAGCTCTATGCCGACTCGCTCAAGCTGCCCGAAGGTGCGAGCAAGGTGACCGTCCGACGGCGCCGCGGGACGATCCACATCTTCGCGGACTACTACGAGATCATCGAGTTCCCGGGCTTCGTGCGCGAGGTGCATTTCCACCCCGAGGCCGTGGGGACGTTCTGACGCGCGTCGATCCTCGTGCGAAGGTGATGACTTGGTCGGAAGCGGCCGCGTGGATCACCGCGTGGCGCGCGACGCATCAGGGACAGGTCGTCTTCACCAACGGGGTCTTCGACCTCCTGCATCCCGGCCACATCGATGTGCTCACGGGCGCACGCGCGGCCGGTGATATGCTCATCGTCGGCGTGAACAGCGATGCCTCGGTGCGGCGTCTGGGTAAAGGCCCGGATCGGCCCGTACGCAGCGAGGCGGAGCGCGAATACGTCCTCGCTGGACTGGCGGCCGTCGACGTCGTCGTGGTCTTCGATCAGGACACACCGCTCGAGGTCGTGCAGGTGCTGCAGCCCGACGTGATCGTGAAAGGCGGGGATTACACGCCTGACACCGTCGTCGGTACCGACGTCGTGCGCGCGCGCGGCGGTCGTGTCGTCATCATCCCCCTTACGCCCGGGCAATCGACGACGGGCCTCATCGCCAAGTTGCGGAGTTCCCGTGTCGAATGAGTCTTCTGCGGGTGCACGTCCGGGTGGACGCGCCCTCGATGCCCTGCGTCCCGTCACACTGCAGCGTGCGGCGGTCGCCAACGCCGAGGGATCCTGCCTCGTGAGCTTCGGCAACACGCGCGTGCTCTGCGCGGTGAGCGTCGAGGACGGTGTCCCCGGCTGGAAGAAGGGGAAGGGCGAAGGCTGGCTCACCGCCGAGTACGCAATGCTGCCGCGCGCGACCCACACACGCACGGCGCGTGAGCGCGGTCAGGTGGGCGGACGCACGCAGGAGATCCAGCGCCTCATCGGACGCAGCGTGCGCGCGATGCTCGACGACTTCAAGTGGGGTGAGTACACGCTGAAGGTGGACTGCGATGTGCTGCAGGCCGACGGCGGCACGCGCACCGCGTCGATCACCGGTGCGGCGGTCGCGGTCGTGGATGCGTTCGACTGGATGGTGCGCACGGGACGCATCACGTCGTCGCCGGTCAAGCGACGTGTCGCTGCGGTGAGCGTCGGTGTCGTGGGCGGACGCCCGGTGCTCGATCTCGAGTACGAGGAGGACGTGCGCGCGGACGTCGACGCCAACGTGGTGATGAGCAGCGAGGGCCGATTCGTCGAAGTGCAGGGCACCGGCGAGCACGGCACGTTCGCGCGTGGTGAGCTCGACCGTCTGCTCGATCTCGCGACCACCGGCATCACAGCGCTCGACGGCGCGCAGCGCCAGGCGCTCGGCCTCGCATGACAAGCGGGGCGCCATCGCGTGTCGTGGTCGCGACGCGCAGTGCGGGCAAGCGTCGCGAGCTCGTGGCCTTCTTCGCCGCGCAGGGCATCGGCGTCGATGATCTCGCTGCAGTAGGGCTCGCGGAGGAGGATCCCGTGGAGGACGCGCTCGAGACACACGAGACGTTCGAGGGGAATGCGCGGGCGAAAGCGGCGTACTTCGCGGCACGGCTCCCGGGCCACGTGGTTGTTGCGGATGACTCGGGGCTCGAGGTCGCGGCACTTGGCGGTGCACCGGGCGTGCGCAGTAAGCGATGGACCGGCGCGACGCTCGACGGTATCGCGCTCGACCAGCACAACGTCGACGCGCTGCTCGCCGCGCTCGAGCACAGTGAGGATCGGCGCGCGCGCTACGTGTCGGTGGTCGTGGCGCGCGACAGTGCAGGGCGCGAATGGGTGGCGAGAGGCGAGACCACTGGACGGATCCTCCGCGCGCGCGATGGCGACGGCGGGTTCGGGTACGACCCGATCGTGTGGAGTGATGACCTTGGCGCGTCGTTCGGTCGCGTGACGCAGGCGGAGAAGGACCGTGTGAGTCATCGCGGTCGTGCATTCCGGGCGTTGGTGGCGCAGTGGCAGGCGTCGGCGCGCGTGTGAGTGTGCGTCCGGTGTGTGTGTGTGGATGTGTTGTGGTTGCGGAAAGTTGCCGGTTGACCGCGCGGGTTGGGGTCGCTAGAGTTCGGGACGGTTCACGGGGCGTAGCGTAGCCCGGTATCGCGCCTGCTTTGGGAGCAGGAGGTCGCCGGTTCGAATCCGGCCGCCCCGATGAGACGCGATGCGCGGTTGCAGGAACGACACGGCAGGTAGTGAAGCGCCAGTAGCTCAGTTGGATAGAGCAACAGCCTTCTAAGCTGTGGGTCGGGGGTTCGATTCCCTCCTGGCGCGCCTCGCGGACTTTGTGTGTAGTGCGCGCCGTTAGCTCAATTGGCAGAGCAAGTGACTCTTAATCACTAGGTTGTAGGTTCGATTCCTACACGGCGCATAAACACAACGCCCCGGTCTTTGGACCGGGGCGTTCTGTTTATGCGCGATGGTGGATGGGAGATCGTAGATGGTGGATATGCCGCAGCGTAGCTCTGTGCGCGCGTTCGGTTGTTGCCGCGGCTGGTGTCGCATCGGGTGGTGGCGCGTGGTGGAGCACGTCGGATCGCTCGTGAATCGAGTGCGTGCATTGACGAATGAGCGTTCGCGGTTCGCTCACTGCGTTCAACGTTTTCCCCAGTGTCCCCAGTGTCCCCTGTGTCCCCTGTGGTGATGTAGTTCTCCGCGGTTCTTTGTGCTCTCTGTGTCCTCTGTGGTGCTACGCGGTAAGCGCAAGCGCAGTCACCGAACCCTGTCCGGTTCATTTTCAGCGATTTCCGTTCGTGCGCGTGCATTCGTCGAGCTTGTCACAGAGGAGAAACGCATCGCGCTCAACTTCATCACGAACCCCCCTTGCGCATCGAAAAAGTGCTGACTATTGTTCGCCCTCTTCCCCGGAAACGGGGGAGCGCAGAGTGGGTCTGGCGCGGCGACGCGACGGAGCGTGAATCGAGGCAAGAAAGTTTGAAACAGGCCTTGACACCGCAACTATCTCTGGGTATTCTTGGAGGCTCCCGCAGAAAGCGGGGCTGAGCAAGCAACAACGCTGATTGAAAATCGAGATCGAGAGAAATCGCAAAGTGTGCGAGGCGAACTCTATGATCCTGGTGCCGTTCAGGCGTCAGGGGAGAGTTCAGACCTGAACAATACTATTGTGATTCCGAATAACGCTGTCATGCGATGACAGCGTGACAGCGATTCGGAAGAGCCTGTTGAACTTTCATTGGAGAGTTTGATCCTGGCTCAGGACGAACGCTGGCGGCGTGCTTAACACATGCAAGTCACGGGGGCCCGCAAGGGTAACCGGCGAACGGGTGCGTAACACGTGAGCAAGCTTCCGATTTGTGGGGGATAGCCGGCCCAACGGCCGGGTAATACCGCATACCTTCACTGGACGGCATCGTCTGGTGAGGAAACCTCCGGGGCAAATCGAGGCGCTCGCGGCCTATCAGCTAGTTGGCGGGGTAACGGCCCACCAAGGCTATGACGGGTAGCTGGTCTGAGAGGATGGCCAGCCACATTGGGACTGCGACACGGCCCAGACTCCTACGGGAGGCAGCAGTGGGGAATATTGCGCAATGGACGAAAGTCTGACGCAGC